>NZ_JBFAAH010000015.1:0-147444 GCF_040639635.1 Promicromonospora sp. NPDC023805 | reverse complement strand
ACCACGACCCACTCTCGATCTGGACACCCCGGCCCAGCGCCTCAAGCAGCTCTTCGACCAAGCCGCCTAACTTGCACTGACCGATTGACAACGCCGGTCGAATCTGGCAGCAAGTGCATGGTCATCGGACGGCGACGGCGGCGGCCTGGCCGCCCTCGACCGCGACGACCTCGCGGTCGAGACGCTGCACCTGATGATCACCGAAGGGCGGGCCGACCAGGCCGTGACGATCCTCGGCCGACGCCGGCTTCACCCCTGGGAGGGCGGCGAGGGCCAGGCACTCCTGGCCTGGGACCGCGCGCACACCCGCCTCGCGCTGGACGCGCTCGCCGACGCCCGGGCGCGCGACGCCGTCGAGCACGTGCGGGCGGCTCTCGCGCCACCGCGCAACCTCGGCGAGGCGCGTCATCCGCTGGCCAGCACCGCGTACCTGCACCTGCTGCTCGGGGATGCGCTGGCGGACGCCCGCGACCCCGACGGCGCCGCCGACGCGTGGCGCACCGCCGCGGCGCAGCGCGGCGACTTCGTCGACATGAGCACGCAGGAGCACGGTGAGCAGACGTTCTGGACGGTGCTCGCCCTGCGCCGCACCGGCCGGCACGATGTGGCGGACGAGCTGACGGCGTCGCTGCGCGCCTACCGCGACCGGTACGCCGTCGAGGTGCCCCGCGTGGACTATTTCGCCACCTCGCTGCCCGACCTCCTGCTGTTCGAGGAGGACCCGCTGCGGGTGCGCGACCGGCGCGTGCTGTTCCTGGACGCACAGCTCGCCCTCCTGGCCGACGACACCGCGGCGGGCGAGGCCCTGCTCCGGCGGCCGGAGCTCGCGGCGTCCCGACATGCGGCCGACCTGCGGCACGGCGTGGCCCGCCGGGGCGCGGAGCTGCTGCACCTCCCCCAGAGCTAATCACAGTCGGGATTGCGGTCAGGTGGTACTGGGAGGACTGTGCCGTCATGATCCTGGACCGGATGTGACCGTGGCGGGACCGGCCGGTGCCGGACGCCCCCTGACCGTACGGACCGACCTGGCGCTCGGCGGGCGCTGGACGTCGCTCGCCACGCCCGAGCGCGAGTGGCTCTGGCGCAACCCGCGGGTCCCCGACGCCGAGCGGGCCGCCGTCGCCCCGGGCGACGCGTTCGTCGACGCGGGCGGCGGTGAGGAGTGCTTCCCGACGCTCAATGGCCCGAGCGACCACGGGGAGGTGTGGTCCCGGCCGTGGGTGGCCGACGGCGACGAGCCGGGCGTCGATGTCGCCCCGGTCTCGGCCGGCGGTCTCGCCCTGCGCCGCCGGCTGACCGCGGACGACGGCGTCGTCCGGGCGAGGTACGCGATCGACGGTCCGCCCGGCGCCGCCGTCCTGCATGCGGTGCACATGCTGCTCGACGTCGGTCCGGGCGCGCGGCTGGAGGTGCCCGGGCGGCCGGACGTGCTGGTGGTCGAGTGGCCGTCCCGTGGGCAGACGGTGCCGAGCGTCTGGCCCGACGGTGATGGGGTGTCGTTCGACGTCCTGGGTCCCGACGACGGGACCGCCCGCTGCGCCGTCGTCGCGACCGACCGGGTCGACATCGTGGACGGCGCCGACCGGCTCTCGCTCACCTGGGGCGTCGATCCGGGCTTCTCGGCACCCGTGTCGTTCGTGGTGTGGCGCAACCTCGGCGGCTGGCCCAAGGACGCGCCGTACCGGTCGATCGGCGTCGAACCGCTGCTCGGCGGGGAGTCGAACCTGGACCGGGCCGCTCCAGACCGGCTCGCCCATCTGGACGCCGACGGGCGGCTGAGCTGGTGGCTGGAGGCCCGGGCTTCGCGGTGACGCCACGTCGTTCTGCCTGCCGGCGGAGCAACGCGCCCTCCTGGGATGTCAAACCGTTAGCGGCGCCCGAAGCGAGCGGAGGGCATCTGCTTGAGCCTGGTAGACCGGCTGGCTCGATGGCGCACGTACGGAACGGCGGCGTCTGCGCGACGAAGAACACTCTCGTCAAGGTCCCCGTCTTGTCGCGAGAGCGGCCTAACATGAGCACACAGAACCAGGTCTTGGAGGCCGGTTGAAAGCCATGGGCGTGGAGTACTCGAAGCTTGGTCCATTGAGAGAAGCCCTCGCAGAGGCGGCTCGGACCGACGAGTCGAATGCGGAACGAGCCGTCGAGCGATTCGTGGAGTTGCGGCCGGGTCATGCGGACACGCTCAGGGCGCGACAGCACCATCTGATCTCGGGACGACGCGGGACCGGGAAGTCCACGCTTTTGCACGTCGTGCGCGTGCACCTGCGTGAGTCTGGTGCGCCGGTCGCTGTGATCGACATGGAGAAGTTTAAGAATCGCCCGTTCCCGGACGTTCTCATTGAGATTCTCATCAAGCTGCTCGATGAACTGCGCCCACGCGTGCGCATCGGACGCTCACTCCATAGCGACCTCCGGCTCCGCCGGCAGTTCATGACAACGCGGCGAGAGCTCGACCGGATGCTCCACGACCCGCAGGCATGGAACAAGCAGCTGACTCGTTCGCGAAAGCGGGGCAAGTCGTCGGGCGCCAAGGCAGCAGGTGGTCTCCGTGCGAGCCAGCACGGTGTAGGAGCGGAGGTCGGAGCAGACGCCACGCGTACGGCAGCGAGGTTGGATTCGCTGACTGAAACCGCAGCTTTTGAAGAGGCAAAGATCGAGCGGCTGCAGCAGCTGGCCAGCCGATTGTCCGATGAGCTGACCAGGCTTGTCCGACAGTCGGCTGGCGACCGGGCTGCGGTCTTCATCGATGACTTCTACTACGTCAGGCTCACCGACCAGCCCGAGGTCCTCGACTACCTCAAGACCGTTGCAAAGGGAACTGGGATCTGGCTCAAGGTCGGCGGCGTTGGCGAGCGCATGCGACCGTTTAGAGATGGAGACCCGGCAATCGGGATGCAGCCCAACCAGGACATCTACCCCTTGCCGATTGACGTCACGCTCGATGACTTCGGGACAGCGCAGCGGTTTCTCGAGAAGATGCTGGATGGCGTGCTCAACCCACTTGGCTTGACTACAGCTCAGCTCTTTACCGAGACAGCCCGCACCCGGATGGTGCTTGCATGCGGCGGCGCAGTAGCCCGTGACTACATCACCTTGACCGGGAGTGCGCTCGATGCCGCGGTTGAGCGGTTGAACAAGAAGCAGGCACCGACCGGATCGACGTTGGTCAATATTCAGGCCGAGGACGTGAACTCCGCTGCCAGTCGGCGCATGAACAAGAAGGAAGACGAGGAGCTGAACCTCGACGCAGGTGATGATGCGTTCCGGCTACGTGAACGGTGGCGCGACATCTGCGACTTCGTGCGTGAACAAGGGGACACAGCTTTTGTCCTCATCCGCCAGAAGGATCTTGATGAAGGCTCGTGGGGTAGCGAGATTCGCCAACTTGAGAACCTGCGGTTGCTCCATCGCATACGGGAGACCGTCCCGAACACCCCCAACTGGCGCGGGGTGAAGTGCGTCGTCTACATGGTCGACCTTGGTCAACTCACAGTGAAGCGGCTGCAGAAAGGCATCCCCGCTTTCTGGGAGCGGACGAGTGACTTCGACCGTTTGCGACGGGCTGAGTGGGTGTATGGACCCGATTGGAGGGCCAAGCTTCAGGTCGCTCCAAAGCTGACGTCTAAGGAGACGGGTGTGTCTGCCCCTGAGTCAGGGGAGCCCGCCATCGCCATGCTCTTCGACGACCCGGCCGAACTTGATGAACCGCACAAGGATGCTAAGGGGGCGACTGGGACTTGAACCCAGGTTTTCGGGATTTCATGAGTATTTCGCTGCGATGGGCTATCGCTAATCACTGAACTCCCAGCTGGCCGCCGATCGGTTCGCGAAGAACACCGGCACCAGCGCCATCGCGAGCAGGAACGAGCGCGAGACCTGGACCGAGCCCTGCGGCACCTCGGTGACGTAGCTGGGCACGGGCAGCATGGATTCGCATCCCGTTCGCCCGACCTTCCGGCCGTGGTGGACACCATCTCTCGCCTGGCCGAGGAACTGACGCCGAACCCCGCACCCAACGTGTCCCCGATCAGCCGCAAGTACACGAGGCTGCCCGGATGGCAATGGATCACCGACAATCACCCGGACGCGCTCGACGCGTGGGAGAAGCAGCACCTCGACCTGCTGGTCCACCTCGACAGCGAGGCACCGAACGCCCTGGCCGGGGACAGCCTTGTCCACGCCGACATCCACGAGCTGAACATGCTCGTCGACAACGGCACGGTAAGCGTCATCGACTGTGCATGGTCCAGGACCGGCCCGCCCTGGGTCGATGCCGTGCTGCTCACCATCCGGCTGATCGCCGAAGGACACGACCCCGCCGACGCCGAACAGCTCGTGTCGAGCACCTGGGGGATGCAACACGCCAGCGCGAGGGCGGAGGCCCTCACGACATTCGCCGCGACGACCTACGGCCAGTGGAGGCGCTTCTCCATCGAGTTCCCCAGCCCGCACCGCGAGACCCCGACCCGCGGCGCGCAGCTCTGGACCCGGTACCGACTCCCCATGAGCTAACTATCGTCGGGAGACGCGCCCGACGGGGCTTGATGCCCAATTTGTGGCGGGGCCCCAGGCCAGCCTGTGCCCATTTCCAGCGAGCGGGTGAGATGCCGGGTGATCCTCGCGATTCTGGGTGAACAATCACAGACAGTTCCTGTTGCCGCTGGGATGCTGGTGATGTCAGGTTAAGACCCAACTGGCGGTTGGCTAGCGCCCTCGAACACCAAGTCAGATCGCGTTACCAGCGTGAAGCGTTGAGGCTGCCAGGCTATCGACGTGACGACAGATCTATGGGACGGGGATTTTGTGGCAACGGCGATCGATGACGAGGAACTCGTTGGCCCTGCGGGGTTCTGGAGTTACGCCCATAAGGACGACAAGCAAGTTAAGGGGCGGATTGTCCGTCTCGCTGACGAGATTCGAGACGCCTACTCGCTTCTCACAGGCGTCGATCTGAAGATCTTCGTCGACCGCGAAGATCTCGCGTGGGGGCATCAGTGGCGGTCTCGTATTGACGCGGCGGTGCAGGACACGACTTTCTTCATCCCCATTATCACTCCGCGCTATTTCTCGAGTCCAGAATGCAGGCGCGAGCTCTTGAAGTTCATCGGCCATGCGGCTTCCATCGAAGCTCTGGAACTCTTGCTCCCCATCCTGTTCGTCGATATTGATGACCTGACTGAGAACAGTGGTGACGAGGCAAAGTCGCATATTGCTCGAACTCAGTATGCCGACTGGCGCGAGCTGCGTCTATCGGACGAGAGTTCGGAGAACCACCAACGGGCAGTCGCTAAGCTGGCAGGGCGGCTTGTGGAGATCGGCCGTGAGTACGCGAGTCGGCCGACGGTCATACCCAACGCCCTGGACCTGCTGGAGGGAGCAGCGGGCGGTGATACGTCTGAGGAGCCTGGGTTGGCAGACCTGATGGCCCAGATGGAGGCTGAGTTGCCTCAGTGGCAGGAGGCAATGACAGCCCTGCCGCCGGCGATCAGAGAAGTTGGCGAGCTCGCCACGGCCGCAAGGGATGACCTCGATGTTGCGAACGCAAGCTCGAAGCCATTCGCACAACGTGTCCTGGTCTTCCGAAATCTTGCCGCCAACCTTCAAGAACCGGCGGATAGGATCGCCAAGACGGGTAAGGACTATGCCGCTCATCTGGTGGGAGTGGACGGCGGAATGCGGGCATTCATTGAGCAAGTTGCTCAAGAAGGATCTGCCGAAGATGAGAGTATCGCTAATCTGTTTTCATCGGTGATTGAAGCTGCCGAAGTTTCGCATACTTTGGTAGCCGGTTTAACGAATCTAAATTCGTCGATGAAGGGACCATCGAAGCAGAGCAAGGATTTGCGTCCGGTGTTGTCGCGGATTAGTCAGGGTCTTCAGGCGGTCCTTGACGGCCAGACCGTCTTCGACGAGTGGGAGCGTTTGATCAGGGAGGCGGGTTTCAAGGGAGACGGGCTGGCGTAAGTCATCGTTGGTCTCGCAGGACCGCGGTGGGTTGTGATGGTTAGAGCGTCACGCAGTGCGCAGACGTGGCTCCCTCTCAGCCCCGTCTCGCGCCGAGGCTTCTCTACTTAGTGAACCCGGGCGAACCACTGGTGCGGCTGGAGACAATCGCTGGGTTCCTGCTGGAGCAGCACCATTTGACGAAAGTAGAGGCTTGGAATCGGCGGGATTCCAGGCCTCTAGTGCCCGTGCAGTGTCGAGTCTCAGGGCTTGAACCTGTGACCGAGAGGTTATGAGTCTCTCGGGTGGCCGGCGCGTGTCTGGGCAGAGAGCTCGGGTCCGCCCGAAGGTGGTCGCCGACCGGTTCGCGAAGAACGCCAGCACCACCACCGCAGCGGCCAGCAGCAGCGACCACGAGACCTGCGCGGAGCCCTGAAGCACCTCGGTGACGTAGCTGATCACGGGCAGCGTCGACATGATCGCCATCGCGGAGACGGGGCTGGTGCGGGTGAGCCCGATCTGGAGCAGCCACAGCGGTGCGACCACGCCGAGCAGCGAGAGCACTACCAGGTGGGGCCAGTCGAGTGTTGGTGGCCCGTTCCCCGCCCAGTGCCAGGCCACGCCCACCGCGGCGAGCAGGTAGGTCAGGTGGTAGCGGCACGCGAGGATGGCGCTCGGGCTGTGCCCGAGCCCCGACAGGCGCACCGACTCCGTCGCTATCCCCGCCGCACCGACCCCGGCGACGGCGGCCAGCGCCGCGCCGACGCCGAGATCCGCGAGCGGTGTCCCGGACGCACTGCGGACCAGGCAGAAGGCGACCCCCGCGCCGAGCACCGCCAGCGGGAGCCAGACGTTCCCCTTGCGCCGGGTGAGCACCCAGGCAGCCAGCGGGCCCAGCGCGGTCTCGATGCCGGTGGTCACCGAGCCGGGAACGAAGGCCAGTGACACGTAGAAGCACAGGAACACGAGTGCCGTGAGCAGATTGATCGGCACGGTGTCCCGCAGCGGCACCGTCCGGGTGCCCGGCGTGATCACGAGGCGCGGGTTCGCGAGCCCAGCAGCCAGGAGGAACGCCACGAGGGTGTACCAAAGGTTCTCGCCGAGCGAGCCGGACTCCCCGAGAAGCGCTGCCACCGTGCCCTGCAGGACTGTCGCGGCGAGGACGTAGAGCATGACGGGCACCGTACAGGCCCCTGCCGGATCACTTGGTCGAGCGGCTTCCCAGACAAATCTTCCACTGTAAGAATTTCTGGGTACGATCGTCGTGCTGACCATGCCGAACGAAGGAGTTCCATGCGCACGACGAAGCCGACCACCTCAGTACAGCTCTACACGGTCCGAGACGCGGTCGCCGAGGACCTGGCCGGCGCCGTGGCGCGCCTCGCCGAGATCGGGCTCGAGCACGTGGAGCCCTACGCCTTCCACGAGCGCTCCGCGGAGTATGGCCGCGCCTTCGCGGCGGCGGGCCTCACCGCGCCGTCGGGCCACGCGCCGGTGCTCGGCTCGGACACCCCCGAGGCGATCTTCGACGCCGCGGCCACGCTGGGCATGGCCACCGTGATCGACCCGTTCGTCCCGGCGGAGTACTGGCAGACGGCGGAGCAGGTGGCCGAGCTCGCCGAGCGGGTCAACGGGCTCGCGGTGCTGGCCGCCGAACGCGGCCTCGAGTTCGGGTACCACAACCACGCCTGGGAGCTGAGCACCCGGATCGGGGGCAGGCGCGCCCTCGAGCTGTTCGTCGAGCACCTGGATCCGGCGGTGGTCCTCGAGGTCGACACCTACTGGGCGAGCGTCGGCGGGGCCGACACCCCGGCGCTGCTGGGCGCGCTCGGCGACCGGGTGCGCCTCATCCACGTCAAGGACGGCACGCTCGACGGCGACGTCCAGGCGCAGCAGCCCGCGGGCTTCGGTGCGGTGGACGTCCCGGCGATCCTGGCGGCTGCTCCTCGGGCGACCCGCGTGATCGAGTTCGACGCGTACGCGGGCGACGTGTTCGCGGGCATCGCGCAGTCGTTCGCCTGGCTCGCGGAGAACGACCGGTGACCGGGCCTGGGGCGGCCGGTGTCGGCATCATCGGCGCCGGCAACATCTCGACCCAGTACCTGGAGAACCTGACCCGGTTCCCAGACGTCGAGGTCCGGTTCGTGGCGGACCTCGACCAGGCGCGCGCCGCCGCACAGGCCCAGGCGTACGGGGTGCAAGCCTCGGGAACCGTGGACGAGCTGCTGGCCCGCGAGGACATCGACGTGGTCGTGAACCTCACCGTCCCGGCGGTGCACGCCGACGTCGGGCACCGCATCCTGGCGGCGGGCAAGCACGTGTGGAGCGAGAAGCCGCTGGCCCTCGACCACGACGCGGCGTCCGCCCTGCTCGCGGACGCCGAGACGCGCGGCCTGCGCGTCGCATGCGCCCCGGACACGGTGCTGGGCGCCGGCATCCAGACGGCGCTGCGGGCGATCGCGCGCGGTGACATCGGGGAGCCGCTGACCGCGACGACCATGTTCCACGTGCCGGGACCGGAGGCCTGGCACCCGAGTCCCGACTTCCTGTTCGCGGTCGGCGGAGGACCGCTGTTCGACATGGGCCCCTACTACGTGACGACCCTCGTGCACGTCTTCGGGTCCGCCACCCGCGTCCAGGCCGTGTCCTCCACCTCCCGCCCGACCCGCACCATCGGCAGCGGTCCCCGGGCCGGCGAGGTGTTCGACGTGCTGGTGCCGACGCACCACGCCGCGCTCATCGAGTTCGGTCCCGGTCGCTCGGCGCAGTCGACGTTCTCGTTCCAGCACGCCATGGAGCGGTCCGGGCTCGTGGAGATCAACGGCACCGAGGGCACCATCGTCCTGCCCGACCCGAACAGGTTCGACGGCGACTCGTCCCTGTGGCGCTACGGGTCGGACGAGCCGACGGCGCTCCCGGCGGTCGGTCCCGCACTCGGACGCGGCGCCGGGGTGGTCGACCTGGTGCGCTCGATCCGCGACGGCGGCACCGAACGCGCCTCGGGGGCAGTGGCCGCGCACGTGCTGGACATCCTGCTTGCGGTCCGCGACGCGGCGGAAGCCGGAAAGCCCGTGGAGATCGACTCCGCGGTCGGACCGGTGGCGCCGCTGCCGGAGGGCTGGGACCCCACGGTCGTGTCACCGGCGTAGGTCACCGGCGCCCGGCAGGAGCCGTTCCAGCAGCTCCAGCGAGCGGCGGACGTCGACGTCGTCGGGCGCCAGCAACCACTGCAGCTGCAGGCCGTCGGAGGCTGCGACGACCAGCGCGGCGGCGTCGTCCGGGTCGACGTCGGCGGCGATCGCACCCGACCGCTGACCGGCCCGGATCCGCTCGGCGAGATCCGTCCGGACCCGCAGGTAGCGCGCCTGGACGAACTCGCGTGTCGCCGGGTGCTGCTCACCCTGCAGGGCGTCGGTGGTCAGCGTCGCATAGAGCTCGACCAGCCCGGGGATGGAGCGGTTGCGCTCGGCGCTCCTCTCCATCATGGCGACCGCCGAGACCTCCTCGGGCGCCGACGGTTCGTGCGCCTGCGCCTCATGAACCTGGGACTCGTGCGCCCGGTAGACCTCGACGAGCAGCTCGTCGCGGTTGGCGAAGTAGTACCGCAGCGCGGCGTGCGAGACGCCGATGGCCTCGCCGATGGCGCGCAGGGAGGCGCCCACCCCGCGCTCGGCGAACAGCCCCATCGCGCTGAGCAGGATCTGCGCGCGCCGCTCGGGACCCTTCCGGTACGACCGCCCGTGGGATCCCGCATCGCCGTTCGACATGGACGCCATCGTACGAACGGATGTGACATACAGACCTCGCGCGGACGGAATGCTTCACGAATCCGTCGGGTTGCCCACCGTATGACTACTTTCGGCATCATCGGAGCGGGAAACATCGGCAGCCAGGTGGCGCGCGTCGCCATCGCGCAGGGTAACGAGGTGGTGATCGCCAACTCGCGCGGTCCCGAGACCCTCGCGGACCTGGTCGCGGAGCTGGGCCCGAAGGCCCGGGCGGCCACGGTGAAGGAAGCAGCGGAGGCGGCCGACGTCGCCGTCGTGTCGGTGCCGTTCAGGGCCTACCGCGACCTCCCGGTCGAGCCCCTGGCGGGCAAGATCGTGCTCGACACGAACAACTACTACTGGGAGCGCGACGGCCACGTCGAGGCGCTCGACCGCGGCGAGGCCACCGTCTCCGGCCTGCTGCAGGAGCACCTGCCCACCTCGAAGGTCGTCAAGGCGTTCAACCAGATCACCGCCGCGACCATCACCACCGACGGCACCCCGGCGGGGACCGAGAACCGCCGGGCCCTCGTGACGGCGAGCGACTTCCCGGAGGCCGTCGAGCTCGTCACCCGGTTCTACGACGAGGCCGGCTTCGACACCGTCAGCGCGGGACCGCTCAGCGAGTCCTGGCGCGCCGAGCGCGACCGGCCCGCCTACGTGTCCCGCCAGAACGCCGAGGAGCTGCGCGCCAACCTGGCCAAGGCGCCGCGCACCATCTGACCCAGACCCGGTCCAGAGCCGAACGGATCTCAGCGGTCCCGGCAGGCGCCAACCGGGTGCACCGGCCGCGTTCGGATAATCTCCGAGCATGCAGTCGACCAGCCCGGACGACCCCTGGTCCGCCGTCGCCGACGACTGGGGCCGGTACTGGGGCACGTTCGCGCGGCCCGCGTGGGAGCCGCTGCTGCGCACCGCCCGGATCGGGCGCGGCACGCGAGTGCTCGACGTCGGCTGCGGCAGCGGCGAGCTGCTGGAACACCTCCAGGACCGGGGCGCGGTGCCCAGCGGCGTCGACCCGGCGCCGCGGATGGCCGAGCTCGCCCGGGCGCGCGCGGTGGGCACCGACGTGCGGCTCGGCGACTTCGAGCAGCTCCCGTTCGACGACGGCGCCTTCGGCGCGGTGCTCGCCGTGAACGCGTTCCAGTTCGCCGAGGACCAGGACGCAGCGCTGGCCGAGGCCGCCCGCGTGCTCGCGCCCGGCGGCGTCGTCGGCCTGGCGGGGTGGGCCGAGCGCGCGCGGAACGACCTGGACGCGATCAACGTGGCGCTCGCGGCGGCCGACGACGACGAACCGCCCGAGGACGGCCCGCTGCGTGTCGAGGGCGGGCTCACCGGCGTGCTGGGCGGCGCGGGCTGGGACGTGCTCGACGGCGGCGTCGTGCCGGTCGCCTGGACCGCCCGTAATGAGGCGGACCTGGTGCGCGGGATCCTCTTCGGCGAGGAGAAGTCGACGATCGCGGACCTCGCGCCCGTCGTGCTCGACGCCGCCGCGCCGTTCCGCCTGCCGGACGGCGGCTACCGGCTCACGAACGCCTTCCGCTGGGCCGTGGCGCGGCGTCCCGGGCGTTGATCCGGCCGACCGCTCACGCCTCCCGCGCGCCGCCCGCGACGTCGACGACCACCTTGCCGAGGGCATGCCCCTGGCCGTGGAAGGCCAGCGCCTGGGGCACTTCGTCGAGCGGGAACGTGCGGTCGATGTGGATGTCGATCTGCCCGGCGAGGCACTGATCGGCCAGCGGTTCGAAGTGCTTGGGGCCCAGCCGCACGGCCATGACCCGGATCCGGCGGCCGGTCAGCAGGCCCGTAACGGTGCCGACCGTCAGGATCTCCAGCAGCGTCCGCACGGGCCCGCCGACGCACAGGTAGCGCCCGCCGGGCGCGAGCGCGCGACGGTAGGCGAACACGGACCGGTGGGCGACCAGGTCGAGCACCAGGTCGTAGGGCCCGGCCCGGGTGTAGTCCTCGCTGCGGTAGTCGATGACGCGGTCGGCGCCGAGGGACCGCATGTAGTCGAGCTTGCCGGCGTTGTCCACGCCGGTCACGTGCGCGCCGGCGTTCCGGGCGAGCTGAATCGCGAAGGAGCCTGAGCCGCCGCCCGCACCGTTGATCAGCACCCGTCGGCCCGGGCCTGCCGCCGCAGTGCCCTGGATCGCGATCGGCCCGGCCTGGGGAAGCGTCGATGCCTGGGCGAACGTCAGGGCCGCCGGCTTGTGTGCGAGGGCCGACTCGGCCGCCACCGCGTACTGGGCGAAGCCGCCCATGAGCGCGAGGTTGTCGCCGTAGACCGCGTCGCCCGGCCGGAACCGCGTGACGTCGGAGCCGACGGACTCGACCCAGCCGGCGATGTCCGAGCCCAGGACCCGCCGGCTCGGCCTGCGCAGCCCGCCGAACCGCGCATAGGCAGGCGTCCCGTGCAGCCCCTCCCAGTCGGACAGGTTGATCGACGTCGCCGCTACCTCGACCAGCACCTGGCCGGGCCCCGGGGCAGGCTTCGGTATCTCCTCGATCCGCAGCACGTCCGGTGGTCCGTACTCGTCGTAGACGACTGCCCGCATCCCGCACTCCGCTCCGGTGGACCCGACGTAGCGGGCCGATGTGGTGCCCGGTCTACACGCTCCGGCTGTGGGCGACAAGGGTTCAGTGGGGCGAACCCGTTTGTGAGAACGGTTATCGTCTTACTGGCGGCACGCGGGTGCTGCCGGACCGCCGTCGGACCGCCGACGGACTGGGGAGAGAGGCGCGATGAGCAGGACTGCGGTGTCCGGGCGCGTGCCCGTGGTGACGCTGACCGGCCACCTCGGCGCGGGCAAGACGACGCTGCTCAACCACCTGCTGCTGCAGCCAGGGGCACGGGTCGGCGTGGTGGTCAACGACTTCGGCGACGTCAACGTCGACGCGGGCCTGGTCACCGGCCAGATCGACGAGCCGGAGTCCATCGCGGGGGGCTGCCTGTGCTGCCTGGAGGACGCCGGCGGGCTCGACGCCGCGCTCGAGAAGCTCACCAACCCGCGGCTCGGGCTGGACGTCGTCATCGTGGAGGCCAGCGGCATCGCCGACCCCGTGACGCTGTCCCGCATGATCCGGTTCAGCGGCGTCGAGCGGGTGCGGCCCGGGGGAGTGGTCGACGTGGTCGACGCCCTGGAGCACTTCGGCACGGTCGACCGTGGCGGCGACGCGCCCGCGCGGTACTCGGTGACGTCGCTCGTCGTCGTGAACAAGACGGACCGCCTGTCGCCGGAGGACAGCGAGCGGACGCTCGCGCGCATCGAGGCCCGCGTGCACGAGCGCAACCCGGCAGCCCAGGTGGTGCGCACCTCGCACGGGCGCGTGGACCCCGCCCTGGTCTACGACGCCGCGTCCGCAGAGGACCCGCCCGACCAGCTCCCGCTCGCAGCGCTCCTGCGCGACGGCCGCGAGCACGACCACCAGCACGCGGACGCCGTCACGGTGACCGCGTCCGGGCCGGTCGGTCCAGGGCTGCTGGTCGACCTGCTCGAGGACCCGCCGCCCGGCGCGTACCGGATCAAGGGCCGAGTGGTCGTCGACACCGGCCGGAGCCTGCGCGGCTACGTCGTCAACGTCGTGGGCCGGTCGGTGCACGTGACCAGCCGCCGGGTCGGCGGTGGGGCGTCCGGCGCGGGCGACGGAGGCTTCGGCGAACTGGTCGCCATCGGAATGCACCTCGACGTCGGACATGTGCGGGACAGGCTCGAACGGGCCCTGACGCCGTCCGCCCGGTCGGACGCCAAGGGCTTCGCCCGCCTGCAGCGGTACCGGCGGCTCAGCGACTGAGCGCACCTAGGGTGGGGCTCATGAGCCACCAGCGCGCCGAGTCCGCCGTTCCGATCGGCAAGGTGCCGGGGATGCGGGCCCTCGTGTGGACGTCGGTGCTGGGGTTCGCCGGGTACGCGCTCCTCCTGCCGACGGCGCCCCTCTGGGCCACCCACGGTGGCGCCGACGAGGGCGGCGCGGGCCTCGTGAACGCCGTCCTGATGCTCGCGACCGTCGCCGTCCAGACGACGGTGCCGTGGGCGCTGCGCCGGTGGGGCTGGCGCACCACCCTGGTCGCAGGGGTGCTGCTGCTCGGGCTGCCCTCCTTCGCCCTGATGCTCACCGACCAGCTCGCGTGGATCCTCGCCGTGTCCGCCGTGCGCGGCGCGGGGTTCGCAGTCCTCACCGTGTGCGGCGCGAGCGCCGTCGCCGAGCTGGTCGACGCCGCCCGGCGCGGGCGCGCGATCGGCGTCTACGGGCTCGCGGTCGCCGCCCCGCAGCTGTTCCTCGTGCCGAGCGCCGCCTGGATCGCCGAGTCCGTCGACTTCCGGGTCGTGTTCGTGGTCGGCGCGCTCCCGGCGCTCGCGGTGCCGTTCGCGGCGGCGCTGGGCAGGTGGCTCGACGACGTCGCCCGCGACGGCCTTGATGCCGCCGACCAGCCGCGGCGCGGGCGCGGGCGGATGCTGCTGGACCTCGCGCTGCCCTCACTGGTCCTGCTCGCGGTCACGACGCCGGGCGGCGCGCTGCTCACCTTCGCGCCGCAGTTCCGGCACGGCGCGACGGTCGCGGTGCTCGGCCTGCTCGGGTTCACCGGCGCGGCGGCGCTCGCGCGCTGGCTGGTCGGCGGGCCGGCCGACCGGTTCGGGCCGCGCAGGTTCATCCCGCCGCTGCTTGCCCTCTGCGCGGGCGGCCTGGCCCTGTGCGCCTGGTCCCTGTCGGACGGCGGTCCGGGCGCCGCCGTCCTGGTGGCCGGCATGACCGTCGTCGGCATCGCCTACGGCAGCCTGCAGAACCTGACCCTGGTCACCGCCTTCGCCGCGGTGCCCGACCGGGACCGCAGCGTCGCCAGCGCCGTCTGGAACATCGGGTTCGACGCCGGCACCGGGCTGGGCTCGCTGGTGGTCGGGTTCATCGCCGCGGGGACCAGCTTCGCCGTCGGCCTGCTCACCACCGCCACGCTGTGCGTGGTGGTCGCGGCGGTCGCCCTGGTGGGCGCTCAGGTGTCGACGGGGACGATGCGGAGGCCCTGATCGGCGAGGGCGCGGGCCATGTGCTCGGCGTACCACTCGGGCCAGGCCTCGTCGTAGACGCCGCCCAGCTCCTCCTCCTCGTGGATGCCGTGCGCGGCGGCGGCCCGCTCGAGGAGGCCGAGCAGGATCTCGGTCGGCCGCTGGTCGAGCGGGGCGCTCTTCGGGTTCTTCATGGTGGTCTCCGTGCTTCGCTGGTTCCGGGGCTCCGGCGTCAGCGGCCGGGGAGGCGGTTGACGACCTGCTGGAGCACCCACTCGTTGCCGTCGGGGTCGGCGAACGAGGCGAAGGACGCGTAGCTGTCGTGCTCCGGGTGCGGGCCCGGGACGCGGTGCGCGGTGCCGGCCCAGTGGAAGACGCCGTCCTCGTCGTGCCAGATCTCGCTGATGTCGGCGCCGCGTTCCTTGAGCTCTGCACGGGCCGCGGCGAGGTCCGTGACGATCAGGTGCAGGCCCCGCACGGAGCCGGGGGCGGCGTCCGTCAGGTGCTCGCCGAAGATGATCGACGCCGGCGATCTAGGCGGCGTCAGCTGGACGACGCGCAGCCCGCGCTCGGTCGAGAAGTCGGCGTCGTGTCGCCAGCCGAGCCCCTCGTAGAAGGCCTTGGCGCGGTCCACGTCCGACACGGGCAGGACGACTACCTCGAGCTTGAGCTCCATGATGTTCCTTTCGACGGTGTAACCGGTCTGAACGGTTACTGCGATGGATCCGACTGTGGCACGCGCTTCGTAACCTGTCAATAGGGTTACAGGGGTTGTCTCCTGGGCGGTCACCGGTCAGACTGGTTACGTGAACCACGCCTTCCCCTGCGGGACGCCTGCCCTCGACTTCCTGGGCACGCTGCGCGCCCGCAGCAACCCGGTCCCGGCCGAGAAGCTCGGCGCGCCCGAGCTGCTCGACGACTGGTTCGTGGAGTCCGGGATGTTCGACGGCGCGCCTGGCGCTGGTGACACCGACCTGGCGGCGGCGGTGGAGCTTCGGGAGGCGATCTACTCGCTGGTCGAGGCGCGGATCGCCGGGCGCCCCCTCGACGTCGACGGCGGTGCCGCCGGCGTCCTGAACCGGCATGCCGCGCAGGCGCCCGTTGTGGTGCGGCTCGGCCCGGACGGCACGCGGCGCTCGGGTACCGCCGCGCAAGGGCTGGCGACGGTGGCCCGCGAGGCCGTCGAGATCCTGGGCGGCCCGGACGCCGCCCTGCTGCGCGAGTGCGGCCGGCCCGAGTGCACGCAGGTCTACCTCGACCGGTCCCGCGGTCACCGGCGCGAGTGGTGCGCCATGCGGACGTGCGGCAACCGGGTGAAGGTCTCGGCCTACCGCTCCCGCCACCGCACCGGGGACGCGCCGGGCGCGCCGGCCGCGGCCGGCCACGCGTGACCGCGGTGACCGGGCGGCTGCTCGCGGACGAATCCGGAAGCGCATCTTGAGCTAAAAGACTTGCCGGTGCTGGGAGGGTGACTGGGTGACTGGCGCGGAGACCCTGGCCGGTTGTCTGCTGATCACCGGGACACCCGGGGCGGGAAAGACGACCGTGTCGCAACTGGTGGCCGAACGGCTGCAGCGGGCGGCACGGGTCGACGGGGACGTGTTCGGGATCATGCTCGTCAGCGGCGGGGCGAACATGCTCGACGAGGAGGGGCGTTGGAATCCCGGGCCCGACGGGCAGCACCAGCTTCGGCTCCGGATGATCAACCTGTGCTCGGTGG
The DNA here is from genome assembly GCF_040639635.1 of Promicromonospora sp. NPDC023805. Taxonomy (NCBI): domain Bacteria; kingdom Bacillati; phylum Actinomycetota; class Actinomycetes; order Micrococcales; family Promicromonosporaceae; genus Promicromonospora; species Promicromonospora sp. NPDC023805. The sequence continues at coordinate 131,011 of NZ_JBFAAH010000015.1, read as the reverse complement.
CGGACAACTTCGCCGGGGCGGGGTTCACGCCCGTCGCCGATTCCGTCGTCGAGACGCGGGAGGAGCTGCGCTTCATCGCCGGGCGGTTGCGATCGCGGCCACTGATGCTCGTCGTGCTGTGCCCGCCTCTTGAGGTGGCGCGGCACCGGAACGCGACCCGCGCCGTCGAGGCCCGGGTGGACTACGACTTCGCTCCGCTGGCGCGGAACCAGCGGCGGGAGCTGGGCGACCTCGGGTGGTGGCTCGACTCCGGGGAGCAGACGGCGGAGGAGACCGCCGACCTGATCGTCGCGGAGGCCGCCCGGCGGGCTGTCGTGCCGGAGTCGGTGCTGGGGCTGTAGGCAGGGAACCGGTTCTGCTGCTGGCGTACGGGGCATGTTCATCGAGCGATGCGAACGCGTGTGCCATATGTTGATGGCATGACATTAACCGGAGGTGCATCAGAAGCGGGCGATCTGCCCCGCGGGCCGGTGCTGCCCTCTGGTGGCGGTGCGGTGCTGCGTGCGGCAGATGTTCGGGCGCTGCGGGAGCTGCTGGCCGGCATGATTTTGCCAGGCGGTACTGACACGGCGTCGTCCGTCTCGAAGGAGGCGCAAGCCGAGTGGGTGGACCTGCTCGGCGAGCTGGAGGCCGTGAAGAACACGGTGACGGCCACCCAGGGTCGGCTGGCGGTGGCGCTGGAGGAGGCCACGAAGGCGGACGAAGCAAGGCAGGGCATCCGTGCCGAGCGCCGGGGCCGTGGCGTGCCGAACCAGGTGGGTCCAGCGATGCGGCTCAGCCCGCACGCGGGAGGGGCGTTCCTGGGTACGGCCCGGGTGTGGGTCACCGATATGCCGCACACCTTCGACGCGTTGCGCACCGGCGTGCTCTCGCAGTGGCGCGCGACGCTCATGGTGCGCGAGACCGCGCACCTCTCGGCCGAGCACCGGGCGCAGATCGACGAGCAGATCTGCGGGCCCGCGAACCTGGCGGCACTTGCTCGGACGGGTACCCGGCGGCTGGTCGCGCAGATCAAGGAGCTGGCGGGAGAGCTCGACGTGCATGCCTGCGTGAAGCGGAACGCGAAGGCCGTGTCGGAGCGGCGTGTCTCCGTGCGCCCTGCGCCCGACCTGATGGTCTACCTGACGGCGTTGGTGCCGATGCAGCAGGGTGTGCAGGCGTACGCGCAGCTCAAGGCTCATGCTGACGCGGCGAAGGCGGCTGGCGACGAGCGGGGTGCCGGTCAGATCATGGCTGACACCCTGATCGAGCGGGTGACCGGTCGAGAGCCGGGCAAGGCCGATGAGGTGCCGGTCACGATCAACCTGCTGGTCTCCGACCAGACGCTGCTCGCGGGTGGCGAAGGGCCGGCAGTCGTCGTGGAGGGGGCTGCAGCGGGGGTGGGTGCGGTCCCGGCCCCAATCGCTCGCGAGCTGGCTGCGCACGGGATCGACGCTGACGCGGCCTGGCTCCGCGCGATCTATGTCGATCCCCGGGGCCGCCTGCTGGCCACCACTTCGGTGTCCCGGTTCCACCCGCCGGGCCTTTCCGCACTGCTTCGTGCCCGGGAACAGGGCATCTGCGCCACGTCGTGGTGCGACGCCCCGGTGCGGCACATCGACCACGTGACCCCGTTCGCCGAGGGCGGTCAGACCAGCCTGGGCAACGGCCAGGGCCTGTGTGCGCGCTGCAATCACGCGAAGCAGGCGCCGGGGTGGAGGCAGAAGGCCATCGAGACCGACGGCCGGGACGCGGTCGAGACGGTTGCGCCGACGGGGCACACCTATGTCGCTGTCGCGCCCAGGCCGCCGCGTCCCGTGAGGGCCCAGGCCGCGGACGGCGCACCCGGCTGGACCCCTGCTGTCGGCATGGGCCCACCCGGGCGTGTCCCGCGAAGCCGCTATTCAATCGGCTGCCATGCCGGTCCAGACCGAGGTGCCATCGCCTACCGGCCGCTCCTGAACACGGGCCCGGGCCGTCGGCCACCTCGGCGCGCCCGCCCCGCGGACCTTTCCTGGGCTCATCCCCGATCTGAGCGGTAGTTCGTCGCCGGGTGAGATGTCTGGCCAGGTCTTCTTGATGCCTTCCCGGATTACTACGCTCACGCGAATGAACCAGCCCTCGTCGCAGCAGCCGCCCGTATTCGCCCCCGATGCGACGCTGAGCTTCACAGTTCAGGGCAGCGTCATGACCTCGAATCTGGTCGCGCCCACGCTCACGATCGACGGTCACCTTGCCCCGCTGCCGATCGTGGGCAACCGCACGTTCGCCATCATGTCTGGCCGGCACCGACTCCAGGTGCACTCGCAGTGGATGCGCCGGTACGGGCATGCGGCCATCGACGTCGACATCGCTCCGGGCCAGACCCTCGAGGTGTTCTACGCGCCGCCCTATCACCAGTTCAGCGACGACGGCGCGATGGGCCTGAACCCTCAGGCGCGCAAGGGCCGTGGCTTCCTGGTGGGCACCTGGGCGTTCGTGGTCCTCCTCGTCTTCGTCATGCCCGCCCTGATGACCGCGATCGTCCTGGCTTCGGACTGACCCTGGCTCCGGAACGTCAGGGCACCAGCACGATCCGCCCGAACACCGTGCCCGCGTCCATCTGCCGGTGCGCCTCGGCCGCCTGGGCCAGGGGCAGCACATCGTGCACGACGGCGTGCAGTTCGCCCCGCACGGCGGCGGCGAACAACTCGTCCCTGGCGGCGTCCCGTGCCGGCGTCGGTACCGTGTCGAGGCTGAACGTCGCGACCGAACGAGACTGCTGGAACGTGCTCAGGAGCCGGGCGCCGAAGTCGGCCGACGGGAACCCGGCGACTGCTCCGACCAGGACCAGGCGCCCGTTCGGCGCGAGCCGGTCCAGGAACTCGGGAGTATCCGGTCCGCCGACGATGTCGATGACCACGTCGAACGACGCGGGGGCGTCCGGGTCCCCGCTGCCGGAGCGGTCGAGCACGTGCGTCGCGCCGAGCTCCTGGAGCCGGCCGCCCCGTTCAGCCGACGACGTCGTCACGGCCACCGCGCTCGCGCCGCCCCGCGCCGCGAGCTCCACGGCCGCGATGCCTATGCTCCCCGCCGCGCCGCGCACGAGGACGGACTCCCCGGGCACGAAGTGCGCGTGCGCGAGCCCGAAGTGCGCCACGGTCGCCGAGCTGCCGAAGGTCACCGCGTCGATCGAGGACAGCTCCTCGGGAAGCGCGACGACGTCGTCCGCCCGGACGACCGCATGCTCGACGTAACCGCCGGTGCCGCCCGTGAACGCCCATACCCGGCGGCCCACCCACGACTCGTCGACCTCCGCCCCGACGGCGGTCACCATGCCCGCGACCTCGCTGCCGGGGATCAGCCCTTCGGTGAAGCCGTAGCCGGTGATGGTGCCGCGCCGGATGACGGCGTCGACCCCGCCCACACCGATCGCCTGGGTCTCGATCACGAGCTGCCCTGGCCCGGGAACCGGGACGGGGACGTCTGTCACCGCCATGCCGCTCGGGTCACCGAATCGCTCGATAGTCACTGCTCGCATCGTTCGTCTCCGTTGCACTGTTCGTGGTCCCTGCGCCGGCGACGCTAACGGACGGGGGCGTCCATTTGGCCGAACTGAGAGAGGGCCGCCGTTCATTGCCCCACTTGAGCGCCGTGCCCAGCCAGCGAGGGTCCTCGGGCTGAGCGGGGGTGAAGTTGCGATCCGGGTGAATCTCCACCCAGGGGTCAAAATTCGCCCGCACAAAACATGATCAATTGCCCCGCTCGCGCACCACCGATGGGCGCCATGCCGGTTCGATCCATCGCACCTGGACGTTTGTCCATGTTGACCAGCGCATTGCCGTGGACAAGGCTCACAGGCAATCAGCTCGATGGCATGGCCCGCAGCGGTGCGGTCCCCGCCGTTCGCTGGCGAATGGTCGCGCGTCGGTCGGGAGGCCCTGTGATGAGTGTCCGAGCTGTAGCCAGAAGCGTCATGTCGAGTGGCGTACCGCGTGTCCCCGGAACGGCCTTGCGGCCGCGGCGGGTGGCCGGTGCGGCGCTCGTTCTGCTCCTGACGGGCTCCCTGGCGTGGACCGCGGCTGCGCCTGCCATGGCCGACACCGCGCAGACCTACGGCGGCGCCACCAGCTTCAGTCCTGAGGTGACGGTGGACTTCCCCGCGTCACCGGCGAACTGGCATATGGACCAGTTCGAACCGATCCCGGGATCCACTGACGTCTACACACCTGATGCGGCGGGGTCGGGACACGGCTTGCGGCTGTCGGAGGGTGTGGGGCGCGCACCAGGGCCGTTCGCGTTGAACCAGCGGCGCCCCGACGACCAGGCGCTGACGTTCGACGGGACCGCTGCGGGTGCGGCGTCCACGGCCGGGCCGCTGGTGAGGATGTTCGACGGCTCAGGGTTCAGCGCCTCGGCGTTCGTGCGGGCGGACGACGTCGCACCGGGCTCGCAGACCGTGGTCAGCCAGGACGGCGAGGTCGGTTCGGGGTTCCGGCTGGAACGGCTCTCGGCCGGGGACGGTTGCCCCGACGGGCTGCAGACCTGCTGGGGTTTCCGGATGTACGACGGCGACGGCGGCAGCTCGGTGCTGGCCACGTCCGACCGACCGGTGACCGCCGGCGAGTGGGTGCACCTCGCCGGCGTGTTCACGACTTCGACGAACGAGCTGAGCCTGTCGGTGTGTCCTGTACCCGTCGACCCTGATGGGCGCGATCCGGAGGGCACTGGTTTCCCGGTCGTCGACCCGGAGTCCGGGACCGTCGCGTACACGGGATCGCCCTGGGTGGCGACCGGCCCGGTGCAGGTCGGTCGCTCTCGGGTCGAAGGGTGGCCGTCCGATCACTGGAACGGTGCGATCGACGAGGTCCGTCTGTACACCGAGCCGCTGAGCAGTGGGCGGATCATGCGCATCTGTACCGGCAGCCCGAGGTAGCGGGCAGTACTCAGCCGGTCCCGGTCCCCACAATCTCTGACTAAAGTCAGAGATGTGACCCTCGTCGAAACCGTCCGCCGCTTCAACCGCAGCTACACCCAGCGCATCGGCGCCCTGGAGGAGTCGTTCCTCGGCACGGGCCGGCCGCTCGGCGCGTCGCGCCTCCTCTTCGAGGTGGGGCCCGACGGCGCCGCGGTGCGCGAGCTGCGCGAGCGGCTGGACCTGGACTCGGGCTACCTGACCCGGCTCCTGACCCGGCTGGCCGACGACGGGCTCGTCGAGGTGCGGCCCGACCCGGCCGACCGGCGTCGGCGGATCGTGCGGCTCACCGCCGTCGGGCAGACCGCGTACCGCGAGCTGGACGAGCGCTCCGAGCACAAGGCGCGCGCGCTGCTCGAACCGCTGACCGAGCGGCAGCGCGCCCGCCTGGACGAGGCGCTCGGCACCGCCGACCTGCTGATCCGCGCGGCGACCGTGCGCCTGCGCGTCGTGGACCCGCTGAGCGAAGCGGCCACCGCCGCGCTGGGGGAGTACTACGCCGAGCTCGACCGCCGCTTCTCGGGCGGGTTCGTGCCCGACCCGCCGCAGCACGGCGCCGACGCGCTGCGTGCGCCGGGCGGCGCCTTCGTGGTCGCGACCAGCGACGGCGTCCCCGTGGCCTGCGGCGGGGTGCGGCGGTTCGACGCGGCGACGGGCGAGATCAAGCGGATGTGGGTCGCGTCGAGCTGGCGCGGCGCAGGCCTGGGCACACGGCTGCTCCGGCGGCTGGAGAGCGAGGCGCTCGGCCTGGGCTGCTCCCGCATCGTGCTGGACACCAACGGGGCGCTGACCGAGGCGATCACGATGTACGGCCGGGCCGGCTACCGCGAGATCGCGCCGTACAGCCAGGACAACCCCTATGCGGAGATGTTCTTCGAGAAGCCGCTGGGCTGACCGCCCCGGGATGCGAGCTGGGCACCGGCGCGACACGGTGAACGTTCGGGAAGCAGAACCGAGGGAAGGAGCGAGACATGGCCCAGCAGACAGTTGCGGACGTCATGACCCCGGCACCGACCACCATCGGCATGTCCGAGACGCTGGAGACCGCCGCCCGCACGATGGCCGCGCAGGACGTGGGAGCGCTGATCGTGCGGGCAGGGGCCACCACCGTCGGCATAGTCACGGACCGGGACCTCGTGGTCCGCGGCCTTGCCGAGGGGCTCGGCCTCGAGACGATGGTCGGTGAGGTGGCGACCGAGGAGCTGCTCTCCGTAGGTCCCACCGTTCCGGTGGAGACGGCGATCGAGCTGATGCGGGTCGCCGCCGTCCGGCGGATGCCCGTGATGGACGGCGACACGGCCGTCGGGATCGTCTCGATCGGCGACTTCGCCATCGAACGGGACCCGACGTCGGCGTTGGCCGAGATCTCCGAGGCCGCTCCGAACGGCTGAGCGCCGCAGGGCCGAGACATGATCGACGCACGACACCCCTTGACGGTGGGACGGCCGCCGGGCGCGCTCTCGGCCCTCCACCGCGCCTGGCTGAGCCACCCGCGCTGGTCGCTCGCCGTCAAGGGGGCGCTCGCGGCCGGCCTTGCCTGGTTCGTGGGGCTCCTGGCCCCGGAACCGTTCTCGGAGTACCCGTACTACGCGCCCCTTGGCGCGGTGCTCGCCACCACCAGCACCGTGGTGCGGTCGGTCCGCGACTCCCTCCAGTCCGTCGCCGCGGTGCTGGTCGGCGCGGCGATCGCCCGGACCGTGCACCTGCTGCCGTTGCCCGGGCCCCTTGAGGTCGCGCTGGTGGTGGGCCTGGCGATCCTGTGCGTGAGCTGGCGGATCTTCGGCGACATGGGCGACTGGACGGTCACCTCGGCGATCTTCGTGCTCATCATCGGAAACGGCGGTGAGGGCGACGGCTTCGGCTACGTGGGCTCGTACGCGGGGCTGATCCTCGTGGGTGCGTCGATAGGCATCGGCATCAACCTGCTGCTCCCGCCGCTGCCGCTCACGCCGTCGGAGCTGGCGCTCGGCAGGCTGCGGGACGGACTGGCCGACCAGGTCGAAGCGCTGGCGAACTGGCTGGCGGACAAGGGGGCCCTCGCGCCCGACGAGTGGGAGGACCGCCGCCACCGGCTCTTCCCCACCGTCGAGAGCGCACGCGCGGCGGTGGCGCAGACCCGCGAGGCAGCACGCGCCAACGTCCGCGTGCGGTACAAGGGCAACAACTACTGGATGGCCTCCCAGACGCGGCGCGCCGACGCCCTGGGCACCGCTGCCGAGGCGGTCGACGAGATAGTGCGCCTGCTCGTCGTGTGGGAACGGGACGGGCTCGACGAGGTGGCGCTCGGGCAGCACCTGAGACCCGAGTTCGCCGCAGCCCTGCGAGCGTTCGCCTCCGCCCTGCGCGCCGCGGCGACCAGAGACGCCGACGGCACGGCGAACAAGGACGCCGTAGCTGCCGTCGACCGGCTCGACCGTGCCGTCCACGACCTCCGCGGCGTGGTCCGCACCGCCCAGCGCACCACAGAGCACGACTACTTCGTCGCCGGCGCGCTCATCGTCAACCTCGCACGCGCCGCCGACGCCCTACGCGTCTGACCAGCCCCTGCACCCGTCGCAGCCGGCATGCGAGCGGCAGGCCACCGGGGCATGGTGGATATGTCGGTGAAGCAGCCCGCCGTCGGCCCTACCGAGGGAGGAGTGCGACATGGTCCAGACCGTCGCAGATGTCATGACCCCAGCGCCGACCAACGTCGACGCGACAGACACGATCGAGGCAGCCGCCCGCGCGATGGCCTCTGAGGGCGTCGGCGCACTGATCGTCGAGTCCGAGTCCAGGATCGTCGGCATCATCACCGACCGGGACATCGTGGTCCGCGGCCTCGCCGAAGGACGCGGCCTCGACGCGAAGGTCGGCGAGGTCGCGAGCGACCAGCTCGTGACCGTCGGCCCCGGCGACCCCGTCGCCACCGCCGTCGAGGTGATGCGCGAGGCCGCGGTGCGGCGGGTACCGGTGATGGACGGCGACACGGCGGTCGGCATCGTCTCGATCGGCGACCTCGCCGTCGAGCGCGACCCGTCGTCGGCGCTCGCGGACATCTCCGAGGAACCGCCGAATCGCTGAGCCGGCCATGAGCCCGACAACCGCGGCCCGTATGTCCGCCAACAGCACGCGCATCCCCACGCCCGCCAACCGCACGCCCGTCGACCTGAGTCCCGGAGAGGCAGCACGCGTCGTCGGCCAGGTGCTCGCGCCGCTGGTCGCCCAGGGCGCGATCATCCGTCGGCCGCGCGCGACCGCGTGGGCGGAACGGCACCAGGCGGACCGCACGGCCCGTGCCGTCCTGGCCGGGCTGCGGGAACGGCACGACCGCGCCCCGCTCGCTGTCGGCGTCGGGCCGCGGCGGTTCGTCGTGGTCACGGAGCGGGAGGACGTGCGCCGCCTGCTCGAGGACTCGCCGGAGCCCTTCTCGCCCGCCACGACGGAGAAGCGCGGCGCGCTCGCGCACTTCCAGCCCGAGGGCGTGCTCATCTCGTCCACGACCGAGCGGTGGCACCGGCGGCCGTTCAACGAGCATGCCCTGCAGATGGACCAGCCGGTGCACGACGACGGTGCCGCCTTCGTCGACGCCGTCCGCCGAGGCGTGGCGGACCTGACCCGGCAGCTCGACACTACCGGGCGGTTCGACGCCTACGCCTTCCACGAGGCGTGGTGGGGCATCGTGCTGGAGGTGGTGCTCGGCACGAAGGCCCGCGGGGACCGTGAGCTCGTGGCGATCCTCAACACCCTGCGGCGGGACGCGAACTGGTCGTGGCTGCACCCGAGACGGACCCGGCTCCGCGAGGAGCTGGAGCGCCGGATCGGGTCCTACCTCCGCGCGCCCGAGCCCGGCTCGCTCGCCGAAGCGGCCCACCGCAGCGGCCCCGCGACGGCGGTGGGGCAGGTGCCGCACTGGCTCTTCGCGTTCGATGCTGCCGGGGCGGCCACCTTGCGGGCGCTGGCCGTGGTCGCCGCCCGGCCGGAGGTCCGCGAGCGCGTGCTCGCGGAGGCGGGGCCGCCACTGGCCGGGCAGGGTCCGGCGCTCCTGCCCTACACGCGGGCCTGCGTGCTGGAGTCGGTGCGCCTGTGGCCGACGACGTTCGTGGTGCTGCGCGAGTCCACCGGCCCGACGACCTGGGGGCGACGGATCCTGCCCGCCCACACGGGCTTCGTCGTCGTCAGCTCGTTCTTCCACCGCGACCCGGCCGAGCGGCCGCACGCCGACGACTTCCTCCCGGAGGCGTGGCTGGACGGCCGCAACGACGGCGACTGGGGGCTCGTCCCGTTCAGCGGAGGGCCTGCCGCGTGCCCCGGCCGGAACGTGGTGCTCCTGGTCGCGAGCCACCTGCTGGCCCAGCTGGCGGCGCGGGACCTGCGCGTGGCCCGCGGGCGCTACCTGGCCCGGGACCCGCTGCCCGCCACCGTGGACCACCTGGGCCTGCGCTTCCGGATCGCGGGGAGCGCCTGACCCGAGCCCCGGAGAGGAGGCAACAGCCATGGAGGAGACCGGGATGTTGCCCGGTGCGCCGCACCTGCGCTCGCTCGCCGACGTCAAGGAGCTCGCCGAGGCGATCACGCCGCTCTACGTGCGCTTCAGCGCGGGCCCCGTGGCCGACGCCGCCACCGTGAGCCGGGACCACGAGAGCGGGTGCCTCCTGCCCGGTCTCAGCGTCAACCCGCTGACCCCTGAGCCGTGGTGGGACCGGTTGATCGAGCACTGGCTCGCGCGGCAGCTGTGCCAGTACGCGCACCTGCTGGCCCCCGACCGCTACCCGTGGGCACTGACCGGCGAGATCGCCGGCCGCGGGCCGGACTGCGAGCCGCTGCTGGTCAGGACCACCACCGTCGCCACCATCGACCGGTCGGTGGTGGACGAGGCGGCCCGGTTGTACGGGGCGGTGTTCAGCCCGGGCGATGACGGGCGCTGACGGTACCCCGCAGCGCGCGGAGGCGTTCCGGTCCTGCGGGACCACCGGCTGAGCCCGCCGCACCCGTGGGCTCGCTGTGGGCATCGCCTCAGGCCGGTGCGGGAACATCCCCGCACCAGGGATGTTGTCCTCGGTGTGAGCGAGGAACTGCACCGGGCGACCGCGGTCGTGATCGGCGGCGGGCAGGCCGGTCTCTCGGCGGCGTACCACCTGCGGCACCGGGGTTTCGTGAGCGCCGTCGAGCAGCCGGACGCCGAACGCACCTTCGTGGTGCTGGACGCCAACCCCGCGCCCGGCGGCGCCTGGCAGCACCGCTGGGAGTCGCTGCGGATGGCCACGGTCAACGGCATCTTCGACCTGCCCGGCCTGGCCCAGCCCGCCGTCGACACGACCGAGGCGAGCCGCGCTGCCGTCCCGCGGTACTTCGCCGGGTACGAGCAGGCGTTCGCGCTCCCCATCTTGCGCCCGGTCCACGTGGTGGCGGTGCACCGCGCCGACGACGACCCGGACGGCGACCTCGTCGTGACGAGCGACAGGGGCTCCTGGACCACGAGGGCCGTCATCAACGCGACAGGGACCTGGACCAACCCCGTGCTGCCGCGCTACCCGGGGCAGGACACGTTCGTGGGCCGCCAGCTCCACACCCGCGACTACGTCCGGGCCGAGGACTTCGCCGGGCAGCGCGTGGCGGTGGTCGGCGGCGGCATCTCCGCGCTCCAGCTCCTGGAGGAGATCTCCCGCGTCGCGACCACCCGCTGGTACACCCGCCGGGAGCCCGTCTTCCTCGAGCGCGAGTTCCAGCCCGAGACGGTGGGCCGCGAGACCATCGCCAAGGTCATGGCCGACGTCGCAGCGGGCCGGCCCACGGGGAGCGTCGTCTCGTACACGGGGCTGGGCTGGACGTCGTACGCGCTCGCGGCGAAGGCCCGCGGCGTCCTGGAGCGCCGGCCGATGTTCAAGGCGATAGAGCCCATGGGCGTGCGCGAGGCGGACAACACCTTCACCCCGGTGGACACCATCCTGTGGGCCACCGGGTTCAAGGCCGACCTGACGCACCTCGACCCGCTGCGCCTGCGGAACGAGCTGGGCGGTATCGCGCTCACCGGCACCCAGGCGGCGACCGAGCCGCGGCTGCACCTCATCGGCTTCGGACCGTCGCAGTCGACGGTCGGTGCCAACCGCGCGGGCCGCGAGGCGGCGGCGGCGGTGGTGCGGCTGCTCAGGGCTCAGGTGCCGGCCAGACCCGCGACCAGGTTGATGAGCAGGGCGACGACCACCGTGCCGAACAGGTAGGCCAGGAGGGCGTGGACCTGGGCTACCCGGCGCATGGCCGAGGAGGCGAGGTCGGTGTCCGAGACGGCGAAGCTCATGCCCACGGTGATCGCCAGGTACGTGAAGTCGGTGTACCGGGGCGGCTCCGTCTGGTGGAAGTCGATTCCCCCGACCGGCGCGGTGTAGTAGGCACGGGCGTAGCGGAGCGCGAACACCGTGTGCACGCAGGCCCAGGAGACCACCACCGAGGCGAGCACCGTGGCCATCGTGATGTCACCGCTGCCCAGCACGCCACCCACGAGCGTCACCGCGACGCCGGCCAGGCTGGCCACCGCCGCGAGCAGCACTATCAGGTGCGCGACGCTGCGCGCGGGCTCCTCGCGCACCGCATGCTCGCTGGTCGCCTCCGGGTCCATCGGGACGATCACCAGCGCGGTCCAGGTCACGAACACCAGCCCGGCCCCGGCCCACCCGCCCAGCACCGCTGCCGCCACGGAGTCCGGGGAGAGCAGCCAGCCCACCAGTGCGGCGACCAGCAGGGCCGTGCCGAACCGTACCCAGTTCGGGCCGTCCAGCGCCCGGCTCACCCACCGCATCCGCGTCATGCGCCCAGTCAACCAGCGGGTGGCCCACGCCACCGTGCGACGACCTGCCGCGGCGATCGGGCATGTGCGAAGATCGGAGCAGGACCCGGAGGGTCCCCGGACGAGGGTTGCCGTACCCGGTGTGCGAAAAGACGGCAACTGAGGAGCACACCATGTCGTGGATCGTCCTTGTCGTCTCCGGCCTTCTCGAGGCCGTCTGGGCCACCGCCCTCAGCCGTTCCGACGGGTTCCACAACGTCGGGCCGAGCATCGTCTTCGGGTTCGCCCTCGTCGCCAGCATGGGCGGCCTCGCGTTCGCCCTGCGCGACCTGCCCGTCGGGACCGCCTACGCCGTCTGGGTGGGCATCGGGGCCGCGACCACCGTCGTCTGGGCGATGGCCACCGGCGCCGAACCCGTCTCCGTCGTCCGTGTCCTGCTGATCCTCGGCCTGATCGGCTGCGTCATCGGGCTCAAGCTGACGCACTGACCAGGATCCCGGGCGAGTGGTTCGATCGCGGACGACAATGTTTCGGGTGACCGATACAGACACCTGGTCGCCGGCCACGTACGTGCGCAGCGGCGACGTCGAGCTCGCCTACGACCGCTTCGGGGAGCGCGGAGGCGTCCCGCTCCTGCTCATGATGGGCCTCGCGATCTCCCGGTTCTGGTGGCCGGACGGCTTCTGCCGGGCCCTCGCGGACGAGGGGTTCGACGTCGTCCGCTACGACCAGCGCGACACCGGCGCGTCCACCCGGTTCAGCGAGACCGTGCGGCGCGGGCACTGGCGCATGCTGCGCGACCCCCGAGCGGGCGCCTACACGGCAGAGGACCTGGCGGACGACGCCGTGGCGGTGCTCGACGCCGTCGGCTGGGACCGTGCGGTGGTGTTCGGGCACTCGCTGGGCGGCGTCGTCGCACAACGGGTGGCGCTGCGTCATCCGGACCGGGTGCTCGCCCTGGTCTCGTGCGACGCACCGCCGAGCGACGCCGTCGGGTACCGCGCGCTGCGCTACCTGCGGTTCGGGCTGGTCGCACGCAACGTGACGAAGCGCCATCCGGCGGGTCACGAGGGCGACGTCGCCGCATCCCTGGCCATCGCCAAGGGGATGGCATCCCCGGCCAACCCGTGCGACGAGGCCGCGGCCCTCGAACGGATCGAGCGCGGGCTGGAGGCCGGACCGAGGGACATGGCCGGGATCAGCCGCCAGCTGCACGCGAGATGGCAGGGCGCGCGACTGCGCGAGATCCAGGCGCCCACCCTCGTGCTACAGGGCGAGGACGACCCGCTCATCCGCATGTCCGCGGCCCGCACCGTGGCGCGCGAGATCCGCGGCGCGAAGCTGGTGGTCCTCGACGGCATCGGCCACGACCTGCCGCCGGTGGCCTGGCCGACGATCGCGGCGCAGACCCGGCATCTGGTCGACACGTCGGTAAGGTCACACCGTGACCAGCCTGTCAGAGATCCAGGACCGTGAGCGTTCGGCACTCGTCGACGACCTGCGCACGTTGACGTCCGCGCAGTGGCGCTCGCCGACCCTGTGCGACGCGTGGGACGTGGAGGACGTCGTCGCGCACCTCGGAGCCGCGTCGATGCTCTCGACGTGGGGATGGATCCGCAGCATCGTCGGCGCTCGGTTCGACGCCGACGTGCACAACCGGCGGCGCCTCGAGGAGTTCCGCGGCGCGACGCCCGTGGCGACGCTCGAACGCTTCGCGGAGACCGGGCCGATCGGCCTGCCCAGCAGGGAGAGCCCGGCGGGTCTGGGCGAGCTGGTCGTCCACGCCGAGGACATCCGCCGGCCGCTGGGCCTCCGGCACGCCCCGGACGCCGAAGGGCTCCTCGCGGTCGCCCGGTTCTTCGCCACCAAGGACTTCGCCGTCAACAGCCGGTCGCTGGTCAAGGGCCTGCGCCTCATCGCGACCGACGCCGACTTCCGGTCCGGTTCCGGTCCCGAGGTCGGCGGGCCGCTGCTCTCGCTCGTCCTGGCGATGGCCGGCCGCCCCGCGGTGCTCGACGACCTGAGCGGCGACGGCGTGCCGGAGCTGTCCCGGAGAACGGCTGGTGTCCCGTGATCACGCCGGAGGCGCTGCTGAACGGATGGCGCGGGCGCCGGTTCCTCCTGCAGCTCGTGCTGGGCGCCGAGGCGCTCCACGCGGACCGCGACGGGACGGAGACCCCGCTCGCACTGACGGTGATGTCGGCGGCCTACGACCTCGACCCCGGCCAGGGTCAGATGCTCGTGTCGTTCTCCGGCTCCGGCGCGCACGAGACGCCGCCGGCCGCGACCGCCGAATCCGTGGCGTCCCTGCTGGAGACGGCAAGCCTCGCCGACGTCGACCAGGGCGCCGCACTGCGTGCCCTCGCCGACGCGGTGGCCAACGCCCGCTACTGGCAGGAGCCCGACGGCAGCGACCTCCTCGCCGCCACGCCCGTGGTGCGTGCTGCCCTGGACCGCGTCGCCCGGCACGTCGCCGGTTCGGCGACCGGTATCGACTGGTGGAGCGCGCCCCTCGATCTCGCCGACCAGCACGCTGTCACCTGGGACGACGGCCAGGGGGGCCAGGGGGAGCGGGCGCCGCGCGCGGCGGATCGCCTGGCCCGGTGGCGCGCCGACATCGCGGCCCAGGAGACGCGCGCACGGGCGGAGAGGCCCGCCGACCCGGAGGCGCCCAGGAGCGGCGAGTGGTGGTCGACCCCGCCGTCCGACCTCGTCCACACCACCAGGAGCCTCGGCAGGTTCGGACCCGTCGGCGTCTGGCTGGTCGAGGACGACATGGGCTGGGAGCGCGCGGTCACGCACCGGGTAGCGGCACCGGCCGGCGCTCGCGTCTACGAGATCGACGGCCCCGACGCGTGGGCCGCGCTGTGCCGCAGGTACCCGCTGGAGGTGACCGAGCAGAAGCGGCACGACTGGTACCGCACCACCGGCCGCGACGGACGCTGGCTGATGCCCGACTGGGCCGCGGTCGCCGTCGACCACGACGCCGTCCACCTCACCGCCGCCGCGTACCTCACCGCGGCCGGGACCGCAGTCCCCGTCGACGACGGCGTCGCGAGCGTCATCGCCGGATGGAACCCCGACGAGACCTACTGGCTCTCCGACGACGCCCGACCGGAGGCGGATGGTGCGGTGTGGGTGCTCGGCGACGAGGACTGGGTGCCCGGCTCCTGATCAGCCCGAGCGGCCGTCCCGGCCGAGGAGATGGCGCAGCGCCGGTTCGAGGGTCGGATGCCGGAACCTGTGGCCCCGCCCCAGCAGGGCCGCCGGGTACAGCCGCTGACTGGCCTCGGCGAGCTCGGTCGCGCCCTCCGCACCGAGCAGCAGCCGCGGACCGAAGCCGGGCACGGGCAGGAGCGCGGGCCGGTGCAGCACCCTGGCCAGGGTCTTCGCGTAGGCGGCGTTCCGCACCGGTTCGGGTGCGACGGCGTTGACCGGACCCGACAGCCCGGCGTCGTAGAGCGCGCGGTGGTAGACGTCCACCAGGTCGTCGATACCTATCCAGGACTGCCACATCTGGCCGTCGCCGAGCCTGCCGCCCAGCCCCGCCGCGAACAGCGGGTAGAACAGGCGCAGCGTCCCGCCGCGTGGAGACTGCACGAGGCCGGTGCGGACGTTGACCACCCGCAGCCCGGCCTCGGCGGCACCGGCGGTCGCCTGCTCCCAGTCGGCGACGAGGTCGGCGAGAAAGCCGTCGCCTCGCGGGGCGGACTCGTCGAGCATCTCGTCCCCGCTGTCCGGGCCGTAGTACCCGATCGCTGACGCGGAGACGAACACTGTGGGTCCGTGCGCGGTGCGTAGGGCGAGCTCGGCGAGCGCCCTGGTGGGCTCGATCCGGGAGTCGCGGACGGCGGCGCGGTGCGCGGGCGTGAACCGGCCGGCGATCGAGGCGCCCGCGAGGTGGATCACCGCGTCCACGCCGTCGAGCAGGTCGTCGGCCGGGGCGGCGGGGTCCCAGTGGCGTTCGTCGGGTCCGTGCGGCCGGCCGCGGACCAGCCGGATCACGCGGTGGCCGGCGGTGGTCAGGAACGGCACCAGGGCGCTGCCGACGAACCCGCTGCTGCCGGTCACCGCGACGACCATCGGCCGGTCGCCGCTGTTCCGTGCGGTGGCCTGCGCCGCCAGGTCCATGCGGAGCTGGCGGTGCCGGTAGGCGAACATGGCGTTCAGCAACCCGGGTGGCACGTTCGTGTGGAGCGTGTCGGTGATGCGGGTGCGCGTGCCCTCGTCGCGGAGCTCGTGCACGTGCCGCCACCGCACGCCCCAGCGCAGGGGCGCCGAGACCAGCTCGTCGACGAACCGTTCCGGTGGCTCGTAGTCCGAGTGCCGGGCCACCCAGCGCAGCCCGAGAGGGAGGCCCAGCACCGCTTCGCCGTCGGCCAGGGAGGTCGCCTCCCGGACCACCCGCATCGGTACCCACGGTGGCGTGAGCCGCGTGACCGCGCCGGGTCGTTCGTGCCAGGCGAAGACCTCGGAGCGCGGGTAGGCGACCACGCTCGACCAGGTCAGCGGCTTGACGAGTGTCATGGCAGCCCTCCGTTCCGTAGGACGTGCAGGATGAGGATCATGGTCACCGCTGTGCCCACGGCGTAGTTGACCCAGAGGAAGTGCCGCCATCCGCCGTTGGCCCGCGCGGAGTCCTCGTCGCGCAGCCGCGCGTAGGGCAGCGCGAGGGCGAGGTAGGGGAGCGCGAGGAGGCCGGCGAGCGCGCCGGGCCAGCCCGTGGTGGCCATGAGGAGGCCGGCGGCGGTCCAGGCGGCCAGGGCGAGGCGCACCGTGCGGGCCGCGCCGAGCGCGGTGGCGACCGAGGAGATACGCCCCTCGCGGTCGGGCACGATGTCCTGGACCGCGCCGAAGGCGTGGCTCGCCATGCCCCACAAGAGGAAGGCGCCGAGCACCGCGTACGTCCCGGGCGTCGGCGAGGCCTGGGCCAGCGTGAGCCCGTAGACCGCGGGGCTGACGAAGTGCACGCTGGAGGTCAGCGAGTCGAGTACCGGCACCTCCTTGAAGCGGAAGGGCGGCGCGGAGTAGGCGACGAGCGCGAACAGGCTGACCGCGAGCGCCACCCACGACAGCGGCGGGCCGAGCAGGACCAGGGCGACCACGAACGGGACGCAGCTCGCGACGGACGCGATCAGGATCGTCCGGTGCCGGGCGGGCGGCAGCAGGGCGCCCTCCACGCCGCCCTTGCGGGGGTTGGCCAGGTCGGACGCGTAGTCGAACACGTCGTTGATCCCGTAGAGCGCGAGGTTGTACGGCACGAGGAAGAACAGCGTCCCGATGACGAGCGAGGCGTCGACGTCTCCGGTGGTCAGCAGGTAGGCGGCCGCGAACGGGTAGGCGGTGTTGATCCAGCTCAGCGGCCGCGAGGCGCGCGCGAGGTCAGCGATCATCGCTGCCTCCGAACCTGTCCCCGAACAGGGACCACAGCGCAGGCAGCAGGATGACGGCGGCCAGGGGGTAGGAGAAGTCCTCGACGGGCGCCAGGCCGATCCGGGCCCCGGAGATCTGCGCGTCGGCGTAGGTGAACAGCCCGCTAGCGATCATGACGTTGTCGAACACGGCGGTCAGGAGCAGCAGCGCGCCGGCGGCGAGTGCGAGGGCCCGCCATCCGGCGACGGGCTTGCCGGCCCGTCGCGCAGTCCGCCGTGCGACGAGGGCGACGACCGTGGCGAGCGCGAGGAAGCCGAGCGCGAGCAGGAGGTAGGTCATCGCCGGGCCTCCACGCGGTCCAGGACGCGCTGCGCGCCCAGGACGAGCACCATCGTGAGCTCGCACAGGAACAGCAGGAACACCAGCTCCTCCAGCGGCAGCTCGGGCGCGAGCATGAGCCCCGTCATGTACTGGCCGGTGCCGTGGAAGAACACGCCGAGCCCGATGCCCGCCACGTCCCATGCGAGGAAGAACGCGGTGCCGACCACGAGGACGGCGGCCGCGCGCCTTGGCGACCGCCAGCAGAAGAGCCGGTAGCGGGCGTCGAGGAGCAGCACCCCGGCTGCCGAGAACAGCAGCACGGCGAGGTAGGCGAAGCTCATCAGTCCTCCCGCAGGGGGCCGGCGCTGGTGTCGCCCCGGAGCCGTTTGAGCACCAGCTCCGCGCTGATGAGGCACATGGGCAGGCCGATCCCTGGGATGGTCGTCGCACCGGCATACAGGAGCCCGTCGACGCGGGAGGACACGTTCTTGCCGCGGAGCATCGCGCTCTGCCGCAGCGTGTGGCCGGGGCCGAGGGCGCCGCCGCGCCAGGCGCCGAAGTCGCGTTCGAAGTCGGCAGGCCCGATGGTGCGCCGCACCACCACACGTTCGGCGAGGTCGGGCGTGCCGGTCCACTGCGCGATCTGGGCGATGGCCTGGTCGGCCACGCGTTCCACGCCCGGATCCCCGGCACCGTCGACGCCGCCCGCGCCCATAGTGGTGTCGGCGGGCACCGGGATCAGGACGAACAGGTTCTCGTGCCCGGGCGGGGCGACGTCGTCGGTGGCGCTCGGGCGGCAGACGTAGAGCGACGCCGGCGACGGGACGGACCGGTGGTCGCCGAAGATCGCGTCGAACCCCTGCTGCCAGTCCTGCGCGAACAGCAGCGAGTGGTGGGCGAGCGCCGGGAGCTCGCCGCGTACCCCGAGCAGCGCCAGCACGGCGCCCGGGCCTGGGTCGCGCCGCTGCCACCAGCGGTCGCTGTGGCTGCGGTGCGCTGGGCCGAGCAGCTCGTGCTCCGTCACGCGCAGGTCGGCGGTCGACACCACGACGTCGGCCTCCAGGTGGTGGGTGCGGCCGGTGCCGTCGTCGACCTCGACGCCGCTGACGGCGCCGTCCGCCACCGTGATCCGCTGCACGCGCTGCCCGGTGAGCAGCTTGGCGCCCGCGCGCTGGGCGACGCGGGCGACGGCGTCGATCACCGCGCCGAAGCCGCCGCGCGGGTACAGCACACCCTGGGTCACGTCGAGGTGGCTCATGAGGTGGTACATGCTGGGCGCGGCGCTCGGCGACGTGCCGAGGAACACCGCCGGATAGCCGAGGATGCGGCGTACCCGGTCGTCCGTCGTGTGGCGCGCGATGAAGTGGTCCAGCGGTTCACCGAGCAGGCGCGCCAGGCGGGGCGCCTGGCGCACGACGTCCCGGTCGAGCAGCGGTCCGAGCGAGGCGAACGTCGCGTACAGGAACCGTTCGGTGGCGATCCGGTAGGTCTCGCCCGCGGAGTCCAGGTAGGCGTCCAGCTTCCGGGCGGACGGCGGGTCGAGCGCGAGCAGCGCCTCGCGGGCGCCGTCGGCGGGCAGGTCGAACGGCTCAGGGTCGCCCTCGAAGAAGACCCGGTAGGACGGGTCGAGCCGGATCAGGTCCAGCTCGTCGCGGGCGCTGGTGCCGAGCAGCCGGAAGAAGTGGTCGAAGACCTCCGGCATCAGGTACCAGGAGGGGCCGGTGTCGAACCGGAACCCGTCGCGCTGCCACCGTCCGGCCCGGCCGCCGAGCTCCGGCCGCGCCTCCAGGAGCGTGACCTCCGCCCCGTCCCGTGCGAGCAGGGCCGCGGTCGCCAGGCCCGAGATACCGCCGCCGACCACGACGGCCCGCCGGTCCCGGAGGTCGCCCCTCATGCCCGCCCTCCCGCATGCGAGGTGGCGAGGACGGTCGCGGCGATGCGCAGCTTGACGGCCTTCGGCACGGACACCCGCTGCCCGCGCAGCTTGGCGGCGGGGATGTGCCGCAGCCGGTCGTTGAGCTCGGCGAAGAGGCCGGCGGCGAGCGCCGTCGCCCGGCGCGGGCCCGCGGGCAGCAGCGGGATGACGGCGCGTGCGGCGGCCAGGTCGGCGTCGATGTCCTTGATGATCACTGCCTTGTGCTCGTCGTCCAGGTGGTCCGGGCCGGTGCCCGGAAAGTAGGACCGGCCCAGGCGGTCCTCGTCGTCGCCGAGGTCGCGCAGGAAGTTGATCTTCTGGAACGCCGCGCCGAGCCTGCGGGCGCCCTCCTCGAGCTTGCCGCGCGTCGCGGGCAGGACGGGGTAGCCGTGCAGGAAGGCGCACAGGCACATGAGTCCGACCACCTCGGCGGAGCCGTGCACGTAGGCGCGGAACTCGCCGACGCTGAGCGCGGCCATCGGGTCCAGGTCGCGGCGCATGGAGGCGAAGAAGGGACGCACTAGCGAGTCGTCGATACCGACGGTCCGTGCGGTGTTGGCGAAGGCGTGGACCACTATGTTCGCGCTGAACCCGCTCCGCAGTGCCGCGTACGTCTCGGTCTCCAGCCCGTCGAGGGTGCTGCGGCACTCGGCGGGCGCGAGACCCGCCTCGTGCGCCGGGCCGTCCACTATCTCGTCGGCGACCCGCACCAGCGCGTAGATGTCCTCGATCATCGCGCGGGTTGCGGGCGGCAGCAGCCGGGTGGCCAGGCTGAACGACGTCGAGTAGGCGCCGAGCACGCGGGCCGCCGCGGTGTGGGCGGTGTCGGAGTAGAGCGCGAGGGAGGACGACGGGTTCATGCCGCACGCCCCGCGAGCTGGTCGGCGAGGCCGGTGAGGTCGTGCTGCAGGCCGGCGGGCAGCGCCGTCCGGCCGATGGCGGCGACGACCTCTCGTCGCCTGGCCTCGATGAGGTCCGACATCCCCGTGCGGGCGCCGCTGGTGATCAGCGCGTCCCGGAGCAGGTCCGCGCCGGGCTCGTCCAGGTTCGGGTCGCCCCACAGATACCGCACCGCGTTCCAGGCGGGGTGCCCCTCGGCGAACGCGACGAGGAGGGTTCGCTTGCGTTCGCGCAGGTCGCCGGTGGTGCTCTTGCCCGTGCGGCGGGTGTCCCCGAAGACGCCGAGCATGTCGTCCCTCAGCTGGTAGAGCACGCCGAGCGCCGTCCCGACCTGTTCGAGCTCGGCCTTGGTGCCTTCGTCCGCCCCGGCCAGCGCGGCACCCGCGCGCAGCGGCGCGGCGAACGAGTAGCCGCCGGTCTTGTTCTCCATCATCCGCAGCAGCTGCTCGGGGGAGCCGGGGGCCGTGCCCAGACCGAACGCGACGTCGTCGTGCTCGCCCGCCGCGGCGCGGAACAGGCAGTCCTCGACGATGTCGGTCAGCTCCTCGCGTGCGGTCCCGCGGACCCGTGCGACGAGGGCGTACGTGGCGCTGAGCAGCAGGTCGCCGCCGAGGATCCCCGACGCCTGTCCCCAGGCCGCCGCGGATCGTTCGGGCAGTCCGCTGGTCAGCGCGTCGTCGGCGAACTCGGCGGTGACGGTGGGGCGGCCGCGCCGCCTGAGGTCGCCGTCGATGACGTCGTCGTGCAGCAGCAGGGCGGTGTGGAGCAGCTCGAACGCGGCGGCGGCGACCGTCGCGTCCTCCGGATCCGTGCCGCCGAGCGCCCGGTGCGTGTCGAGCAGCAGCCGGGGCCGCAGACGCTTGCCGCCCTCGCTGGAGCGCGCCAGCCGCCGCCACAGAAGCGCGTAGTGCTCCGCGAGCGGGGTGGCGCGTCGTATCCGGTCCTCGAAGAACTCGGCCAGGACGGTGTCGACCGCCTCACGGGGGAGGGTCTCGGTCATCGCGGCGCTCCTTCGGTCAGGGCCGTCCCGGTGTCCGACGGCGCGTAGAGCTCCATGTCCCGTGCCTGGCCCACGAACCACGGGGAGAACGCCCAGGGCGTCGCCCGGAGTGCGCTGCCCAGCCGGCCGGGGTCCACCCAGCGCAGGTCCATCACCTCGTCCGGGTTCGGCTCCGGTTCCTCGTCGGCGAATGCGACGTAGACGGGGCACACCTCGTTCTCCACGACTCCCGAGGCATCGGTGGCCCGGTAGCGGAAGTCGGGCAGCACGGGCCGGAGCTCGCGCACGGCCAGCCCGAGCTCGTCCCGGGCGCGGCGGACGACGGCGTCCTCCATCGGCTCGTCCGGCTGCGGATGCCCGCAGACGGAGTTGGTCCACACCCCCGGCCAGGCGCGCTTGCCGAGGGACCGCCGGGTGACCAGCACCTGACCCTCGGAGTTCAGCACGTGGCACGAGAACGCCAGGTGCAGCGGGGTGTCCGCTGTATGCACGAGGTGTTTGAGCTGGGTCCCGACCGGCACGCGGTCCTCGTCCAGCAGGACGACTCTCTCAGGCGGCACATGCCCTCCTCGATGATTTAACTAGCCAGGCTACATTCAAGCACAGGAAGCAATAATGCAGGGACGGTGTCAGTCCTTCCCGGCCTGCGCCTCCGCCACGAGGAACTCCTCCGGCGGGTCGAACTGGGCGAGGACGAGTTCGGAGCCGAACGGGTCTCGGATGGTCGCCGACTTCGACCACTCGGTCTCCTCCGTCTCCAGCACCTTCGCGCCCGACCGTTCCGCTTGTGCCGTGGACGCGTCCCGGTCGGCGACGGCAAATGCCACGGACCACCGTGCGGGCCCGTCGGCAGGCACCACCCCTGCGACGACGTCAGCGAAGCCGGGCGGCACGTGCTCCTGGCGCTCGTGGATGCCAGGGTCGATCGTGCGGGCCAGGTGGTCGCCGTACCCGGGGACACGCGCCATACCGACGGCGAGATCGTCGCTCCGTACCCACCCGAGCAGCGGGCCGTAGAACTGGAGCGCGCGGTCGACGTCCGGGGTGAGCAGGTTGCTGAAGTTCCACGTGCCCGGCGCGTTGACCACCTGGGCACCGAGCCTGGTACCCGCCTGCCACAGGCGGCTGGGCGCGCCCTGCGCGTCGACGATCCGCGCCATCCGGCCGGCCGGCTGCCCCGGGGGCCCCACGTTCTCCGGCGGAGAGCTCAGGATGCCGCCCAGCTCGAGGACCCGGACCGCGGCCGTCGACAGGTCGTCGACGGCGAGATAGGTGTGCCACGCCACCTCGCCGACGAAGCCCGCGTCCGGTGTGGCGATCGCGGCGATGGCCGTCGCATCGGTGCCGTCCCTGGACGCGATGACGTAGCGCCCCGGCGCCCCGGGTGGAAGCTTCTCCTCGAACCGCCAGCCGAACAGGTGACCGTAGAAGGCGAGCGCCGCGTCGACGTCCTGCACCTCCAGGTCGATCCAGCTGGGCACCCCGTGCGGATAGGTGTGGGCGGTGTGCTCGTCGGCCATGACGTCCTCCGGATCGGTTGCGTATACCGATGCTGCCTCGGACCACCGACACTCGCCCTGGGGGAACCGTCAGATATCCCCAGGAGACGCGAGTGCCTCCTCCAGCCGGTCGACGAACGTGGCCTGCGCGCTGACCGCAAGACGTCGTGCGTCGTCGGGCGCGAGCCAGGCGACGCGGTCGATCTCGGGGACCTCGATGCACCGCCCCGACCGCGGAGGCCACTCGATCTCCACGGTGTTGCTCGCGATCTGCCCGAGGTCCGGTCCGTCCGCCGGCCATTCGCGCGCCCAGGCGAGGACCTTCTTGCCCGAGCGCTGCCGGACCTCGCCGAGCTCGATGTCGGGGACCGACGGCGGCGGCAGGGCCATCCCCAGCTCCTCGCTCGCCTCGCGCAGCGCCGCCGCGTGGGGCTCCTCGTCGGGTTCGAGCTCGCCCTTGAGCAGGGTCCACGCGCCCGCGTCCTTGCGTGCCCAGAACGGCCCGCCCATATGGCCGAGCAGGACCTCGAGCCCGCCGCCGGGCAGTCGTCGGTAGGGCAGGAGACCCGCGCTCGTCGTCGGCATGGGTCCAGTCTTGCCGACGCGGGACGACAAGGCCCTGGGTCCCCGGTACGGAAGGGGACCCAGGGCCGCTCTCTGCCCTACCGCTATGCCGGACCGCTATCGCACGTGGCCCGCGATGGGCAGGGAGAGTGCTGCCGCACCTTCGGAGACGATGCGCGCCATCTGGTTGGCACCGTTCTCCTGGAAGTGCGTGTTGTCGGCGACCCCGTCAGGGAAGGCCGGGTACTGGCCCGGGTTCGTGTGAAGGAACACGCCCTTGGCGGCCTCGGGACCGATCGAGTTGAGGTACGCCCGCGAGCGCGCCGACAGGTCGATCATCGCGACGCCGGTCTCGCTGACCAGCTCGTGCACCCTGTTGACGTAGTCGGGGAACGAGACCCGGAACTGGCCGTTCGCGTCGTAGTCGCGCCGTGAGACCGGGGTGAGCAGGACCGGTGTGGCACCGCGTGCGGTCGCTCCGGCCATGTAGTTGTCGCGCAGGTACCGCTTGTAGTCGGTGGGCGACGTGTACCGCTCGGGGTTGCCGGAGCTGGCGTCGTTGTGCCCGAACTGGACGAACAGGTAGTCGCCCGGCTGGATGGCGGCCAGGATCGTGTCCAGCCGCCCCTGCTCGATGAACGAGCGCGACGAGCGCCCGCCGATGGCGTGGTTGGCCACCGTCGTGTTCGTGTCGAAGTAGTTCGCGAGCTTCTGGCCCCAGCCCATCTGCGGCCGGAGCGAGGTGTTGTAGGTCTGGGCCGTCGAGTCCGAGGCGATGTAGATCGTCGGCGTCCCGTCCCCGGTCGCGGTCACCGGGAGGGGCCGCCACTGCTGGTTGGTGCCGCCGTTGTTGTCGTACTGCGAGATGCGGGTCCCAGGGGTGGTGGACCGTTCCCACAGATCGAGGGCCTTGCCGGAGTTGCGGTTGACGAAGCGCAGGTAGGTGCCGTCGTCGAGGATCTGCCAGTGCTGGTTCGTGGTGCCGCTGTCGCTCCACTGGACGATGTCGGCGCCGTTCGCGGTGCTCTTGGCGTAGACGTCGAGCAGCAGGTTCGAGTGGCGGGCCTGGATCTTGTAGTAGCCGCCACCGGCGTCGACGAAGCGGAACTGCTGGTTGGTCGCGTTGGTGCGGGTGCCCTGCACGAGCTTCGCGCCGTTCGCCGTCGACCCGCCTTCGATCTGGAAGACCAGGCCGGAGAGGCGGGACTGCAGGACGTACCAGGCGCCGGGGGTGAACGCGGCATACGCCGGGGCAGCGGTGAGGAGGCCGCCGGCGGCCGCCGCGGCTCCGGCCGCGAGACCGAACAGCGACCGACGGGTGAGTCCGGCCCCGAGCAGGCCGGAGGATTCGGAATTGTGCATCTGTGCTCCAGGTGGGTGGGTGGTGGGCCCCGGCGTCGTCGCAGAGGCCCACCAGGAGGAGTCGCGCTTGGGCTAGATGTACTGGTCGATGATCGGGATCAGCCGGTTGGCGATCTTCCGGTGCCCGGCATCGGTCGGGTGGACGTTGTCGCTGGTGTCGGTCGCCGGGTCGACCCAACCGGTCGTGTCGACGAAGTGGACCCGGGTGTCCCCGGCGTTGACGCGCGTCTGGACGGCGTTCCGCGTCTCGGTCACGTACCGGCCCCTGAAGACTCCCATCGCGAAGATGTGGGCGTTCGGGTAGGCCTGACGGACGCGCTCCAGCAGCACCACGTAGTTCTGGTTGAACTCGACGGTGGAGACGCTGTGCCCGCCGTCGTTGGTGCCCAGGTTGATGACGACGGCTGTGGCCCGGTACGTCGAGAAGTTCCAGTCGTCGCTGGTCGCCCCGATGTGTGAGCGGCGGAACCCGTTCACCATCCCGTAGCAGCCGTCCGCGGCGGCGACCAGGCAGACGCCGCCGTTGGCGACCTGGCTGTGACCGGCGTTGAGGTCCTCGCCGACCAGATAGGGATAGGCGGTGAAGGGTCGGTTGCCGTTGGGCTGGCCGACGGTGATCGAGTCGCCGACGAACTCGATGAAGTTCGCCGGGCGGGCGATCGACGTCGTCCCGCCGCCCGAGGCGAGGATGAAGCCGCCGAACGTCGGGTCACCGGTGTACGACCCGGCCCGTTCGCGGAATCCGATGCGGACGGTGTGTGTGCCACCGCTGAGACCCGATGCGATGGTCAGGTTGCCCGTCACGTTGCGGTGCCACTGCTCGGGTGCGCCGTCGACCGAGTAGTACACGTCGATGGTGTTGCGCAGCCGGACGCCGATCGAGGAGCCGGTGAAGGCCGCCTCGACGTAGCCGCCGGCCCAGCCCATGGTGCGCCAGGCGCCGTCGGTCCTCCAGCGGCCGTAGTACTGGAGGTTCGAGTCGGTGACCGAGCCGTTGCCGGCCTGAGCGGCACCGATCGGGTTCAGCCGCCAGCGCTGCACGGCCGCGCCGCTCCGGGTGTACTGCGAGACGCGGCTGCCGGAAGCGGTCGCACCCTCCCAGTTGTCGAGGGCCTTGCCGGAGTTGCGGTTGACGATCTCGTAGGAGCCGTCGGACTGCTCGAGGACCTGCCACTGCTGGTTGGTGCCGCCGGTGTTCGGCCACTGGACGATGTCGGCGCCGTTAGCGGTGCTCCTCGCGCTGACGTCGAGCACCTGGCCGCTGTGCCGGGCCTCGATGCGGTAGTACCCGCTCCCGGCGTCGACGAACCGGAACTGCTGGTTGGTCGCGTCGGTGCGGGTCAACAGCTGTGCCTGGGCACCGTTCGTCGTCGAGCTGCCCGCGATGCCGACCGCGAGCCCGGAGTGCTGGCTGGAGATCGTGTACCAGTTGCCTGGGATGACGGCCGCGGCGGCCGTGGGCGCTAGTCCGGGCAGGACCGTCACGACGAGGGCCGCGCCGAGAGCGGCAGCGATCCATCGCAGAGGGTTCCTGCGCCGATAGGAAGAAGAGGGCAAGGCGTGCTCCTTCGGTTGGGATGGCTCGCCGGATCGGAGCGGCGTCGCCCCCCGGCCTTGAGCCCTGCAGAAAAGTGGTCGCCTCGTTGCTGACCATTGGAGACTGGATCAACCTGAATCGATACAATGTCCGGATCAAGATAGCGCGCGCACCGTGCAGGTCAAGACCTCAGGTGAATCTAATCGATTTGCATGCGGATATTGGTGCGGTGCGGGGGCTGCGGAGGCGGGTACCGTCCCCGCATGGCCTCGCCTCTGCTCCTGGTCCCGTCCGATCCCCTCGCGCCGCGGGTGCCCGATGAGCACTTCATGCGCGAGGCAGAAGCCGCACGGCAGGCAGGCATGGAAGTCGCGGTGGTGGATCATGACGCGCTCCTCGCCGGTGACCTCCGGGCGGCAGTGCGTCGGATTCCGGCGTCCGGCGGCGAACAGGTCGCCTGGTACCGCGGCTGGATGATGCCCATCGCCGCGTACTCACGGCTCGACACCGAGCTGGGTACCCGCGGAGTCCGGATGGTCACCGACTCCACCGCGTACCGGGCCGCGCACGAGCTGCCCGGCTGGTACGGCACATTCGCGGACCTGACTCCCGCGAGCGCCTGGTCGCCGTGGGAGGCGGGCCGCATGCCGACGAGCGCGGACGTCGGAGCGCTGACCGAGGCACTGGGCGGCGGCCCGGGCGTCGTGAAGGACTACGTGAAGTCCCGCAAGCACGAATGGCAGGAGGCTTGCTTCGTGCCTGACCTTGCCGACGTCACGGCCGCCACCCGCGTGATCCGGAGGATGGTCGAGCTGCAGGGGGACGACCTGGCCGGCGGAATCGTCGCCCGTGCCTTCGAGCAGTTCATGCAGGACGTCGACGGGCGCACCTTGGAAGCGCGGATCTGGTGGGTTAGGGGATCGGCGGTGCTGATCGCTCCGCACCCTGACGCGCCCGCCGGTACCACTGTGGACGTTCCGCCTGCAGTGCGCGACGCCGTCGGCGCGAGCGTACGTGCGCTGGGCGCCCCGTTCGTCACCACGGACCTCGCGCTGCGGTCCGACGGGGTGTGGCGCGTGATCGAGGTTGGTGACGGACAGGTGAGCGACCTCCCCGCCGCCGAGGACCCGGGCCGGCTCATGCAGGCGCTCGCCGTGGGCTACTGACGGCGCGCGGCTCTCCGAAGCCTGTCAGGCGTCACGGGCGTCACGGGCGTCACGGGCGTCGTTCCAGGAGGGCCTGGGTTGCGCTGTCGATGTTCCCGACAAGCTTGTACACGCCATCCAGCAGAAGGACGAGGCCGACCAGGAAAGCGATGATCCCGATGATGGCGGCCGCAGCGTTCGCGGTGCCGATCGAGAAGAGCCCGGTCCCCAGGATCAGTCCTCCCAGGCCTGCGGTTATCGGGCCGGCGGACTTGTTGGCCGTCGTCCGCTTCTGCACGCTCTCCGTCGCTTCAGTCATGCCTGACATCGTCGTGGCCTTCGTTTGCCCTGACCAGGAGTCATGGGGGTGAAACGTGGGTTCCCGCTCCGGTAGGACGAGGTGCGTCGCGACGCGTGCGTCACGTCTCTTCGTGCCAGGGGAAGCCATCCGGGTCCGCGGCGGCACGGGCCCAGATCTGCTCGTCGTCATGGCCGCGGATCTCGTTCAGGAACGGGAAGTCCTCCGGCCGCACGGTCAGCTTGGCGACGGGGGTCACCGGTGCGGGGCTTGCCCACTGAGCCAGCTGCACCGAGACGTCGCCGAGCTGCAGTGGCGGCTGCAGCTCGAAGGTGCGGTCTGGCAGCAGGTAGACCGTGCCGGGGCGCCAGGGCCGCTGCTCCCGCGCCTGCGCGCTGATGGAGAAGTAGTAGTGCGGCTCGCTGAGCTCTTCGCCGCCGTCGGCGAAGCGGGCGCAGCCGTTGAGCAACGACATCGGGTAGCGGTCCCGGTCCAGGATCGCGTAGTACATCGGCCAGAGCCCGTCACCGGCGGCGAAGACCGCGCGCCGGTTGCCGAACTCGGTGTTGTCGTCCGGCTGCCGAGGTTCGAAGCGACTGATCGTCGGGTTGCCAGAGCCATGCAGCACGAGTCCGCCGTGGTCTGCGACATGGCAGAGGAACTGCCATCTTGGCGCCTCGAGCTGGTAGTCGATGGGCTCGTCGGGGCCCTTCGCGAGGGCCTGCTCCAGCAGCCGGTCGAAGGACGCCAGCGTGCTGCGGTCCGGGACTTGAGCGGGACGCGTCGTCCAGTACGCAGGCGGCCTCATCGGAGCAACCTATCCAGCGTGCAGCGCGGGATGCCACGAAATCCGGCTGGCTGTGCTCCGAAGCCCGTCAGGGACGCCGTTCCAGGAGTGCCTGGGTTGCGCTGTCGATGTTCCCGACAAGCTTGTACACGCCATCCAGCAGAGCGACGAGGCCGATCAGGAAAGCGGTGATCCCGATGATGGCGGCCACTGGCGCGCCATTCGCGGTGCCGATCGAGAAGAGCCCGGCTCCCAGGATCAGTCCTCCCAGACCTGCGGTGATCGGACCGGCGGACTTTTTGGCCGTCGTCCGCTTCTGCACGCTCTCCGTCGTTTCAGTCATGCCTGACATCGTCGTGGCCTTCGTATGCCGTGACCAGGAGTCTTGTGGGTGAAACGCGGGCGCTGGTGCTTCTGTATCCGGTGCTGCGCGGGCCGGTCCACCCCAGCGATACCTCGCTCAGTCGAGCGCGGCGCGCAGCCGTTCCGCATAGGCGCGGCGGTGGTCGACAGAAAGCCAGTCAGGCTGCGGGAGCGTGCCGTAGAGGTCGTCGCCGGGATAACGGGGAAAGAGATGCTGGTGAAAGTGCCAGACATCCTGGTTGCCGTCCGGCTCGTTGTGCTGGCGGGTGGAGACACCTTCGCAGTCGTAGACGCGGCGCATCACCCGGGCGAGCATCTGGGTGGCGTCAAAGATCGCGTGACCGTCGGCAGCCGGGAGGTCGTACAGGTTCTCGTGATGGGCGACGGGGATGATCAGCAGGTGGCCCGCGTTCCGCGGCCACCAGCGAGGGGCGATGATCGCGAAGACCCGCTCGTCTCGGTAGACCACCTCGGCCTCCCGCTCGGCCGGGAAGTCGCAGAACGGGCAGTGGTAGTCGACAGGTTCGTGGTTGTGCACGAGGTGCCTACGATCCGACGGTCGACGGCCGTTCGACGAGGCCGTCCAGGACCGGCGGCCGGTAGTCGGGGCCCTTGAGCACCTTGCCGTCGGCCCGGCGCAGGACCTGGCCGTCGGCGTCGACCTTGCTCATGTTGGACCGGTGGACCTCGGCGAAGACGGCCGGCAGGTCGATCCCCAGTGCGTCCGCGGCGCCGTAGGTGACGTAGAGGACATCGGCCAGCTCCTTGGCTACTGCCCAGTACGCGGCGACCGGGTCATCTCCGTCTTGCAGCGCCTTCGCGAGGTCGGTGAGTGCCTCGGCAGCCTCACTCGCTTCTTCGGCCAGCAACGTCCGTCGGTGCTCCGCCACCTCGGGGCGTTCGGCGCTGGTCTCACCGTCGAATGCCTCGCGGAACTCGGCGACACGCCGCATCGGCTCATGGTCCATGCTCTGAGCCTAAGTGCGGGGGAGTGCTGGCTGCGGCTCTTGGGCGGCGGAAACGGCGAGGCCCGAATCCCCACGTCAGAGTGGGATTGAGGGCCTCGTTCTAGCTCTCGCGGTTCGACTTGAACCAACGACCGTCCGATTAACAGTCGGATGCCCTGAGTGGTTGCGAGCCGTCCGGGGTCAGTTCAGGCTGCCGGTGTTTCGTGCTCCGCGGCGCGGGTCTGCGTCGTTCATCTCGGCACGGATCTCGGCGACCGCAGCAGCACGCTGGGGTGTGGCGTTGATGATCTCGTCGAGCTCGTCGT
The DNA here is from genome assembly GCF_040639635.1 of Promicromonospora sp. NPDC023805. NCBI lineage: Bacteria > Bacillati > Actinomycetota > Actinomycetes > Micrococcales > Promicromonosporaceae > Promicromonospora > Promicromonospora sp. NPDC023805. The sequence continues at coordinate 100,978 of NZ_JBFAAH010000015.1, read as the reverse complement.
TGAACGGGGTGTAGGCATCTGCGGTGCTCATCGGCTGTCTTCGTCGACCCGCATGTTGAGACCATCGGCACATCGGATCGCGTCTACGGTGTCAGGCGAGCAATGAGCGGAGCGCGGTGGCGGCCCCGTCGTCGTCGATGGTGCCGGTGATGTGGTCGGCGGCGGCCAGCACGGGCACTAGTGCGTGGGCCATGGCGAACCCCGCTGTTGCCCAGTCCAGCATCTCGATGTCGTTCTCGCCGTCGCCGATCGCGACGGTGGCGTGGGCTTCGATCCCCAGCTCGGTACGCACCTTCTCCAGCGCGGTGGCCTTGGAGATACCTCGGGCGGTCACATCGATCCAGTCGGATCGGGTCGACATCGCGGTGAAGCCGAGCGCGCGCAGCGCGGGCGCGATGCGGTAGATCTCCGGTTGGTGGAGAGCCAGGCGGGGTGTCGGGGTGGCCCAGAGTCCTTCGAGGTCCAGCACGTCGTACTGGGTGCCGTTCAGCTCTCCGTCGGGGAACGGGATGTTGATGCGGTACCCGACGCCGACGATCTCGGCGGAGATCCGGACGCCGGGTGCTGCTGCGACGGCGAGGCGGACGGCGGACTCGGCGTCGATGTCGTGCCGTTCGACGATCTCGACGGTGCCGTTCGTGACACGTGCGGTCACGGCTCCGTTGGAGCTCACGATCCAGGTGTCCTCCAGGCCGAGCTGTTCGGCCACGGGTAGGGCTCCGGTGAGGGATCGGCCGGTCGCCAGGACGAGGTGGTGCCCTGCGGCGGTGACTGCCGCGGCGGCGTCCTGCACCTCGGCGCTGACCGGACGTCCCGTGCGAAGCAAGGTCCCATCGATGTCGCACGCGATGAGGAGGGGGCTGAAGCCGTCCATCGGCCGGGCGATCCGCTGGGGCGCTGTCGAGGTCATGCGTTGGAGATTATGGACAACAGCTGATTCGCGCGACGTTCTTTCTCAACCTTTCTCCGCTGTGATCCGGGCTGCGATCTGCTTGCTCGCTCGTTGAAGGACAGCCCGTGCCTTCTGGTCATAATCGGCGTCCAGCGCCATCGACTCGAACACCTTCGTATGGAGCTCGATCTCCTGCTGCTGCTGGAGGTTGAGCTGCGCGGAGACTGTCTCGACCAGGACGAGATCGTCGTCGTAGACCCAAAAGCTGTGCTCCGGCGCGAGCGCCGTCCTTCGCTCGAACGGGATGATTCCGAGCCGCACGTTGGAGAGCATCGACAGCGACATGAGCCGGTCAAGTTGCGCGAGCATCGCCTCTGGGGCGCAGATCGCATACAGGAGGACCGCCTCGGTCAGGACTATGCGGAACTTCTTGGACGGGTCGTACAGGATCTCCTGCCGGCGCATCCTCGCCGTCACTGCCTCTTCTACGCCCTCGCCCTGAGTCCATACCCGGCCGGACTGTTCAAGCAGCCCACGCGCGTACTCCGGCGTCTGGAACAGCCCTGGCACGATCAGCGACTGGTAGCCACGGAAGATGCGTGTCTCCTGCTCGCGTCTCGTGACCGCCGACTGCACCTGTCCGAGACCGCCACGCATGATCCGCTGCCACTCTTGGTAGCGGGTCTCGATGGTGTTGAGGTCTGCCAGGAGACCTTCCATCGCAGTCTCGTCGCTGACCGCACGGCACCAGACACGGATGTCGTCGACTGTCGGAGACTGCCGGCCGTGCTCGATCTTGGAGACCTTCGACGGTACCCACGACAAAAGATCAGCGAGCCGCTGGCCGGTTAGGCCAGCGGCTCGCCGCAGGTCCCGAAGGCGCGCACCCAACTCGTTGCGCGCCTCTCGGATATCAGCGTTCGTCGAAGTGTTTCGCGGCAAAGTCATCTCTCTTGACGGCGTGATGCCAAGCCACATCGCGCGCGTGGTTCATGTCGACCACCATGGCCGGATCCTCGATCAGCTCGAAGCCCAGGAGAGTGTCCTGGTCATCAAAGACCATCTTGGCAACCGTACGGGAGTCGAACATCCAGTAGTCGAACGTCGGCAGCCCAAGCCTGTCTGCGTCCGGACGAGCGAGGTAACGGATGTCCTCGCCCGCCTCATTGTTGTATGTCGCCAGCCAGAGACTGAACCGGGAGTAGTCACTTAGCGGGACGTCGACCACTCGGACACGTTTGAAGGTGCGTCCCTGCCTCGTGGCTGTGCGGACCTCGCTCAGCCAACCCTCAAGCGTCGCGGGATCGATGCGGCCCTCGCGCACAAAGACCTCGAGGTCGTCGAGCCGGGAGTTGTAACGCTCGCGGACCTCGAGCCGGTAGGCGGTGTGCTCGAACGAGTCGAACAGCGCCTCCCATGCGGGGCCGATCGGTGTCAGCGCGCTCAGGACTCTTCCCCCTGCTCCTTATGAGCCAGGTACATCTCCAGGATGTCGACCGGCACCTCGACGATGTCCTCATGGTCGGGAATGGTCCCGACGTCAGCCAGAGCGCTTCGATCGGTGACCTTCCAACCCTGGACGAGGAAGGTCTTGCGGTCGGTCCGGTCTGTGGCGAACAGGGTGGGCGAGTTCTTGTCCGGTGACTCAGGGTCCTTGCCGATGAGGTGTGCACGCATGGCGGGGAAACCTTTCTAGAAAGAAATGAACCTGCCCGGCCATGGTCCGTGCCGTGCTCGCCTCCGTCAAGAGGTAGGCGTGAAGCAGGTCGAACCCGCCAACTCATGCGGGCACCTCGCGGCTGAGCTCTGCGAGCTCAGTCGTCTTGGTGGCGCGGCCAACCCTGACGCCGAGTCAGGAAATACCGCGGAAGAAGGCGCGGATGTCGTCAGCGAGCAGCTTCGGCTCCTCCATTGCCGGGAAGTGGCCGCCCTCGGCGAAGTCGGTCCAGTGGCTCATCGCCTTCCGCGGGTCGATCGTGCGGCGCACTAGGGGGTGGGCGTCGAACACGGCCCACCCGGATGGCACGTCGGCGGCCATGGCCCAGCCGAGCCCCGCGTGCTCGCCCTCGTAGTAGAACTGCGCGCTCGACGCTCCGGCACGCGTGAACCAGTAGAGGCTGACGTTCGTGAGGAGCTGGTCACGGTCGACCGACTCGTCCGGCGTCCTGTATCCGCTGCTGGTCCTGGTCCTGAACTTCTCGGCGATCCACGCGAGCTGACCGACCGGCGAGTCGGTGAGGGCAACGCCGATCGTGTCGGGGCGGTGGTTCTGCATCTCGAGGTACCCACGGTCGGCCGCGACTTCGCTGCGCGCTGCTTCGACCTGGGCGATCTCGTCGTCGGACAGGCCCTCGGGGTAGGGGAACTTGTCGCCGACGAACCCGAGCAATCGGCCGTCGGCACCGACGTGCGTGCCGATAACGCGCTCCGGGTAGATGGCAGCGAGCCGGCCGGTGATGCCTGAGCCGATGTCGGTGCCGTGTGCCGCGAACCGCTCGTAGCCGAGTCGCGTCATGATCTCGGCGTACGCATCGGTGGTGCGCGCCAGCTCCCAGCCGGTCCCGGACAGCGGCGTCGAGAAGCCGAAGCCGGGCAGCGACGGAATGACGACGTGGAACTCGTCGGTCAGCAGCGGGATGAGGCGCTGGTACTCGACGAACGAGCCCGGCCAGCCGTGGCTCAGGATGAGCGGGGTCGCCTCGGGGTTGGCCGAACGCACGTGCACGACGTGGAACGTCTGCCCGTCGACGACCGTCGTGAACTGCTCGTACTCGTTCAGCGCAGCCTCCTGCGCGCGCCAGTCGAAACCGTCGCGCCAGTACTCGGCGAGCTCGTTGAGGTAGGCCTGGGGGATGCCGCGGCTGAAGTCCGTTCGGTCGTCCCGGCCCGGCACGGGGAGCGGCCAGCGAGTGCGTGCCAGACGGCTGCGCAGGTCGTCGACGTCGGCCTGCGGGACGTCGATGCGGAACGGTGTGAGTGTCTTGTTCTCGTTCATGACATCCACGCTCCCGGCAAATGCGGCAGGTTAGCTTCCGCAATTGCTGAAATGATCGAGAGCATGTTGGAGACCTCGGCCCGCCTGCTCGAGCTCTTGTCGTTGCTCCAGCTCAAGCGCGACTGGACGAGCTCCGAGCTCGCCGGTCGGCTCGACGTGAGTACGCGGACCGTGCGCGCCGACATCGGCAAGCTGCGGTCGCTCGGCTACCCCGTGGACGCGCGTCCCGGCGTCGCGGGTGGGTACCGGCTGGTCGCCGGGACGGCGATGCCCCCGCTGCTGCTCGACGACGACGAGGCGGTGGCCGTCGCCGTCGGGCTCGGTGCGGTCGCGACCCGAGGGATCGGCGTCGAGGAGACATCGCTCACCGCGCTCGCGAAGCTGGAGCAGGTGCTGCCCTCGCGCCTGCGCCGTCGCGTCGAGGCGGTACGCGAGGCGACGAGCGCCGTTCCAGGGGCGGAACCGCCGCTCGATCTCCCGGTGCTCGGCGGGGTCGCTGCCGCGATCCGCGGCCACGAACGGCTCCGGTTCGGGTACACGAAGCCCGGGGCCAGCGAAACGGCGCGCCACACCGAACCGCAACGGCTGGTGAGCTGGGGGCCGCTCTGGTACCTGCTCGCCTGGGATCTCGACCGTGACGACTGGCGGGTCTTCCGGGTCGACCGCATGGCTCTCCGCGCACCGACAGGTGCGCGGTTCGCGCCGCGTGTGATCCCGGAGGGCAAGGTCGTCGAGTACGTCGTCGGACGTGTCAGCAAGGGGTCCTGGAAGTACCGTGCCCGGATCCTCGTGCACGCCCCCGCCGCTCAGGTCGCCGCGAAGATACAGATCCCGGTCGACATCGAGGTGGTCGACGAGTCCACGTGCCGTGTAGTGCTGGGCGCCGACGACCCGGACGGGCTCGCGCTGTGGATCGCGCAGTTTGACGTCGACATCGAGGTGCTCGAGGGAGACGAGCTCGCGGCGGCGTTCGATCGCCTCGCGACGAGGTTCCGCCGTGGGGCCGGTGGCGCATACGAGTCGTGATGTTCGACCGCCTGGTCGTTCGACGGCCTCTAGTGCCCGGAGCCCTGCTTCGGCCAGTCGTAACGCTGCGGCCATGCCGATCCGGCGTGCCTGGTGCTACTCGGTTCGAGCCGGAGCTGAAGTGTTTGGGGGCGGATGTCGACGACCCGGAACTGAGCCTCGACGCCAGGCTCCGGCCAGGACACCTGGTTCCGGAAGAACCACGTGGCGTCCACGAAGCCGTGGACCGGGTCATGCCCGATGTCGACGTAGGTGCCAGTGACGCCAGAGGGCCAGGGATTGAGTCCGAACGTCCCGTTGATCAGGGACCCGTGAGGGAATGGGCCGGTCGTCGGCTGGGCGAAGTTCCGATGGCTGACCGCCCTGCGGTAGACCCGGTCGAACTCGTCGGCCCCGACTGGGATCGCCCCAGGTGGAGCCTCCACGACGCCTTCTGCAAGTACGCCGTAGACAGCCTCGTAGAGCTGGACGCCGAGCAAACCGGCCCCGTCCCGGAGTGCGATCACTTCGTCCAGGCGGGCGGCGACAATCGGCTCGTCAGCACGGATGACGACATGGCGAGCGGCATAGCCCTCGGTGTCGAGCTCGAGCCAGTGCCACTCGTCCTCGTCGGGCCAGTAGGCTCGAAATCGACGTTCCACGGGCCTGACCTTAGTGCGGAACCACTCAGGCCTTGGTCGGTGGGAGGAGCAGGTCAGACATGCAGGTGACGATGACGGGCGCTCCGGCCTGGGCGGGCCGTGTCAACGAGGACTTCGTCGGCGCCCTACCGACCGCAGCGGTACTGGTCGACGGTGCCGGCATCCCTGGCACCGAGTCGATCTGCCAGCATGGTGTCGCCTGGTACGCCAGCCGTCTGGGGAGCAGTCTCCTCGGCCTCCTGGCATCTGGGCCGGACCGCAGCCTGCCCGTACTGCTTGCCGACGCCATCACGCAGGTGACGGACGCTCACCGGGAAACCTGCGAGGTCGCCGACCCCATCAGCCCGTCGGCGGCGGTGGCCGTCCTGCGCTTCTCCGGCGGTCTCGTCGAGTACCTGGTGCTTGGTGATGCGGTCGTCGCGCTTGAAAGGGCTGACGCCGAGCCGCTCGTCGTCACCGATCGCCGGGAAGTGGTCATCAGCCGCTCGTACGAGCCCGCGATCGAAGCCGCGGTCGCGGGCAGCGACGAGCACCAACGGCTGCTCCGGGACCTGCGGGCCAACCGGAACCGGCCGGGCGGCTTCTGGGTGGCCAAGGACGACCCGCGGGCGGCGGACGAGGCCGTCACCGGAAGCTGTCGCGCGACCGAGCTGACGGGGGCCGCTCTGCTCAGCAACGGAGCGAGCCGCATCGTGGACCAGTTCGCGATAGCCGACTGGCCTCAGGTCATGGCCGTCCTGGCATCGAGCGGACCTGCCGAGATCCTCCGTCGCGTCCGAGACGCGGAGGCGCGCCTCGCGGTGACGGCGGACGATGCGACGATCGCCTACTGCCAGCACCAGGTCAGTGCCGCTCCGTCAGGTGGAAGCTGAACCGCGCCACCTCCCGCGCCCAGACCCGGTGGCTGCCCACCTCGGCGGGCACCCCTGCTGCGACCGCGCGCTCCGTGACGTCACGCATCCGACGCCAGGCCGCGCACGCGGCGCACCGCTCGTGGTCCGCGGTCGTGTGCCTGCCGCTCAAGGTCTCGATCACCGCGGCGAGGTGTACCGCGTCGGCGTGGTCGTCGAGCTCGCGGAGAAGCTGCGAGGTCTGCTCCGGCGCGCCCACGAGCAGGGCCAGCAGGAGGGCGGCGGGCCGCAGGTCGTCGTCGGGCCCGGTCGCGTACCGGACCAGCTGGTACAGCGTGAGCAGCTTCTTCGCCGCCCGCGGCGTGGTCACGGCCTCGCAGACCAGCGCAAGGAGCCCCGCCTCCTGGGCGCTCAGGGTGCCTGAAGCCGGCCGCACGGACACGGCGTCGTCGCCCGGGTCAAGGGCCAGGTCATGCGGTAGGAGACCCTGGTCGGCGGCGGTCCGCAGGAGGTAGCGGCCGCTGACCGGGGGCACGAGGCGGGGGAGCGCGTAGGGCACCTGGAAGAGGGTGTCGAGGTGGTCGAGCGCCCCGGCCGCTCGGCCCTCCAGGTGCGTAGCAGCCGCAGCGTCCTGTTCGAGGGCGTGCCGCAGGGTCCGTGGATCGGCGGCCACCACGATGACGAACAGGCTCGTCGACAGCAGCAGCGTGACGGCCTGCAGCACGTCGACGACCCGGTCGGGCGGGCACCGGTCGAGGTCGTCGATGTGGAGCACGATCCGCTCGACCCGGCCGTCGGCGTCGGTGTCACCAGGGCGTCGCAGGTACTCCTCGGCCTGGGCGAGCTGGTCGGCGAAGGTCCCGAGGTCGTCCCGCAGGTTCCCGACGAACCCATGGGCGCGCTCCAGGCGGCCCTGGTGGTCGTCGCCGTGCAGGAGGGTGGACAGGCCGTCGATGGCGTCGTCGGCGTCGAGCTCGGCGAGGCGCGTCTCCGCCTTGGTCCTCTCCTGGTCGAAGGTCGCGAGGACGAGCTGCGACAGCGTGCCGACCACCCCGGTACGCGTCGGGTCCAGCTCGGCCACACGGCTGCGGTAGCCGGCGATGACCGCCGTCAGCGCCGCCACGACGCCCGACGAGGCGAGCAACCCGCTGACCCAGGTGCCTGACTCCGCGAGCCAGGCTGCGACGTCGGGTGCGACGACGGGCAGGAGCGCCAGCCCGCCGACGACCAGTCCGGCGACCACGAGCACGACGACGAGCGGCAGTGCCTGGCGCCACCCGCTGCGCAGCAGCGCCCACGGCAGCAGGAGGAGCACCCGGGCCTGGTGCAGGGCGGCGACGAGAGAGCTTGCGTCCTTGGCGGTCCCGATCTCGTGCCCGAGCCGGACGGCCCGCGCACGCATGCGCTCGGCTCGGTTCGTCGTCACGGTGCGCTGTCGGGCCCGTCGCCGGGCGTCGAGCGGCCCGCGACGGCGTCCTCTCACGTCCTCGCCGGGCAGCGCGGCGACGACCTTCGCGACGATCCCGACCAGAACGGAGCTCTCACCGTGTGCCCAGGCGTTCCACCGGACGACCCGCACCGACGCGACGGACTCCGGGTCGCCCGAGACGGCCCGTGCCTCGATCTGCGTCTGCAGGCGCCGCAGGAACGCGGACTTACCGCCGCCCCACTCGCCCAGGACGGCCACGGCGTACGACGGCGGTGCCGTGCGTGCCGTGAGGAGGTGCGCCAGAGCCTCGACGTGGGGCCGTAACCCGAGGTCGTCGCGCACGGCGGTCGAGGTCAATCTTCCTGAGCTGGACATCAGGGACGCACGCTAGCGCATCGGCCGGGCGCGTTGCCGGGGCGGGCCAGCCTCCAGGTCGCGGCGACGGCGAAAACGACGAGGCCCTGAATCCCCACATTAAGAAGGGGGTTCAGGGCCTCGTTCGGCTCCCCCGATTGGACTTGAACCAACGACCGTCCGGGTAAGTTCGCTGTCAACCGGTTGAGACCCGATGTGACGTGTTGCGTGCGCTGACTCGCGCGAGGCTGCCCACCGACCAGCATGGACCGTGTAGAGCCAGGTGTGGCGGCTGGACGGCCCCGACATGGGCGCTGCGCTGGGCTTCGTTGATCTCCTTGGCTGGGCATGGAACGTTCTTGCTGTAGGAGCTACCGACAATCTCGGTCGTGGTGGCTATCCCGGGGAGGCTGAGACCGCAATTGCATGGCGACGTTGGCGTCGAGGTCTGCTGATCGGCAACCTGACAGGGGTCGTCCACCAAGTGCGCAGTGACCGCGCCGTTGCTCGCGGCCATCCAGACGTCGTCGACCGGCAGTTCCACGGCCACGGGCTGAGCGCCCGCGAGGCAGCGCCCGGTCGTCAGCACGATGTGGTGACCAGCAGTGCGGACCTGCACGGAGCGATGCGCACGGCGACGGTCGGCGGATAGCCGGTACTGACATGTGTTCAGTTGGTTTAGTACGAGACGAGTATTGGCGCGGTGACGTCCGTGGGTCGCGCAGTCCGCAGCTGAAGCCATGCTCGGGCCACGCCATGGCTACTAGGGACCTAGATTGCAGGCGGCGAATTTCTTTCTCGCTCTAACCCTCAAGAAGCAGGGCTCTCACCCGCTCTAGAAATGCCGAATTGCCGCCGGAGGCCTCATTCATCGCGGCGAAATCGGAATCGAATCTACGAATGGACTGACGTACCAGCCCGGCGTTGAGGTCGACGCGGCCGTAGGAGTAGAGACGCCCGTCTCGCGAGGCGCCCTTCGTGCTAGAAATCAGTGCCCGATCAGCCGCGATCCATTCGTTGGCATCGGACGCCCTTTCTGACATTGCGACCCGAATTTTTCCAGGGAAACGCTCCACGAAACTAGCAAATGTCGCGATTCGTAATCGATAAGCGGCGCGCGTGTACCCTTTTCCCATTGCATGTGTCAAATCCTCGATCGGATTGCAGAGCAGATCGATGCTGCCGCCGTCACGCTCGAGGAAATCAACGGTCACGTCGCGCAGCTGTGCCTCCATTGCCTCAACCTCAGGGTCGCCGAAGATGTCTATGTCGCTCTTGTATGGCACGGTGAACGGACCCAGTGCTGCCCGAACACGCAGTCGGCGTTCAGGACCTAGATAGTCGCGCAGGCGTTCGGTCTCCCGAACAAGTAGTCGTGTCCTACTGACCCTGTCGACGGCTTCTAGCATTGCTGACTGAGCGAGTTCCTCAAGGAATGCCGTCACGCCCCATCGGTCGTCAGGAGAAACCGTCGCGACGATCGGAATCAATCCCAGATCCTCGTAGTGTCGCGTTCGAATACCGTCGTCCTGAACGAGTATGTAGTGTGATCGATGTGCGGCCGCCCCCGATTCGTGGTTGACGTGATTAACGAGAGACTTGACGAAGGCGTCACGCATCCCGAATCCTAGAAAAAGAACGGGTCGCGTGGCCAGGATTGTTCGAAGCAAACTCATCATCAATCCATTAGATTGATACAATTCTGCGTAAGCCTTCTCGCCAAAGACTAATGTATCGGGTCGATCAACGGTGCCGTGGAACTTAACGACCTGCGATGCCTCGCCCTCGCGCCAATTGCGAACTTCTTGAGCTTCTGATATCACTGAAGCGATGTTCCCGTGTTCTCGCAGAGATCGCTCGATCAGTGTGTCGAAATTGGTCGTCAGAATGGTTCTAAAGGGGAGTTTGGCGATAAGGCGGTGCTGCAGGGTTGGAGAGTAATGATCCCCGTAGGCTTCTCGTATTATCCGATCGAATTTGGCCCGCGGAACGTACCTCGTGACGGCATCAGGAGTTTCGAGCAGGTCGAGCGGCACGCTCCCCGCAGAGTCCCCAACCGTTATGTGACTGCGCAGGACGTCAACCACCCGATCCCAGCTGGCCATGCCGGATTCGACAGAGAGTCCTGATCCAATTAGAGGAACTAGAGAGCCTTCGCGTGCGGCATCCACCAAGCTGCTAGGGAGCATCAGCGCTCCTCGATGGTGCTTAGCCAGACGCGACTGAGCCAGTAACGCCAGACGGACTCGATCTTCTCCGGGGATCCGTCTCCGGCCTCAAGCGCACCGAGTTCCTTCAGTCGCTCGACGTTGCACCACTCTGCGCCCTTGGTCTCACGGGGAGAGAGGGTCAAGGCACCGTTTGCGTAAGCGCGGTAGACCTTCCAGTAGTGCCATGACCCGTTTATTCGTCGGCATCTATTCTCGACACGGCCTTCGCTCACGAGTTCAACGTCGTGAATGTCGAGCCCAACTTCCTCCTTGGCTTCCTCTATCGCCGCCTGCTCGTAAGAGCCATGCTGGTCCACGTGCCCGGCAGGTGGGGCGATTCCGAACGGAAAGGTGCCACGGTCGATCATGAGAATTTCGTTGCGCTCGTTGAAGATCAAGATGCCGACACTTGTGTGATCGCAATATTTTGGCATGTTCTGATCGTCAATCTCGCTAGAGGATCTGCTAATTGTTGTCACCTCGCGTACGCGTCCCATGAATTGATGCCAGCTGGACATCGGCCGAATCATAGCGGCAAAAGGCGAAGGATGCTCGGTGCCATCCTCGGGCGGGGAGTATGCGATGATCTCCTTTCCTGCGTGGAGGGCGTACTGGAGTTCGGAAAGTACGCCTGCGTGATGCATGCCTCCGAGAAACGGACGCCAGGAGACTACGGCATCAGACGCATCGATCCAGAAAAAGTCTCTCTCGGGAACCTGGGCTTTGGCTCTGCGAGCGATATGTGACCAAGAGTCATCGCCGATCGAGAGGTCTGAGTTGCTTCCCTGCAACCCGAACACTGAGCCAACGAGCGGCCTTTCAGTGGCCTCAGGAAAACGATTATTTGGGCCAATCAATAGTCGTTCAGTTACGTCGGGTTTCGGCCCTGATATCAGATACTCCTCGTCGATGGCCAAGGGATCGTAGATCGTTGCGCGCTGATCACTCATCCATTTGCGAAATCCCAGGAGGTCGCCGGCTAGCGGATGCTGCCGGTCTCGGCGAAACACATTGATGGGGTAACACAAGTAGACGGACGATCTGGTCGATGACAAGAGTGCGGATTCGAGTATCGGTGTCCCTGACCGCAGAGCTACTAGTAACGGCGATGCCCCATCACGATGTGTGTCCGTCACCCGGCTGTGAAACTTCTGCAGATGGGTAAGCTGAAGGTGGCGGAGCATTAGCGCTTCTGCTATGCCGCTTGACGACCTGTTTTCGACCGACGCATATACGTCGTCCATCAGGAAGGCCACTTCAAGAGTTCCCGCCAAATCGGCAACTGTGCGGGATAATTCCACCAGTTCGTCGGTGCCAACCAAGCACTCCGGACCAGCCCTGGTGATTTGATGTGTGTTTGTCAGCACAATCGTGAGAGGCGCGGCACCCTCCGCGATGTTCTGGATCATCGCGCGCCAAGCCGTCTTTGCCGCCGACAAGCGTCGATTGAATGTAGTTCCAGTCACCGGAAACGCGATGGGCTCGAGCACAATCACGTTTCGCTGGTCCACTGCAGTTGCTTCGATGGCAATTCGCGCGGCCGACTTCTGCGTCGCGGGGTCAGATCCAACCAGAAGCAAAACCTTCATCAGTGTCCTCTAGTGACTCGGTGCGAGTGAGGGACTCTTGATTGAGTGGATCCTGTGTGGGTGAGTCAGACGGTACACGCCGGAGCTGGTCCTGTGAATGGCCAGGTCACAGGCTTCCCTGCGACTTGGGTAGCAGGATCGGGCATGATGAACCGACCAATATCGGTTTTGATCGGATCAATGCGGAAGGTGTGCGTTAGTGTCGCAGCATGCGCGGCAGCTTCGCACACACCTGGTCGTCACAGGCCTGACTGAGAACTCGATGATCATCGGGTGGTCACCGCGGACGTAGGTCTGGTGCGAACCTCGCGTGTGCTCGTTCATCGTTGTTGGCGAGCCAGCATCGAAGGAACCTCAAGCGGACTTCGTTCCGCCATCCGCTTGGCTGATCCGCGCCTAGGCCGTAGAGCAGTCACGGGCGGTGTGATCGCGAGTCGGCGCCGCTCTCTTTACCGAGCCTGACGGCGGCACGGGCGAGGCCCCGAAGCCCCCAGTTGAACTGGGGGCTTCGAGGCCTCTGAGATGCTCCCGCGGTTGGACTTGAACCAACGACCGTCCGATTAACAGTCGGATGCTCTGCCAGCTGAGCTACGCGGGAATGCGTCCGCCCCAGTCCCGTGCACCGGGAGGGCGACCGGTGAAAACTCTAACAGGTTTGGGCGGGTAGTCCTGTCGTGTTTTCCGAGGGCTCTGTCACAGGTCGGCGACCCGTCGGCGTCGGCGCCCGGATCCGCCCCGTCGACATGCCGGACAACACGCCGATCCCGGGCGAGATCGAGGATCTGCCATGTCGTTCGCGGCCCTGTTGTGCCACCATCTTCGGGTGCGGGCAGCTGACACCCAGAGGGTGACCGATCCTCCGCCTGAGGACACCTGGGTAGTCGGCCTGGACCTCGGCGGAACGGGTTCGCGCGCCGCCGCGAGCCCTGGGCCCGGCCGGCCGCATATCCGTGTCGAAGGTCCGCCGCTCCATGTCGTGGACGGGCGCTCCGACGCCCCCGACGTCGTTCGCGGGCTCTGCCAGGACCTGATGCGTGAGCTCGTCGCCGCACACGCCGGCGCCGGAGCACCGCAGGTCTCGGCGGCCGCCGTCGGCCTCCGCGGGATGATGGCCATGGACCGGGCCGGCCGCCTGGATCCGTACGCCCTCCACGACGTTCTCGCCGAGAGCCTGGGCACCGAACGGACCGCCGTCTCGACCGACGCCGTGACGGCGCACCTGGGAGCCCTCGGCGGGCGCGGCGGCGCCGTGCTCGTGGTGGGCACGGGTGCGGTCGGCGTCGCCGTCGACGAGTACGCCCGCTGGTACCTCGCGGACGGGCTGGGCTACCTGGTCGGGGACCAGGGCAGCGGCGGATGGATCGGCCGCGAGGGGCTCACGGCCGCGAACAAGGCTCGCGACGGACGCGAGGACGGCGCCTCGCAGGTCCTGCTGCGGGCCTCCGAGCGGCACTTCGGCCGCCAGCGGCACGGGATCACTCTCGACAGCAGCCCGGACGCGCTCAGCCTGCTTGCCGGGTTCGCGCGAAGCGTGCTGGCTGCGGCACGGGCCGGCGACCCCACGAGCGTCGCCATCCGCGCGGCAGCCGCGAGTGGGCTTGCCGACACCCTGCGCGCGGCGCTCAGCCACCCGGGGGTCGAGCCAAGGGTCGCGACGACGGGCAAGCTGATGGCCAAGGTCCCCGAGCTGCGAGCCCTGGTCATGTCGCATGTGACCGACGTCCGCCCCGACGTCGAGATCGTCGACGCCGCGGGGGAGCCCCTGGACGGTGCTCTCGTCCTGGCCCGGAGGCTCCTCGAGACCTCGGAGGGTGTGCCGTCGAACCGGCCGTTCCTGTCGGTCCGGATGGGGACGCCCGGTCCCGTACCGCTCGAGAGCGCTACCGTCCCCAGGGCGTCCCGGCGGCGCAAGAAGCTGCCCGACGGCGACCCGGCCGCCCTGCACGCAGGCTCAGGCAGGTAGCCCCGCCGCGCTGCGCACCCGGGCCTCGGCCGCGTCGATCGCGCCGGCCGTGCCGGGATCGGCCAGGTCGACGTCGCCTCCGCCGATCACCTGGGAGAACAGCTCGCCGTCCGCCCGACGTCGGACCGCCACGCGGGCGGAACGCCCGCCCGGGAGCTTGACCGGCTCCGCCAGGACCACCGACCACTGCACCCGCTCACGCAGCACCTGGGGCAGCACGGAGCGCCGGCCGTCGAGGGGGAGCGGCGTCGGCTCGTCGCCGTCGACCCAGTGCACCTGGATGACGTTGGACTCCGTGTCGTAGGCCGCCCGGTCGACGTCGGACCACTCGCGCTGCACGACGACGGACGGCGCGCCCCGCGACTCGGCGTCGTTTTCACCGCTCACCGCCTCGGGCGCGGAGATCATGAGCAGCTCGGCGCGCGTCGCGAACGCCCACGCCTCGCCGGTGGACGTGACCAGCGCCGCCCGCGCCAGCAACGGGCCGGTGCGGTGCGAGCGGACGGTACGGCGAACGGCCTTCTGCGGGCCGTGCCCGAACCACGATCGGAACTCCATGCCTCCACCGTAGTGCCGCGGACCGGGCGCACGAACGAGGCTGATCCCGCGGCGCTCGGCTCCGTCGGTCCAGCCCACAGTTCACCCGCTGGTCGGTCAACCGGCAGGCGTTCGGTGACGTAAGTTCTGGCTTCGTGACCTCGACGAACGCCATGCCTCATGTCGATCCCCATGACGTGAAGCCCGGCGGGACCGCGAGAGAGCGGCGGGAGGCGAAGATCCGCCGTCGCCGGAGCATGCGGACGGTCATCGTGGTGACGCTCGTGGTCGTCCTTGCGATGGGTGGCGGCGGCCTCGCCTGGTACGCCGCAGAGGAGACCGCCGACCTCGCCACCCAGAACGCCACGGCGAAGCAGCTGCTGACAACCTCTGACGGCAAGGTCGCCGAGCAGACGACGCGCGACGGCCTCTCCGCGCAGATCGCGGAGGCCGAGACGGTGCTGGCCGAACCGGTCCTCACCCGGCTCGTCACCGGGACCGGTGACGCCAGGGACTCCCTCGAGGCCGCGTCGGGCGCCGTCGAGGCATCCATGGTCGAGTTCGCCCGCAGCCAGGTCACGGCCGCCCGCAACGGCATGACGACCGCTCAGGCCCGCGCGGAGAAGGTCTACACGGCGACGAAGGGCATGGGCGTCGACGACGTCGTCCGCGGGCAGCTGCAGGCCGCCCTCGACACGCTCGCTGCCGTCGACGCCGCCGCGAACGAGACCCTTGCCGGCGAGGACCTGGGCGAGCTCGAGAGGGCCGCCGCCGACCTGAGCACGAACCGCTCGGCTCTCACGCTCGCCACGCAGTCGCTGACCGACGCGCAGGACGCGATCACCTGTCCCTGGCCGGACCAGAGGTGGGACCCGGACAGCGGCAAGGTGCCGAGCTCCGCGCTGGCGGCGATCCCGTGGGCTCCCACGCACTTCGTGCGCGCCGACGTGCTGCAGGATCTCGTCGACCTCGACGCCGCGTACAGCCAGGCGTTCGGCGAGCACCTCACGATCAACTCGTCCTACCGCACGTACGAGTCGCAGGATGCCCTGTACGACCCGGCGTCGCCGACCGCCGCGCCGCCCGGTTGCTCCAGCCACGGACTGGGGCTCGCGGTGGACATCGGCGGCGGGGTCCAGACGTTCGACACCGAGCAGTACAGCTGGCTCAAGCAGCACTCCGAGACCTACGGCTGGACCCACCCGGACTGGGCCGAGCCCGCCGGGCGGATGCCGGAGCCGTGGCACTGGGAGTCGGTGCTCCTCCGCGCTGGCTCGTGATGCCCGGGCTGGTGCGCGCGGCCTCGTGACTCCGGGCTCGTGACGCCTCACCACTGAATCCCAGGTGATTCTCAGATCGCACGCCTCAAGGGGTTGCCATCTGAGAAACCGGTTACTAGGCTCCGGGAAACCGGTTACCCACGTGGGGTCAGTATCACCCGGCGGATCGCTCCAGAGTCGGGGCGGGCGCGTTCCGGAACTCCACGTCGCACGAAGAACCACAGCACCGTCCCGCTTTCAACGACGAACGTGAGGCAACGACGATGAGAAGACCAAGAGCAGTGCAGCTCCTGTCGGCGGTGGCCGCGATGACCCTCGCGGTCACGATCGGGGTGACCGCACAGTCGGCCCCGGACGCGGCCGCAGCGACGGGTAGCGCAACGGGCTTCGCCACCCAGAACGGCGGCACCACCGGCGGCGCCGGCGGGCAGACCGTGCGGGTGAGCACAGGGACCGCGCTCCATACGGCACTGTGCAACCGCACCACCAAGAGCACCCCGATCAACATCGAGGTCTCCGGCACCATCAACCACGGAAACACGAGCCAGGTGTCGGGTCCTGGGTGCAGCACCGCGTCCGGCGTGATCGAGCTCAAGCAGATCAGCAACGTCTCGATCATCGGTGTGGGGAGCGGCGCGGTCTTCGACCAGATCGGCATCCACATCCGTGAGTCCAGCAACATCATCATCCAGAACGTGACGGTCCAGAACGTCAAGAAGTCCGGCTCGCCCACGTCCAACGGCGGCGACGCCATCGGTATGGAGAGCGGCGTCCGGAACATCTGGGTCGACCACGTCAACCTGATCGCCTCTGGCGGTGAGGCCGAGGGTTACGACGGCCTCTTCGACATGAAGAACGACACCAAGTACGTGACGCTCTCCTACAGCATCATGCGCAACTCCGAGCGCGGCGGGCTGGTCGGCTCCAGCGAGACCGACGTGTCGAACAGCTTCATCACGTACCACCACAACCTGTACCAGAACCTGAACTCCCGGGTTCCGCTGCTGCGTGGCGGCATCGCGCACGTCTACAACAACCACTACACGGGCATCGTGGAGTCCGGCATCAACTCGCGGGCCGGGGGCAGGGCGAAGGTCGACAACAACTACTTCGAGGACTCCAAGGACGTCCTCGGCACGTTCTACACCGACCAGGCCGGCTACTGGCAGGTCGCGGGCAACATCTTCGACAACGTGACGTGGTCCGCCCGCAGCAGCGAGCACAACCCGGCGGGCCCGAACCCGACGTCGAACACCTCGGTCAGCATCCCGTACTCGTACCCGATGGACGCCGCCAACTGCGTGCCGTCGGTCGTGAGCCAGACGGCGGGCGCGAACAAGGGCAACCGGGTCTCGGACGGCAGCTGCACGCCGACCAACCCGACCGACCCCACGGACCCGACCGACCCGCCCACGGACCCGCCGACGGACCCACCCACCGGCACCAACCTGAGCCTGGGCGCGGGCGCCGACGGCACCAGCAAGGCCAGCGGCACCAGCTTCGGCAACGTGCTCGACGGGAACACCGCCACCTACTGGTCACCCTCTGGCTCGACCGGACGTGTCTCGATCAAGTGGGCCTCCGCGAAGACGGTGTCCAGCGTCAACATCCGTGAGGCCTCCGGCGCGGTCGGCAACATCGGCTCGTGGCGCATCGTCAACAACGACAACGGCGCGGTGCTGGCGACCGGGAGCGGCGCCAAGGCCGTCAACTTCGCCGCGACGTCGCTGACCAAGATCAACTTCGAGATCACCAGCTCGACCGGCACGCCCCGGATCGCCGAGTTCGAGACCTATGCGGGATCGTCGGCCGCCGCGGCCAAGACCATGGGGACCTCGGCAGTCGCCGCGGTGGAGCGGTTCGAGGCAGAGTCGTCCGCGGCGACCTGCGGCGGCACCATCGACACGAACCACTCCGGCTACTCCGGCAGCGGATTCTGCAACACCACCAACGCGTCCGGCGCGGCGCTGCAGGTCAACGTCGGCAACGGGGTCGCAGGGGCCGCGACCCTCGCGGTCAGGTTCGCCAACGGCGGCACCACCGCCCGCACCGCGGACCTCGTCGTGAACGGCACAAGGGTCCAGGCGGTCTCGTTCGAGCCGACGGGCGCGTGGAACACCTGGTCCACCAAGTCCCTGCCGGCCACACTGGTCGCGGGCGCCAACACGATCCGGCTCGTCGCGACCAACTCGGGCGGCCTGGCGAACATCGACTACGTCGAGGCCCCGACCGGGGGAACCACCGAGCCGCCGCCCACCGGGGACGCGCTGTACGTGGCGCCCGGCGGCACGGACAGCGCCGCGGGGACCCTGGCGAACCCGACGACGCTCCCGTCGGCGATCACCCGGATCGCCGCCGGCGGCACGATCTACCTGCGTGGCGGCACCTACAACTACTCGCAGACGATCGCGATCCCGCCGGGCAAGAACGGACTGTCGGGCAACCGCACCGAGCTCTTCGCGTACGCCGGTGAGCGGCCGGTGCTGAACTTCTCGGCGCAGAGCGAGGACCCGGCCAACCGTGGCCTCGCGATCGGCGGCGACTGGTGGCACCTGCGCGGTTTCGTCGTCGAGCGTGCGGGCGACAACGGAATCCTCCTCGGCGGCGACAACAACGTCATCGAGCGGGTCGTCACCCGGCACAACCGTGACTCAGGGCTCCAGCTCTCCCGCTACACCGCTGGAGCGCCCCGGGCCGACTGGCCCGCGAACAACCTCATCGTGTCCTCGGAGTCGCACGACAACGTCGACTCCGACGGTGAGGACGCCGACGGGTTCGCGCCGAAGCTCACCGTGGGCACCGGCAACGTCTTCCGGTACACCGTGTCCCACAACAACATCGACGACGGCTGGGACCTGTACACGAAGTCCGACACCGGTGCGATCGGCGCGGTCACCATCGAGGACTCGCTCTCCTACGAGAACGGGACCCTGTCCAACGGCGGCCAGGCCGGCAACGGCGACCGCAACGGCTACAAGCTCGGTGGCGAGGACATCGCGGTGAACCACGTCGTGCGGCGCAGCATCGCCTTCGACAACGGCAAGCACGGGTTCGGCTACAACCGGAACCTCGGCTCGCTGACGGTCGAGAACAACCTGAGCATCGGCAGCACGGAGCGCAACTTCAACTTCGACGGTGGCTCGTCGACGTTCCGGAACAACACGTCCTGCAACAGTGGGTCGAACGACCGGATCATCGGCAACGACGCGGGCGGCAACCAGTGGTACGCCGGCTCGAACGGGTCCCGGTGCGCGCAGTACTCCGGTTCCCTGAGCTGGTCCTTCGCGTCCGACGGGCGCCTCGCCGTGACGATCGGAGGCACCGCCGTCAACCTGTGACCTGACGGCCACTGACGGCTGCGGGCGGTTTCTGGAGGATGCGAGAACGCATCCCGGGAAGCCGCCCGCAGCCGTCGGCGCCTGCCGGCCCGGCAGTTCGCCTACTACTGGTTCCCGAAGGCTATGGACCGGGTCCCCGACGTGAAGCGGTCGAAGGACTGCTCCCAGACCTGACCCGGCCAGTGGTAGGTCACCTGCCCCTCGCCCGGCTGGTAGTCCGCCGTGTAGACGGTTCCCCAGCCCTCGTCGAACCCCGGGCGATACAGCGGCGGACGAAGCATCGCCGACACGTCCGCGCCCGACTCGCGGATGGCGGCCAGCCGCTCCTGGGTACGGGAGCCGCGCTCGTCCTCGTCGGACACCGGCAGATGCTGGTGGTTGGCGGCACAGGCGTCCGGGGCCTCGGTCAGCTCGATGTCCGGGCCCACGTAGACGGTCGTCGCGCGCTCGGCGTCGACCAGCGTCACGTTCTGCGGAACCATGACCGGGATCGTCCTGAGCCGCTCGACAGCTTCGGTCACGGTGTCGCAGGTCTCGAGCAGGTACCGCAGCACTATGACTATCGCGAAGCCCGGTCCCTGGGTCATGCGCCCGCCGAAGGTGAGCGAGACCGCGAGGCCGGCGTCGTTCATGCCGTCCAGCAGCCCCCAACCGCCCTCCTGCATGCCGATGACCGGGCGTAGGAAGTCGGAGCGGACGATGGTGCCTTCGCACTGCGCGAGCGGGAAGTCGTAGTTGCGCAGCAGCCTGCCGTTTCCCCCGGTCTGGGTGCACCCGGAGAAGAACGGCCGGATGGCGTTCATGGCGAGAAGGGTCTCGGCGTTCGGCCGGTTCAGCTGGCCCGCGAGGCGATCCAAGAGGGGTGCCAGCTCGGGCATGTGTTCGTCGAACATCCTCCGGGCACGTACCGCGCCGTCCGGAGTCCGTCCGTCGTCGGTCAACCAGCCTTCCGCGGCCGGCCACAGCGTCCGGATGTGGGCGGACCAGCGCCCGTCGCTGCCGTCACCGCCGTCGATGGCGCGAAAGGTCTTGTGCAGCTGCGTCATGGCCCTCGTCCCGGAGCTCATCTCGAATGATGTGCCGCAACGTACCTAAATCCGCTGGTCAAAGCCAGGAAATGGCACTCGGCGCTGCGGGCGGCCTGTGTGGGACTCGCATTCGGCAGCGGCAGCGCGGCGATAGCAGAGAGGCCCGGAATCGGCGGGATTCCGGGCCTCTGGTGCCCCGTACAGGACTTGAACCTGTGACCGAGAGATTATGAGACGCCCGTTCTCACCAGATAGCCGCTGGGTGCCATAGCTTGCCAATCGGTGCGACGGGGCGGCTGACGCTGGTGCTGAAGGTGACCATAGGTGCGCACTCGATGCCGGTCATTTCGATGGGTTTCCGCTGGGCACGCTTCGGACACCCGCCCGACCGCGCTCACCATGCGCACCTCACCTCTTCCAGTATCGCGCCTATACCCGCTTGACTCTTCGGGTATCGCCGCCATACTGAGGAAGTGGAATACGTGGTGGGGCGGACGGCACGGAAACGGTCCAAGGGCTTCGACTGGTCACTCGTGGAGGAGGTCATGAGCCAGCACGACCCGATCCGGTTCGAGGAAGACGGACGAACCTGGCTCGGTTGGCTCGGCGACGACGGGCAAGGCGGCCGATGGGAAGTGATCGGGCACCTCGCCGACGACGAGCCAGACCTACTCGTCATCACGCGCGCCCAGCGGTTCCAGCAGACGTTCACCGAGGAAGGATGAACACGATGACCAAGTACACGCGCAGGCCGGAGGAGCCGGGCAAGGACCACTCCGGCGGGATGACCGACGAGCAGATTGAAGCCACCACTGAGCGCGTCTCGCAGCGCCTGCGGAACCTCCACCGAGGCGGCTACTCGCTCAGCGGCGAAGAAGAGCACTCACCGAAGGTGTCGGTGACCCTGCCCCGCGACGTCCGAGACAAGGTCGCCGCACGAGCTGCCGCCGAAGGCGTGTCGGTCTCGAAGTACCTCCGGCGCATCATCTCCGAACACGCCGCCTGACCCGGGGCTCGCGCCATATGGCCAAGCACTGAGGCCCCGCCCTGACGGGCGGGGCCTCAGTGCGTCCGGCTAGAGGGCGGTGCAGTACGCCGCAGTCGCGTCGTCCGAGAGCTTGTTTCGTGGCCATCGTGTCGCCTCGGGATCGCTGGCCTCGGCGTCCCTTACCTGGCGGATCAGTCCACCTGGGCCCGACTCCCGCAGAACGTCAAGCGCGCCGGGCCAGTCGTAGAGGCCGAACGGATCGACGGCGCGGGCCGCACCGTCGCTCAGTGCCGCCACCTGACGAACCTCTGAGAGCGGGACCTCCCCTGTGAGTGCATGCTCCGCTGCGGCCGGGTCAGTGGTCGCTACCCAGAACCCACCTGGCACGTTACGAGCCGCCAACTCGGCGTGCTTCATGCGCACCAGAGCTGCCTTGCAGGCGACGATGGTCGAGAATCGCTTGGTTTTGAGGTCCTTGTGCAGGTCCTTGGTCCGCGAGCAGGGTGTTCGCCTGTTCCGGCAGGACAACACGAAGGGCAAGAAGTCGCGCGGTCACCTGGTGCCCAAGTTCGCGATGACGATGCTCGAAAGGCGAGCGGCCGAGGTTCCGCCGGGGGAGCTTGACCTCGTGTTCCCCTCGGCGCGGGGTCTCCGTGAGGTGACGACGGTCGATAAGCAGTGGCGCAAGTTCCGCGAGCGGCACTCGGAGTGGTCCTGGATCACCCCGCACACGTTCCGCAAGAGCGTCGGCACGGCGGTAGACCGTGGTGCCGATATCGCGGCAGCGGCGGCACAGCTCGGGCACTCGGACTCGGCGATTACGGCGAGGCACTACATCATGACGGCCGCAGTCGGCCCGGACCACCGGGAAATCCTGGAGCAGTTCGGCGCGTGATAGCGCTGGGTTTCCGCTGGGTCGGCACCATGTAACGAAAGCAGAGAGGCCCGGAATCGGCGGGATTCCGGGCCTCTGGTGCCCCGTACAGGACTTGAACCTGTGACCGAGAGATTATGAGTGCGTCCAGCGACGTTTAGCATGAGTTAGCGTAAAGAAACTTGACTATCCAGAACGGCGAGATATCAACGATCCTGGACCCTCGCAAGGGGTCAAGGTAAAACTTGAATGCACATGGTTTAGCGGCTGGCTGCGCCATTTCTGCGCCATGGCGCAACCCTCAGGCGCTCGCAGTGCGGCGCGCACGCAGGGCGGCGAGCTCGTCGACCGGCTCGACGATGGGCTCGGGAGCGGGCGGGGGAGTGGTCGTCGGCGCTGGGCCGAGGGCGGCGAGGACCTCCTGCGAGGCGAGCTCGGTCAGCCGTGCGTACCGCTGGGTGGTCGACGTCGAGGCGTGACCGAGCAGCTTGCCGACCTCCTCGAGCTTGCGGCCGCCCTGCAGGAGCCAGCTGGCGTACGTGTGCCGCAGGTCGTGCGGGCGCACGTGGCCGAGCTTGGCGGCCTTCACCGCGGCTCGGAACGCCTCCGAGTAGCGGCTGTGGCTCAGGACGAAGCCGTCCTCGTTCGTGAGCAGCAGCGGCCCCGGGCAGTGCCCCTGGGTGTGCGTGTAGCCGCAGTCGGTGGCGCCGAGGACGTACTCCAGCGCGGTCAGGTCCGCCCACTCCGCGATCGGCACGGTGCGGATCTTCTTGCCCTTCGGGTAGGGCTTCATCTCGTACGCCTTGGAGCTGAACGCCTCGACCACGTCGATCACCCTCCGGTCGAGGTGGACACGGGCGCGGTGCAGGCCGGCGAGCTCACCCCACCGCATGCCCGTGCTGACCAGAAGCGTCGTGATGACCGCGACGTCGGGTTCCATCTTCGCGAGCAGCCGACCGACCTCGTCCCGGGTCAGGTACCGGTCCTGCCCCGGCGGCGTGCCGGGCAGCCTCAGCTTGTCGGCGACGTTGGTCGGCAGCACCTCGGCGTCCTTCGCCGCCGCCAGCGAGGCGGCGAACAGGCCGACGATCAGCCGGACATAGGCGCTCGCCCGGGTGGTCTGTATGCCCTTGGCATTCTTGTAGGGCTCGCGCAGCTCTGCCGCCCAGTCCTTCACGTCCTGGCGGGTGATGTCGCACAGCCGTGTGTCACCCCACCGCGGCATGAGGTAGTTGTCGCGGCGACCACGGTCGGACCGCTCGGTCTCGGTACCGACGGTGCGGCTCGGCCACCAGGTCTCGCACCACTCGCGCCACGTGCGGCCGCCCGCCCGCGGGTCACGCCAGCCGAGCGACCGGGACTCGGCCTCGGCAGCGGCGGCTGCAAGCTGCGCCTCGCGCTTATGTACGAATGGGCCGCCCGGGGCATTGCGGGTCTCGCCGGCGGCAGTGCGGTAGCGGCCCCGGTACTTGCCGCTCGCGAGCTGGTCTGTCCATGCCATCGCTGACCTTCCTCTCTAGTAGGGAATATGCGTGTGCATGTAACATTGCGACATTTCGCTATATGAAGTGAATTCACCCGGGTATACATATCGGGTAAACCGCTGAATTGCCCCAAGCAAGCAATGCGTAGGTTGCACACTTACCGACATGCCAGACGCAGGGGACAAAAACAACTTCGAATCGGTTCCACCCACTACGGCAGAGCTGCTGGACTGGGAGGCCAGGGCGGCCGGCGATATCCGCCTCGATCCGCTCCACGTGCCAACGCCGGCCGTGCGAGCCTGCCCGCTCATCTGTGCTTTTGCACCACAGTGTCGGTACTCGGTTGGGTACGACGCTGCCGCGGTCCGCTCCGGGGTAGGGCGACGCCCGCGGCTATGTCCTCGGCCGTCACAGTTGTGGCATGCGGTACGAGCTGAACGACGTCGGGTTGCCCGCCGCTCGCTAGTCGCCGCGCATCGTCTATGACCCGTCCCGCAGCGACGCCAAGAGCTGAGGAAATCTTCAGCAGCTCATAGACGGTGAGGCCGCGCTTAGCGCGCAGTGCGCGGGAGAGTCCCGACGCGTCGAGACCGGTCGCGGCTGCGAGGTCCTGTTGGTTCCACGCCGGGATCTTCGCCGCCATGGCGGCGCGGAGCAGGGCGGCAACCTGCTCCTCCTCGGGCGTGGGTGGAGGCCGTTTTCCTGTAGGCATGGCATCCATCCTGCCGCACACGCATGCCGCATGGCTATATGGCAGACTCCTTCACATCTTCTACACACTGCCATGTTGCAGAGTGTCTGCCATATGGCATAGGTTCCAGTCATGCCGATACAGAACGCCGACGCAGCGATCGCGGAGAACGTCCGCGGCGCAGCGACCGAGGCGAAGATCAACCTCGAGGAGCTGGGCGCAGAAGCGGGCATCGCCGACCGCACGTGGTGGCGCCGGATGACCGGCCGTAGCCCGTGGCTCGTGTCGGAGGTGATCGCGGTCGCCGAGGTCCTGGACTGCGACGTCGCCCCGCTCCTCGAGGCCCAGAAGGCCTCGACGCGCGCTGCGTGACGTGCCATATGGACAGCCACAAGGCAAGTGACAGGAGCGGTTCTATGGTCCCCCGACTGACCGTCCGCGCCGCGGCCGCCGCCGCGTGCGTCCACAAGATCACGCTCTACCGCGCCCTCGAGGGCAAGGAGCTCCACGGCGAGCAGCGCGCCAAGGGGGGCCGCTGGACGATCCGGCCGGAGTGCCTGGACGCCTGGCTCGACAACGAGAAGTGCGAGCACCAGATCGCGGCCGCCGCGGTGACGAACCTCGCCGACCGGCGTGCAGCTCGCGAAGCCCGCACCTCCGCCTGACCACAGAAAAAGCCCGAGGCCCGCACCTCCGACAAGAGCAGCGCGGACCTCAGACCCTGAGAGGACAGCATCCCATGAACAGCAGCATCACGACCAGCACGCCGGCCCCGGAGGTGGGACCGACCTCGACGCCGCTCGCGCTGGCGAAGGCCGCGCTCGAGGCCGCGCAGGACCACGGTCTGAACCCGGACGACGCGATCAAGGAGGCCCGCGCGAAGGTCTGGGCCGCGCGGTGGCGTTCGGTCCTGGCCGGCGACGCGACGATGGCCGAGCTCTGGCTCGACGCCCTCGCGTACCTCGGCGACAAGGGCGGCCAGCGCGCCATCGCCAACCGCGCCGCAGCCATCGCGAAGGGCGGCCGGGCATGAGCACCAACGACCCGTGGCCCAAGGGCTCCGTCGAGGAGGGCCCGCTGCCGCAGCGGATCACGGGCGCGTCCCTGCCCGACCTGACCGACGCCGAGGCGCTCGACGCGATGGACCTCCGCGACGCCAAGATCGCCGCCCGTGTCCGCACCGAGGGTGACCGGGGCGGTGTCCTCTGATGACGACCAACGACCGCACCATCACGGTCGCGGACTACGCGGCGGGCCTGCGGGCGCTCGCGGACTTCCTCGAGGCGGCCGGCCTGCCGGCGAGCGTCAGGTTCCCGACGCTGCCCCTCGGCATTCAGCTGACCGTGACCAGCGCAGACGCCGTGAAGGACTACGCGCTCACGCACGACCTGCCGGTCACCGGGCGTCGCCACACGAAGACGGTAGTTGCCCTCGGCCCGAACCCGGACACGTACTACGACGGATCCATCGAGCTCACGGTCGTGTACGTCCCGGACGAGGCGGAGGACGCGGCCGCCGAGGAGCCCGAGGCGACCGGAGTCGACACGTACGACTGCCCCGAGCCCAACTGCGACTACAGCGTGTCCGCCGTCGGCACCCCGGACCCTGACGAGCCCGACGAGTTCGCCGAGGACATCGAGCAGCACAAGCGCGGCCACGCGCCGCCCCTGGGCGGTACGCCGAGCCTGGTGCAGCTCGACCAGGCGGACGCCGGGCACCGCGTGATCGCGGAGGCCTTGGCGTTCGACGAGCTCGACGACAGGCGCGATGGCCTCGACGTCGCAGGCGTGGACGCCTGGGACACCGCACGCGAAGGCCTCCGCCAGGCGCTCGCTGACTTCCGAGAGGTAACCCGATGAGCCTCACCCACCGGCCCCCGCGGGACCAGCCGCCAGCCGACCGCATGCACAAGCACTTCGTCGAGCGTCTGACCCGCAACGGGGCGCCGCTCGTCACCCGCCCGCTGCAGGAGCTCCTGCCCCGGCAGCGCCGCCGCATCCCGCTCCGCCTCTGGCAGGTCGCGGAGGTCGCCCGCAAGGCCACCCTCGAGGTCCTGACCGGCACCGTGCTCGGTGTGGCGACGGCCGCGATCGTCGTCGGGCCCGTCGCCCGCGGGATGGGGTGGATCTGATGCGCCGCAAGTTCGAGCGCCCGCCGGCGCCGGTACTGCTCGGGCTGGCCGCGCTGTACGTCGTGGGCGCCGCGGGCGTTGGTGGTGGTGGCGTCGCCCTCGGGTTCTGGCTCGACGAGCCCGCGACCATCACCGAGACCATCACGCACGACGCCGCGCCGGCGTGCCGCGAGATCGAGGCCGAGCTGCAGGCCGAGCGCGCCCGCGTCGAGCACCTGGCCGAGGCGCAGGAGAACGTCGACCACGCCGCGGCCGATCTCGCCGAGGTCACGCTGTCCGCGGACCCCGACGCGATCATCCGGTCCGCCGAGATCCTCGACACCGCCCGCCGCGACGAGCAGCAGACGCGGCTCGACCTCGCGACCGCCCACGCAACGACGGACGCCGCCGTCGCCGACTGCGCGCCGGAGCGTGAGCAGTGAGCCGCCCGGGCGACGCCGCGGCGATCGCGACCGGCGTCGGTATCGGCCTGGCGCTCTGCGTCGCAGCCAGCCTCGCGGTGTCCGCGCTCACGCCGTCGACGCCCGAGCCGGCGCCCGCCCCGGGCCCGACCCCGACCATCTCGGCAGTGCCGGCATGAACGCCGGCGAGCTCGTGCCTCATGTCCTGCTCTGGCTCACGGTCGCGCTACTCGCGCTCGCCGTCGCCCACTACATCGTCCACACCCTCAAGGGAGGGCACCGCTGATGAACCCGACCATCCCCACGACCCGCTACGGCAAGGTGCGCTGCCAGATCTGCAAGGAGTTCTACGACATCGACGAGGGGCACGTGTGCCCCCTGGGCGGCGCCGCGGCGCCGACCCTGCCCGTCGACGTCGTCGACGTCGCCGCCGTCCCTGACGAGGACCGCCCGCACCCTGTCGGCCTGACGTGGGTCGCCCCGCTCGAGGCCCGCCCGATCGTCCTGGGCCCGTCGGCTGACCACCCGGAGCTGCGGCCGGCGCTCGCGCTCGACGCACACCGGTTCTGGTCCCACGCCCGGCACGGGCTCGCCGTCGGCCGCGCGGAGATCGACCTCGAGGAGGCCGCTGTCTGGTACGCGATCGCGCCGAACATGCGCACCGCGCCCGAGCGCCTGGCCTACCTGGTCGAGACCGCGGCGGTCCGGACTGCCGCGATCGACGCCTACGTGAACGCGGAGCACGCAGCGTGACGGCGCCCGTGCCGTTCACGGGCACCTGCCGGCAGTGCGGCAAGCCGTTCACGGGGCGCCGCGCGGGCAAGCTCTACTGCACGACGAAGTGCAAGTCCGCGTGGAACCACGCCCGCGACGCCGTAACAGTTAAGGACGACGCCGCGCGGACGGCGTTCGAACGGTTAGTGGCGATCGCGCCCGACGACGTGCTCGACGCGTTCGCCGCACACGTCGCCCTAACCGTTAGGGCACGTCGGGGTGATGCCCGATGACACGGACGCTCAAGACGTCGCGGTCACCGTTCGAGACCGTGCTGTGCGCTAACGGTTGCGGCGAGCAGATCCGCCTCGTGCGCCTGCTCGCCGACATCCCGACCCGCACGACGACGTACGTCCCGCTCGTCACCGGGTACCCGACCTACCACGGCGACGTCCCCGCGTCGCACGCGCTGTCTGCCGGCCGCAAGACGTGCCGGCAGCTGCGCCGCGGCGAGACCCCGGACCCGACCGAGGTCCCGGCCCTGATCCACCACGCGGTGTGCGCGGCCACCCGCCGCACGCCCGCGCCCGACTACGGCGACTTCGACCACTACACGGACGGAGACGACTGATGCCCTGGATCCGGATCAACGACGCGCACCTGGTCGCCCAGATCGACCCTGACGTGCTCGCGCTGCCGCAGGTCGACCTCCTCGCCGAGGTGCCGTGCTCGAGGGTGCCGCGCGGATGCCCGGACCCCGCACGGTGGGCGACCTGCCCGCCGTGCGGGCACCAGGTCTTCGCCTGCGACGTCTGCCGCCGCATCACCGACGCCAACGTGGCGAAGGAGATCGCCGTAGGCCTCAAGACGACCGTGTGCAACACCTGCGAGACCCGCGTACCGATGCCGATCTCCTGGCGGGACCTGTGACGGCGCCGACCGAGGAGCCGGCACCGCACGTGGTCCGGCTCTGGTGCGGGCCCTGCAAGGCGCTCGTGCCGATCCGGCCCACGCGGGCCTCGCAGAAGCCCCGCGGGCCCGTCGTGCAGCACGTCACCCCGGCCGCATGGGCCGACCACCGCGCCACCCACACCGATCGACCTAGGAGCACCGCACCATGACCGCCCGATCCCACACCCGCCGCCGTCGGCGCGAGAAGCGCACCGAGGCCGCCCGCCGTCGTGCAGCTGCTGCCCGCTACGGCACCACGCCAGCCCGCACCCGGGCCGACGACGACGAGACCCCCCGGAAGGACCGATGAACCGTGGCTGACCCGACCCCGATCGAGGCCGCGGCTGCAGCGCTGCGCGACGACGAGACGAAGCGGCTCGGCGTCGAGAAGACCCTCACGCCCGAACGCGCGATCCGCACGTTCTGGCAGCACATGGCCCGCACCGCCCTCACGGCGGCGATCGCCGCCATCGACCTGCCGCAGTTTGTCGTTCGCGCCGAGTACGCCTGGGCTGGGCGGCAGCCGTTCCTCGGGGTGAACCCGGCCGACCACCCATCGATACCGCAGTTCGTGGGCGCCGTTCTACACGCCGCACTGCTCCTCGAAGCCACCGAGGCGCCCGCGGTGTGGCGCTGCTCGCGGTGCGGCAGCGATCGGTGGGTCGGGTGGCGGGCAGGTCCCGCACAGGACGGCTTCCCGCGCCGGGCACAGTGCGTGCCGTGCGGCAACGTGCAAGGCCTCCCGGACGGAACCGCCGCCGAGGCGGGCGAAGCGGACCCCGGTCTGCTCGCGATCCTGCTCGGCTCGGTACTCGCCGTCCTCGCCGGCGCCGGCCTGGCCGCGCTCGCGACGGGACTCCTCGGATGAGCACCACGCACAGCTACCTGTCCAAGCGCCTCGGAATCCTGCGGTCCAACGCCGCGACAACCGAGCACGACATCGCCCGGCTGCAGAAGCAGCACGAGGCCCAGATCGCCGAGCTGGCCGAGATCGAGGCGGCGCTCGCTGTCATCAACGACCTGGCAGCGATCGAGGCCGGCACCGATCCGGACGAGACCGAGAACACCGAGACCCCTGGAGACACCACTGATGACTGACCAGACCACCCCCACACCTGCGCCCCGGCTCGCCGACGCCCTGCGGGACATCGCGGCCAGCAGCGCCGGCCCCGTCGATGGCTGGGACCTCGACCGGCTCGCCGCCCGTGCCGACGAGCTGCAGGCCAAGGCCGACGCGCACGACGCCGAGCCGGTCGAGCTCACGCCGCTGCAGGAGGCCCTGCTCGACGCGGTCCGCGACGTCGCCAACACGGCCGACGCCCCGGCCGCGCAGCACGCCGGCAAGCAGCTGGTGCGCATGGCCGCCGACGCGTTCGGCCTCGAGCGTCCCGAGGTCGAGACCGTAGTGCGAACGGGCGGCCTCGCTGACTTCATCTACGGCCGGCCTGTCGGTTTCGACGGCCGGGTACTCGGTCCCTTCAAGACCACGGGGGCCTGATCGTGACCACGCCGAGCAACGACCCTCAGCGCCCGCCCAAGGGGCCCGCGGGCGTGTCGACCCCGCTGCCGCCCGTGATCCTGGTGCAGCCCGAGATCATCGCGGCTCTCGACCGGCTCGCGGTTTCGATCGAGGGCCTCACGGCGGCGATCGTGCCCGACGACGACGGCGGCGCCGTGGAGGCGGAGTACTGCGGCGCCCCGATCTTCTACCGCGGCCGACGCGCCGACGCCTTCCCGCTCGTGTGCACCCGCTTCGCTGGCCACGACCCGGGCCATGTCGCCCGCGACACGGACGGCACGGTCATCGTGTGCCAGCTCGGCCGCCCGCCGGCCGCGCCCATCGGCTTCGTCTGCCCCGCGTGCGGCGAGACTCCGGCGGTGCACAGTGGCTGAACGGTGGGTAGTCCAGATCGCACACAACGCCGGCGTCTACCTCGGCCCGCCCGCGCCGGGCGTCGAACTGCTGCGGACGTCGCCCTCATCGACGCCACCGCAGGTCCGCGTCTCGGCCGAGGCGATCGCCGTCGGCCCGTCGGGTGACCTGCGGTTCTCCGACGGGAAGTACACCGTGCTCCACCTCGCACACGGCACGTGGACCTCCGTTGTGGCCGCCCAGGAGACCAAGAGGTGACCATCCGCACCACCCGAGCACCGGGCGAAGTCGGCCGTAACCGTACGGCCGGCTTCGTCCGTGCGCTCGCGCCCGGCTGGTTCTGGTCCTGCCATCTCTGCCCCAGCCACATGCTCCCGGCCTACGGCGAGCAGGACACCCGCGAGGCCGCCACCACGCGCCTCGCCGCCCACCAGCTCACTGATCACCTGGCATGGGTCCTCGCGGCCCTCGCATACCGAGCAGCACACAAGGAGGCGGCCTAGATGCCCTCGGCGCTCGCTGACCGTTCGAGACCCGCGCGCGGACCGCCGCGCGCCACTACGCACTGCCCACCACATGATCGACAGGAGACACCCGAGTGCCATGGACTCGTGCCGGCGACAGTGCCGCAACATACCCAGCGCTGATCCAGCTGCAGGGGGCACCAGGCGCCGATGAGCGCACGGTGAACGAGGTATTCGGGTGGCTCATGAGGAGCGCGTTCCAGTCGGCCGCGCACCTCACGGACTACGTGATCGACGCGGGGACCGCCTACATGCTGGGCGGCACCCGTACGGAAGAGCTGGTGCGTCTCTGCGTCGCGGCTGGACTGCTGACCGAGACGACCACCGGGAACGGGATCCGCGCATGGACGCTGATCCAGGACCCCGAGTTCATCCACATCCGGTTGCGCCAGGAGATCGAGTGGGAACGGCAGCAACGCAACGACACCAGGGACCCCGCACTCACCGTGCCAGTCAAGCGCCGCGACGGCGATAACTGCAGGTATTGCGGGGTCCTGGTGATGTACCGCGGCAAGAAGTCCAACCGGACCGCGACCATGGACCACCTGCGCCCGGGCGAGCCCGGCACGGTCGACACGCTCGTGGTCACGTGCCTCGGCTGCAACAGCGGCCGGAAGAACAACGTCGAGCTGTGGGACGACAACCACAAGATCCGGGACGCCCCGGTGATCCCGAACTATGGCAAGTGGACGGCGAAGTTCCTCACGGACAACGGCTGGCCGGTCCGGGTGAACGTCCGGAGCGACGACGAGAGCGCCACGGTGGCAGCAGCAGGTAACGCACGCCCTGATCAGGCTGTGCGACCCGTAGCGCCCCCGGCAGCCCGTCTGGCGCCCGTCGACGCACCTGAGGCGCCTACGCCCGCACAGGAGCCGCAGAAGTCGCCCCCGAAGTCGACATCCCAGGTCGACAGAACTAGTTCTGCCGGGTCGGGACGGGATGGGTTGGAGTCACCTACTGGTGCGCCTACAGGGCGTCGTCGACGTCGGGGCAAGCGTGGTGGGAAGGGCAGACCTGGGCCGAACACCCAGGTAACTGAGATCGAAGAACTGGGGGAAGCATCGTGAATCTGTCCAGATGCCAGGTAGGGAACGGTCGGTGTCAGCAGCTCGTGCCGCCCGGGATGGTGGTGTGCGGGTGGCACGCTGACCTGCTCGCGCTCGAGCTCCTCGGCGTGAGCTCGCTCCTCAACGCGCTCGAGGACGCACACGCCAAGGGCCAGCGGTTCTCCGTCGGCTCGACGTCGACGGGCAACCCCGACGAGGCCCCGGTGCCGTTCAACCGGAGAGCCGGCGACGCCCGGGCCGAGCTACTGACCGCGCTGACCACGGCGGCCGACCGGATCGCCGAGGAGCGCGAGCAGTTCCAGGCGTTCAACAGCGACCGGGCGATCGGCCCATGGCTAGCCCGGCAGGTGCCGTTCCTGCGCGCGCACCACGAGGGCGCCGAGCGGGTCGAGTACCTGCTCGCCGTGCTCGGCCAGGCGGCCCGCGTCGTCGACCGCCCGCCGGACCGTGTCTACCTCGGTCCGTGCGTCGGGCACATCGGCGTCGACGACGGGTCGGAGGTCCGGTGCACCGAGGAGCTGTATGCGGTGGAGAGCCGGCCCGAGTTCACGTGCCCGCGGTGCGGCTGGATCTACCAGCTGGCCGAGCGTCGCGCGCACCTGCTCGGCCTGACCACGGGCCTGCAGCTGGGCGCGACCGACTGCGCCCGTGCGCTGGCCGGCCTCGGCCTGGACGTCACGGCGTCGAGGGTCCGTGACTACGCGTCGCGGCACCTGATCGAGGCCGTCGAGGACAAGTACGGGAACGCCGTGCGGGTGCGTGGCCACGCGGTCTACCTGGTGGCCGACGTGCTCGCCGTCGTCGAGCGGATCGCCCACGAGCGGGGCAGGGACACGTCCGTGGTGGACAGCCTGCGCCGCATGGTCGACGGGCGGGCCGCAGGATGAGGCGGCTCATCCGCGAGCTGGTCGCGCACTTCACTACGCCCCGATGCGTCGTGTGCCGCACGAGGCAGGACCGCCCGGCGAACGTGTGCATGGGTCGCGGCGTGGTCGGGTTCCACCACATCTGGGAGCCCACACACTAGACACCCGCTTTTGCAAGGCGGGTGTGCACAGTGGCCGAATCGCCTGAACTGGGCGGCTACCGCCCGTCCGCCAGCGGACCAGAGCCCGGATCGTGGAGCACATGGTGAGCAGGACACGCCAGATCGCAGGTAGATGCGTGCGATCCGTGGGTCGTCTGCGCTAATGTGTGCCACGGTAAGAAGTACTGACGAAAGGCCCGGACACCACCAGGTGGCCGGGCCTTCGTCATGACTGCTGCGGTTCGTCCGCCGGGCTCCACGCGGGCCGGCCGTGCTCCGTGGCCAACCGGTCGTACGTGGCGATCGCCTCGTCCGTGCGCTCCTGCCACGACTCGACGAACTTCGCGAACTGCCTGGCTCGAAACGAGCCGGGCTTCTTCGCCTCGGCCTCGGCGGCCAGGCGCTGCTGCTCGGCGAGCTGCCGGGCGCACGTCTCCACGTTCTTCCGAGCGTCGGACATGAGCGAGTCGGTCAGCACCTCGTCGCTCGGCATGGCCTTGGCCGCCAGGTTCGCGGCCGCTCTCACTGTGCTTCTGCGCATCACGCCACGGTAGGCCTCCACCACGCTCGGCATAACGGTTAGGCCGGGTGAACTGCAGGAGGTGACCATGCCTCGGCTGGTGATCCTCCTGTTCGGTCCGCCTGGTGCGGGCAAGTCCACCGCGGCGCGTGAGCTCGCGGCCGAGCATGGCCTCAAGCTGTACGACCGGGACGACCCGCAGTGGACCAGCGAGCGGCAGTTCCGTGCAGCGCTGGCCGCCGTGGGTCAGGCCCGCGACGTGCGCGCCGTGGTGATCCGGGCAGGTGCCACCTCCACCGCGCGGGCCAAGGCTGGCGCTCTGGTGCGTGCGACGCACGGCTACCTGCTCGACCCCGGTCCCGATGTCTGCACCCGCCGCGTGCGGGCCCGTCGACGTGGTGACCTGGTGGCCAGCACCCGCGCGGTAGCCACCTGGTACACCACCCGTGACCACACCGACGCCGTGCCTGCCTGGCCCGGCCACCTCGAGGAGCCTGGCACCTGGCGCCCGGTGCGGCTGACCCAGCGTGGCACGTCGTACGCCGAGAAGCGCAAGCGATACGGGTACGCCCACCAGTTAGCACGCGAGGCGTGGAAGAAGCTGCTGCCCCTGCCCTGCACGGTGTGCGGCAAGCCGGTGACCGTGGTCATGCGCTGGCACCTGGACCACACCGACGACGGCGCCGGCTACCTCGGCCCGGCACACGAGCGGTGCAACACGGGCAAGGCCGCAGCGAAGAAGAACCGCCTCGCTGCAGCTGAGACCCGCCGCATCAACGCCGGCGGGAACTGGCTGCGTCTCTGACCCGGGGGGCGGGGTCGGATTCTCGAAAACCGCCAGAACAGGGGACCCCGGCCCCACCACAAAAAATGACGTGTACGGGGTCTGGGGATCTGGCATCTCTGCAGGTCAGAGCACGTATCTGGGGATTCGGGAGGTGGTCTGGATGGCAGGTCGCGGACCCGCTCCGACGGGCAAGAGCGAGGGCACACGCCGGCGGAACGCGCCCACGGTGCTCACCGTGGTGAAGGCGGACGACGTCCTGCGCGGCGAGGAGCTGCCAGAGCTGCCGGGCGACGACGAGTGGCCCGACGCGACGCTCGAGTGGTGGGACACGTGGCGGCGCTCGCCGCAGGCGCAGAACTTCACCGATACGGACTGGTCGTTCCTCCTGGACACCGCGCTGCTGCACATGGCGTTCTGGGACGGCGACGCCGGCGTCGCCGCCGAGCTGCGGCTGCGCGTCGCGAAGTTCGGCGCCACCCCGGAGGACCGCGCGCGACTGCGCCTGTCGATCGGTGACGCGCCGGGCAGGACGAAGCCGGCGCCCGCCGGGCGCAGGCCGGCCGCCCGGACGCGCCGCAAGGCCGACATCAGCAAGGCCATAGATGCAGGCTGACGCCCCGTCACTCGGCTGGGCGGCGATTGACTGGATCGAGCACTACCTCGTCCACGGTCCGGGCGACGTGCAGGGCCAGGCCGTCGAGCTGGACGCCGAGTTCGCGGCGTTCGTCGTCAAGGCGTACGAGCTCAAGCCGCGCGCCGGCGCCCGGATCAAGCGCCGCGCGTTCCTGTCCCGGGCCAAGGGCAGATCCAAGTCCGGACTGGCCGGGTTCATCGAGTGCTTCGAGGCGCTCGGCCCGTGCCGGTTCGACCACTGGGCCGAAGAGGGCGAGATCTCCGACTGGGGATACGAGTACGAAGAGGGCGAGCCGGTCGGCGCGCCACTGCGCTACGTCGAGTGCCTGAACGTCGCGACCGAAGAAGACCAGGCCGGCAACACGTACGACGCCGTCTACTACATCCTCAACCCCGACACCTGCTCCGACGAGCTGCTGGCCGACTACGGCGCCGTCGACGTCGGCCTGGCCCAGATCAACCTGCCCGACAAGCGCGGGTTCATCAAGCCCGTCACGTCTGCGGACAAGAGCGCCGACGGCGGCAAGTCGACGTTCATCGTCGCGGACGAGACCCACCTGTGGGTCCTGCCCCGACTCAAGCGGCTGCACGGCGTCATGACCCGCAACCTGCTCAAGCGGAAGATCGCGTCCGGCTGGATGCTCGAGACGTCGACCATGTACGCCGAGGGCGAGGACAGCGTCGCCGAGGGCACCC
This sequence comes from Promicromonospora sp. NPDC023805, assembly GCF_040639635.1. NCBI lineage: Bacteria > Bacillati > Actinomycetota > Actinomycetes > Micrococcales > Promicromonosporaceae > Promicromonospora > Promicromonospora sp. NPDC023805. Next base: position 65,484 of record NZ_JBFAAH010000015.1, on the reverse strand, counting down.
ACGCCTACGCGAAGAACGCGTCCGAGAAGGTGCGCCGCGCGCTGCTGTTCGACCACCGGCAGGCCGACCAGAAATGGGACCTGAACAAGCGCTCCGAGCGCCTCAAGGCCCTACGCGAGGCGTACGGCCCGGCGGCCGCATGGATGGACCTGCAGGCGCTCGCGGACTCGTGGGACGACCCACAGGTCACGGAGGCGGACTTCCGCCGGTACTGGCTCAACCAGCCCGTGCCGCTGGTGGAGAAGCCGCCGTCGCTCTTCCCGACCTGGGCCGGCCTCCGCCTCGAGGACGGCGTCCCGGTCCCGCGGATCGAGGCGCTCGGAATCATGGCCGACTTCCAGCGCGTGTGGCTCTCGCTGGGCTCCTACGGCGGCGGCCACCTCGGCGCCGTCGAGAAGCTGTCGTACGTCGCGGGCAAGGCCGAGTTCATCGCCTACACCGCGCGCGTCGCGCTCAAGCTCGACGTGCCCGTCGCCATCCAGGAGAAGACCGGAGCGGCGCTGCTCGCCGAAGCGCTCACGGAAAAGGGCGTGCGGGTCGAGCTCGTCCCGTTCGCCGGCGTCGCCCGCGCCTGCGACGACATCGCCGACGCCATCACCACCGCCCAAGCCACCCACGGCGACTACGACGCGCTGAACGCGGCCGTCGAGATCGCGCGCTGGACCGACGTAGGGAAGCAACGAGTGTTCGATTCGAAGGCAGGTGACGTGTCCATGCTCGAAGCGGTGACCCTTGCCCGCCACATCGCGACCGCCGGCGCTCCGGTAGAGGTCGAGCCGTGGGCGGCCTGGACATGAGGTGGCCCTGGAAGCGCGAGAAGCGCAGCATCCTGACCACGGACGAGTACATCGAGGCCGTGCGCCGGGGCATGGGCATCGGGTACGAGCAGACGCTCACGCAGACCGGCGTCGAGCGGATCGCCCCGGACTACGCGGTGCTCGCCTCGCGGGCGTACGCCGGCAACTCGACGGTGTTCGCGGTCATGGACACCCGGGCAAAGGTGTTCTCTGGCGGCCGGTTCCGCTGGCGCCGGGTGCTCGACGGGCGCCCGTCTGACTACTTCGGCTCGGCTGACCTGGCGATCCTCGAGCGGCCGTGGGCCGGCGGCACGACACAGAACCTCATGGCCCGGATGATCAACGACGCCGACGCCGCGGGCAACTCGTTCTGGATCCGGCACGACGACGAGCTGGTGCGGCTGCGGCCGGACTGGGTCGAGATCGCCGTCGAGCCGCTGATGCTGGACGACGCGCAGATCGGGTGGCGCAAGCTCGGCTACCTGTACTACGAGGGCGGCAAGGGCTACGGCCTCGGCGCCGCGGCGTTCCTCCCGGACGAGGTCGCGCACTTCATGCCGGTACCGGACCCGCTGCACCCCTTCCGTGGGATGTCGTGGCTCACGCCCCTGGTCCGCGAGCTCGAGGTCGACACCCTGATGGCGCGGCACCAGGAGAAGTTCTTCGAGAACGGCGCCACCCCGAACATGGTTGTCAGGCATGCGGTGGGTACGCAGAAGGCCGACATCCTCGCGTTCGACAAGGCGCTGACCGACAAGCACGTCGGCGTCGAGAACGCGTACAAGACGCTGAACCTGTACCCCGGTGCGGACGCGACGGTCGTCGGTCTGGACATGGACAAGATCGACTTCTCGAACCTGCGCGGTGACGGCGAGACGCGCATCGCCGCGGCGGGTGGCACACCGCCGATCGTGGCCGGCCTCAAGGAGGGCCTGGAGTCGGCGACGTACGGCAACTACGCGCAGGCCCGCCGGCGGTTCGCTGACGGCACCATGCACCCGATGTGGCGTGAGGCTGCCGGATCGCTCGAGGTGCTGCTCGAGGTGCCGTTCGCGGCCGAGCTCGCGCACGACGCCTCCGAGATCCCGTTCCTGCGCGAGGACGAGGGCGACGCCGCGACCATCCAGCAGACGCGGGCCTCGACGATCACGTCGCTGATCACCGCCGGCTACGAGCCGGCGTCGGTCGCGGCCGCCGTCGACGCCGACGACTTCCGGCTGCTGGTGCACACCGGCCTCTACTCGGTCCAGCTGCAGCCGGCCGGCGCCCTCGATCCGGCCGCGGAGCCGGCGGCCATCGAGCCCGCGCGAGGCGCGGAGCTCATCCACTTCGGCAGGAGGACAGCATGACCGTGATCGACCAGGAGCGCGCTGCACGCCCGCCCCGCGAGGGGCTGCGACGAGAGGCGCCATTCACGCTGCGCGCCGTCGACGACGGCGGCGAGACGAACGACGGCCTGACGTTCGACGGGTTCGGCGCGGTGTTCAACCGCGAGACCATCATCGACTCGTGGGAGGGCAGGTTCCGCGAGAAGCTCCTGCCCGGGTCGATGAAGAAGTCGTTCCGCGAGCTCACGCCGATCATCCAGTTCGACCACGGCCGGCACCCGCTCCTCGGCTCGCTGCCGCTGGGCCGCATGGAAGCCGGCTATCCCCGCGAGGAGACCGACCCCGAGCTCGCGCCCGAGGGCGGCGCCCGCGTGCTGGCCCGGCTGCACGACAACTGGCTGACGCAGCCGTTCCGCGACGCGATCGCGTCCGGCTCGGTCGACGGCATGTCGTTCCGGTTCGGCGTCGTCAAGGAGGACTGGACCACCTTCGACGGCCGCAAGGTCACCGACACCAACGAGCTGTGGGAACTGCTGGCCCGGTCGTGGCGCGAGGACGTGCCCGACGAGGAGCTGATGCTGCGCTCGCTGCGTGAGGTCAAGGTGCCCGAGATCGGGCCCGTCGTGTGGCCGGCCTACGCCGACACCAGCGCCTCGGTGCGATCGCGCACCATCACCATCGATCTCGCCCGGCTCCACGAGCCGGCCGAGCGATCAAAGCTTGCCAGCGCCGCGCTCGCCGCGGACCTGGCGGAGGGAACCGAGCAGCCGAGCACTCCCACGGGAGCAGCGGAGCACTCACGCGACCTCGACGGCGAGCAGCCGCGCACTCCCACGGGAGCAGCAGAGCACTCGACGACCCCCGCGCAGCCGCTCAACCGAGCGGCGGAGTTCGTCCGGCACCTGCCGGTCGACGTGCGCACCATCCACGTACGAAAGGACGCCTGACATGGCGGACGAGATCGAGGGCACGCCGACCGTGGCGGTCCTCAACCACGCCCAGACGTTGGCCCGGATGGGTGAGGTCCAGTCGGAGCTCGAGCGACTCGCCGAGTTCGACACCCTCACCCCCGAGGACGACTCCTACTTCGGCGAGCTGCGTGACACGTTCATGCAGCTCGACACCCACCGCAAGTCCCTCGAGCGCAAGGCGGACCTGGCCAAGGTCCGTGCGGCCGCCCAGGGCGTCACGGCGTCGCGGCTGGTCCCGGCCAACGGCGGCACCGAGGGACGCGGTAGCGGCATGGACCGCGACCCGCTGGCCAACCCGCGTGACACCGGCGACGAGCGCGCCGGCGACCCGTGGGACCTGCGCGGCATCCGGTACTTCGGGCGCGACAAGCTCGAGGTCGCGTCCGAGCTGCGTGCACGGGCCATGGACGCGATCGAGCGGATGCCCGGCGCGACCGACGCCGTCCGCCAGGCCGCGACGCTCATCATCGAGCGGAACGACGACGAGGACTCCACGATCGCGCAGCTCGCGCTCATGACGTCCTCGCCGACGTACGTGCGGGCGTGGGCCAAGATGGCGCGCAACCCGCAGCACCCGAACCTCACCCAGGAGGAGAACAACGCGCTCACGCGCGCCATGTCCCTCACGGACGGTAACGGCGGGTACCTGGTGCCCTTCCAGCTCGACCCGACGGTCATCATCACCGGCGCAGGGTCGTTCAACCAGATCCGGCAGATCGCCCGCCAGGTGGTCGCGACCGGCGACGTCTGGCACGGCGTCGCGTCCGACGCCGTCTCGTGGTCCTGGGACGGCGAGGCCTCCGAAAGCTCGGACGACTCGACCACGTTCGTGCAGCCCGAGGTCCCGGTGCACACCGCGCGCGGCTTCGTCCCGATCTCGATCGAGGCGTCGATGGACGAGCAGAACGTGACGACCGAGGTCGGCCGTCTGCTCGCCCGGGGCAAGGACGACCTGGAGTCGGTGGCATTCGCCACGGGCTCCGGCACGGGCCAGCCCACGGGCATCGTCACGGCGCTCGCGGCTTCGGCCGGCGGTGCGTCGCTGGTGGCCCCGACGACTCCGGAGACGCTCGCTTCGGCCGACATCTACAAGGTGCGTGACGCGCTGTCGGCGAAGTACCGGGCGCACGCCTCGTGGCTGGCGAACAACCTGATCTACTCGCGGGTCCGCCAGCTGGACACGACCGAGCAGAACGGGCTGCTGTCCCCGGACGGTCGCCTGCTCGAGCAGGCCAAGTACGAGGCGGAGGCGATGGACGGGTCGTTCGACCCGGCGGCCACCTCGGCGCACAACTACCTGCTCATCGACGGTGACTTCGACAACTACGTCATCGCCGACCGGATCGGGATGACCGTCGAGTTCATCCCGCACCTGTTCCACGTGGCCAACAACCGCCCGTCCGGTCAGCGCGGCTGGTTCGCGTACTACCGCACCGGCGCCGACTCCGTGAACGACGGCGCCTTCCGGATGCTCGACATCCCCACCACGGCCTGATCTCAGGTCACCACTGCCAGGGGCGGGCCGCACGTGCGGGCCGCCCCTGGTGCTACCCGGAAAGGAGCGGCCATGAGCACGCTTCGCGCGAACGTGTCCTTCAACGTCGGGACCCTGATCGTCCACCGCGGCGACCTGGTGGACTCCAGCTCGACCATCATCAAGGGGCGCGAACACCTCTTCGACGCCGTCGAGACCGCGGTGCTCTCGCCCCGTGCCCTCGAGACCGCATCTGCAGCCCCCGGCACCCGCCGCCGGCGCAGCAAGCGCGCCGCCAAGCCCAAGGCGCCAGCCAAGCCTGCGGCCACCCCGGACCCCGCCGTCGCACCGACGCCGGCCGTGGTGCCCGTCGACGCCGTCGTGCAGCCCGTCGGCGAGGCCGGCACCGAGCCCGTCGAGCTCGAGGCCGGCGCACAGATCTCCCCGCCGGCCGACGTCGACGACGCCGACCAGGAGCCCGCCGACGACGTCGACGACAGCGACCAGGACGACGTCGACGACGCCGACCAGGACGACGCCGACGACGCCGACCAGGACGACGCCGACGACGCCGACGACGACCAGCTGCCCGCCGACGACGCCGGCGCCACGCCGCCCACGGCGTAGCACGTGGCCGTCACCGCGCAGAACCTGCTGACCGAGGCAGGCGCCGACGAGACCGACCTCCCGCTCGCGGAGCGGTGCGTCCCGCTCGCGCTGTCGTTCGTGACGCAGTACCAGCTCGAATCCGACCCGGAAGAGCTGATCACTGTTCCGCCGATCGTCGTCGACGAGGCGGTGCTGCGCTGCGCGGAGGACATCTTCACCCGCTCGAAGTCAACGAACGGGGTCATGATGACCAACTTCGAGGGCGCCGAGGACGGCGGTGTCGTGGTGCGCATCGGCCGCGACCCGCTCGCGCCCGTCTACCCGATCTTCCGCCGCTGGTACAACCCCGTGAGCGCCGTATGAGCGCCCCGTGGGACCAGCAGGAGGCGCTCGCGGAGCTGCTGACGACCGCGGGCCTGCCGACGTCGCCGCAGGTCCCTGAGAAGAAGACGACGCCGCTCCGGTACGTCCTGACCGCGGACCCCTGGATCGCCTCCGGTCAGTCGCTCGGCTCGTGGCGGGTGCGCTTCCGCGTCGTGTGCGTGACGGGCAAGGGGACCAACGCCGTGCAGATGACCGAGCTCGGCGACATGGTCCGCGCGGTGATCCGCGCGCTCAAGGGATCGCGGTACGCCGTCGACGCCGACGCCGTCGACGAGCCGGCGGTCATGTCCACCGCGACGGGCAACACGCTCGGCGCGGCCATCAACATCAGCACCGGTCTCAGCCGGGCGGAATTCGAGGAGGTACCAGCACCATGACGAGCATCAACGGGCGGGACATGGTCCTGATGGTCGACGCGATCGACCGTTCGGACGAGTGCACCGTCGCGAGCTTCGGGTACGGGTCGAGGCAGACGTTCGGGGACATGCGCGGCGTGGTCCCCAAGCTGCTGAACATGACCGTGCTGCAGGACCTCGCCGCAGGGTCCCTGTACCGGAAGGCGATCACGGCGGGCGGCGTGCCGGTCGCGGGGATCATCAAGCCGTTTGGCAACGCCGCAGCGTCGGTTGCCGCGCCGCACTTCACGTTCAACGTGGCCCCGGTCGGGGTCAGCGGTGACGTGTTCCTGGGCGGCGAGGCCGCCGAGGACGCCTCCGAGGGCCTGACCGTGGACCTCGCGTGGCTCATCACCGACTGGGACGAGGACACGGGCGCATGAGCGACACCGACGAGAAGACCCCCGTCGTGGGCATGACCGCCTCCGACTTCTTCGAGACCGTCACGGGGTACGAGGAGCACGCCATCAAGAAGGCGTGGAACGGGATCGTGCCGGTCAAGATCAGCAAGGAGGACCCCGCCACGTGGATGCGCACGCTCGTGTTCATCCACTACAAGCGTGAGGGTCGGCCCGCGGACATCGCGAAGAACGACGCCCTGCAGCTGACGATCGGCGAGGTCGGGGCGTTCTTCCTCGAGGACACCAAGCACAGCCCCGCACAGAAGATGCACGTAGCACTCGCTGCCGTGCTCGACGCGGAGTCCCTGGAGACGGCGCAGGCGGCCGCACGCAAGGCGCTGGAGGGCCAGACGGCCGCTGGTGCGTCGGGGGAAGCGGAGTAACCGCAGAGCGCGAGCTCGCGGTGTGGTGCCGCGCCACCCGGCAACCGGCGCAGTCCTGGTTCCTCCTGTCCCGTGCCGAGCGCCGGGCGATGGCCGACCTCGCGGACGAGATCCGCAAGGCGGACCAGCGCGAGACCCGCAGGGCGAGGGCGAGGGGGCGATGAGCCGTGGTCGGTGATGTGCGGATCGAGGGCGTCGCGGAGTTCAACCGGCTCGCGAAGGCGATGAAGGGCACGGACGTCGGCAAGGAGATCCGCAAGGGGCTCCTCGGCGCTCTGCGGGACGCGGCGCAGCCCGTCGCGGACGACATGCGTACGCGCCTCGCGGCGGCTCTGCCGTCGCGGGGCGGGGCGTCCAAGGCGTTCACGAAGAAGAAAAAGACCTTGGCCGTGCGCAACCGGTTGAGCGACTCGTCGAAGCAGACCGCCGGCGTGCGGATCGTCTCGACGGACGAGCACGACTACGACTCGCTCGAGCGCCGCGGCGTGCTGCGGCACCCGAAGTGGCCGGGCGACAGGCCGGCCCGGTCGTGGCGGTGGGCCGAGCAGAAGGTGCCCACGCAGGGCGTGCTCGAGGACGCCCTGCAGGCGGGCGAGTCCGACCTCCTGGCCGCCGTCGAGGACGCCACCACGGCCGCAGCTGCGGCCATCGAACGAGCGATCGAGGGGGGTATGCAGTGACGGCCTCAGTGCAGTTCGACATCATCGGCAACGACAAGGCCTCGAGCGCGTTCGACTCGTCGGCCGCGTCGGCCGACCGTGCCAGCTCGAAGTTCTCCGCCGCGGCGGACGAGTCCGCGAGCAAGCTGGACCGCGTCGCCGGCGCCGCGGACAACACGGCCTCGGCGACCGCGCAGGCGGCCGGCGGTATCGGTGACCTCGCGGGCGGTCTGGCGGCTACGGGCCTGATCTCCGAGGGCACCGCCGCGGCGATGGAGACCGGCGCCATGGCGATCATGGGTCTGACCGGTGCGGCCGACATCGCGAACCTGGTGACCGAGAAGTTCAAGCTGAACCTGATCGGGCAGAAGGTCGCGATGTTCGCGTCGAACGTGGCCACCAAGGCGGCCGCAGCGGGGCAGTGGTTGTGGAACGCGGCGATGTCCGCCAACCCCATCGGCATCGTGGTCCTGGCGATCGCCGCGCTGGTCGCCGGCGCCGTCTGGTTCTTCACCCAGACCGAGGTCGGGCGCGCGATCGTGGCCAAGGCGTGGTCCGGGATCCAGGCCGCGATCGGCGCAGTGACGACCTGGTGGCAGACCAAGGCGTGGCCCACGATCCAGGTGACCTGGCTTCTGATCCAGGCCGCGTTCTCGAACGCGCGAGCCCACATCGGTGACGTGATGGGCAAGGTCCTAGGCGTGATCAAGTCGGTGTGGAACTACTCGCCGCTCGGCCTGGTGGTCAACAACTGGGGCTCGATCATGGACTGGCTCAAGGCCGCCCCGGGCAAGATCGCCGGGTTCTTCACGTCCCTGCCGGGCCGGATCGCCGGGTCGCTGTCGAACCTGTTCGCGCCCCTGGGCAGCGGCTTCCGCTCGACGGTCAACGGCATCATCGCGGGCTGGAACAACCTCAGCTTCACGGTCGGTGGCGGGAGCTTTGCGGGCATCGATATCCCGAGCGCGACGATCTCGACACCGAACATCCCGTACCTGGCACGCGGCGGCGACATCCTGCGCGGCGGCGCGGCCGTGGTCGGTGACGCCGGCCCCGAGCTCCTGCAGCTGCCGACCGGCGCACGAGTCACCCCGCTGTCAGGCGGACGCTCGCAGCCGGCCGAGCAGGTCGTGCGCCTCGAGTTCGACGGCGGCGACAGCGAGGTCGGCCGCTTCCTGGTCGGGTTCCTGAAGAAGCACGTGCGGGTGCAGGGCGGCGGCAACGTGCAGCGGGCGTTCGGATGACCGTCGGCACGCGGGACCTGGTCCTGCGGATCTCCAGCGTCGACCACAGCGGAGCCTGCTCGAGCGCCGCGGTCCTCTCGGTGCGCTCGGACAGCCCGTTCGTGTCGTTCGAGGAGGCGCAGTCGGGCGGGAAGCGCGACTACCACCTCGCCCTGTCGATGTACCAGGACATGAGCGCGGCCTCGCTGTGGTCGGTGGTGTGGACGCAGCGCGGCGTGGACGTGCCGTTCGAGCTGTGGCCCTACGGCCGGCCCGCTCTCGGCGTCCCGACGGTGTCACAGCCGCGCCTGACCGGCACGGCGACGGTGGCCGAGCCCGACGGTGACTTCCTGGGCGGTGAGGCCGACCCGGACCCCGAGGCCCGCATGACGTGCGAGGTCGAGTGGAAGTGCCTGGCCAAGCCCGTTCGGCAGACCGCGTGAGGGGGACGAGCTGATGGTGCAGGAGAAGAGCCCGTTCGCCGCGGGGTTCCTGTCGGCGGACCTGTTCTACGGCGGTGCGTGGCAGCCGCTGGGCGCCGACCTGGACCAGGAGGGCGTGTCCGTGGCGCACGGCGCCAGCTCGGAGGGCTCGGCCGCGGACGTGTCGACCCTGGCGTTCAAGGTGACCAACTCCGCCGGCAAGTACTCGCCGCGCAACCCCGCCTCGCCGCTGTACGGGCTGGTGGGCAGGAACACCCCGGCACGCGCGAGCGTGGCCCTCGGCGCGCCGTGGCTGGACCTGACGGCGCCCGGGTCACGTGCGACGACGCCGGACGTGACGAACCTGGACATCGTCGGCGACATCGACATCCGGTGGTGGGGCGCGCGCGACTCGTGGAACGCGGCGGCCGACCTGATCTCGAAGTGGTCGACCACGGGCAACCAGCGCAGCTGGTTGCTGCGCGCGGAGGCGGACGGCACGCTGTGCCTGTTCTGGTCGGCCAACGGCACGATCGTGCTCGAGGCCCGGTCCGTCGTGCCTGTCCCGGACTGGGCCGGGCGCATCGCGCTGCGGGTCATCATGGACGTGAACGACGGCGCCGCCGGCCGTGTGATCGCGTTCCAGTACGCCGACGCGCTGTCGCTCGCCGTGGCGCCTGACACGGCGTCGTGGACCCCGCTCGGCGACCCGATCGTGCAGGCGGGCACGACGTCGATCTTCAACTCGACGGCGGCCATGACGCTCGGCCGCGAGCCGACCAGCGCGGCGTCGAACACACCACAGCGCGTCTACGGGTGGTCGGTCCGCAACGGCATCGGCGGCGCGCAGGTGGCGCGTTCCGAGGCGCTCGCGTCGGCCCTCCCGCTCGGCACCGGGTTCACGGTCACGGGCGAGACGTTCACGGTCACCGGCGGCAGCGTCACCAACCGGCACACGCTCGCCGTGTGCGAGGTCGCCGAGTGGCCGATGAGCTGGGAGACGAAGGGCGCCGAGTCGGTCCTGACGTCCGTCGGCGCCGCCGGCGTGCGCCGCCGCCTCGGTCAGGGCGCGGAAGCGGTCGAGAGCGTGCTGTACCGCGCGATCTCGGCAGTGTCGGACAGCAGCGTCAAGGCGTACTGGCCGATGGAGGACGGCACCGAGAGCACCGCGTTCGGCCCGGCGATCGGGTCGCAGCCGGCGCTGCGTGGCTCGGCCGTCTCCCCGGCGGCGTATGACGCGTTCCGCGGCTCGGCGCCGCTGCCGACGCTCGGCACGGGCAGCATCCGCGGCGTGGTCGACCAGCACCCGAACACTGGCGAGCTGCAGGTGCGGTGGGTGCAGTGGACGCCGTCCGCCGGCGTGGCCGGCGACTACGCGCTGATGCGCGTGGAGTTCACCGGCGGCACGATCAGCGCGATCGATCTGCGGATCAACTCGTCCGGGCAGGTCGGCGTGTTCGGGTACAACCAGGACAACGTCGAGATCCTCGGATCGACCTACGTCGCGGGCAGCGTGGAGTCGAGCTCGCGGCGGTTCAGCCTGGAGATCAACCAGGCCGGCGCGCAGGTGTTCTGGCGCAGGTCCTCGCTGCAGGCGGGCGAGACCATCGGCGACACGTATGGGCAGCTCTTCACCGGCGTGAACGCCCTGGGGCGGGTCAAGCAGGTGCGGTTCAACCCGGGCCTGCGCGACTTCGCCGACTTCGCCGTCGGGCACCTCACGGTCGGCAACCAGATCACGGAACTGTTCGACGGCGTCGAGGCAGACATCCTGGTCGGGCACATCGGCGAGGAGGCAGGCACGCGCCTGTCGCGCCTGGTCTCGGAGCACACCGACTCACCGATCACGGTCCGTGGCCGTGGCACGGCCGCCCTCGGCGAGCAGCAGGAGGAGACGCTCCTCGACCTGCTCGCGGAGTCCGCCGCGGCCGACGGCGGGATGCTCCACGACGACGCGCAGAACCTGGGCCTGCGGTACCGGTCGCTGCGTTCCATGGGCTCACAGCCGGCCGTCACGATCCCGTACACCGACAACCTGGTGCTGCCGTTCCAGCCCACGGACGACGACGCCCTGACCCGTAACCGGGTCACCGTCGCTCGGCCCAACGGCAGCAGCTTCACCGCGGAGATCACCGAGGGCCCGATGTCCACGGCGTCGACCACCGCGACGCCGCCCGGCGTCGGTGTGTACGACGAGTCCCTGACGCTGAACCTGCACACGGACGATCTCGTGGAGCGCACCGCGTGGTGGCGGGCGCACGTCGGCACGTGGGACGAGGGTCGCTACCCGGTGCTCGGCGTCGACCTGGCGCACCCGCTCCTCCTCGCGGACCCGGTCCTGACACGGGACCTGCTCTCGCTCACGCCTGGCGGACGGCTGGTGATTACCGACCCGCCGCCGTGGCTGCCGCCGACCGACGTCGACGTGCTGGTGATGGGCATCCGGATCGAGGTCACCCCGATGCACGTCCGGCTGCAGTGGGCGTGCGTCCCGGCCCGGCCCTACCGGGTCGCGTACTGGAACGCGGGGCACCGCTACAGCGGCGCAGGCACCGTCACCGCGGGCGCCCTGTCCACGTCTGCCACCGCGATCCCGGTCACCGTCCCGTATGGCGTGACGTGGACACACGCGGACGGCGATTACGACATCACGATCGGCGGCGAGGTCATGACCGTGACGGCCGTCGTCGGCAACACCCTCACGGTCACACGGGCCGTGAACAGCGTCGTGAAGGCGCACAGCGCCGGCGCCGCTGTCGCGCTGGACAAACCCTCGTTCTACTCACGATAGGAGCCCCATGACGCTCGCTGCAGGAGGCCTGGTCAACGTCGCCGACATCGGCGTCGACTCCGGGTGGATCCCGATCACGCTCATGGCCGGCTTCACCGGCACGCTCGAGGGACGCCGCGAAGGCGACGACATCACGATCCGCGGCGTCGTCACCCCGAACACGAACTGGGGCGCCGCGCAGACCGACAACCAGATCGTGGACGCGCTGCCGCCCGAGCTGCGCACACCCGGCCCGCTCGCCGAGCTCAAGGCCGGCACGGCGTCGACGACGGCGGCAATCTTCCGGGTCGCGTTCAACGCCGCCGCCATCAACGTGCGCTGCGGCGCGGCGACCCACACCGGCGGCGTGTACGTCTCGTTCGCCTACAAGGCGACCTGATGGACCCCGTGACGATCGCCTCCGCCGCGATCCCCGACCTCGCCGCCATCAACTCCTGGCCGGCGCTCGCTGCCTACGCGATCGGTGCGCTCGCGCTCGGTTACGGGCAGTGGCGCCAGAGTCGCGCCACGAAGGACGTGAAGCACCAGGTGACCAACAACGGCGGCGGTTCCATGAAGGACCAGACCGACCGCATCGAGGCCAAGCTCGACGCGCACATCGCCAGCGAGCCGACCCGCCGCTGGCGCGCACGTCGCGAGGCCGCTGGCTTCGCGCTCGTGGCCACGCTCGTGTCGGTGGCCGTGACCCTGACCCGGAGGCACTGACCATGAGCTACTTCCTCGCGCCCGCGCTCGAGCAGCTGCGCGCCCAGATCAACGCGGCGCACCCGGACCGCGACAAGGCGTCGGACGGATGGATCGGCGACACGTCGCACCAGGCCCGCCCGAGCGATCACAACCCGGCGCCGCCTGACGGCATCGTTCGCGCGTACGACCTCGACGAGGACCTGGTCATCGGGATGACCGTGGTCGGCGAGGCGCAGCCGCTCGCCGACGCGCTCGTGCGCGACCCGCGTACCCGCTACGTGATCTACGAGGGGCGCATCTGCTACGGCGCCCACGTGACGGGCGTGGTGCACGGCTGGCAGCCCTACACGGGCCCGAACGCGCACCGGCACCACATCCACATCAGCGTCCGCAGCACGGGCGGTCACGACCGTGACGCCCGTCCCTGGGCGCTGCCCGGCACCATCACCACACCGACCCCGGAGGACGACATGCCCACTGCCCAGGAGATCGCTGCCGAGCTCGTCAAGACCCTGCCCGCCGCAGTTTGGGGCCACCGGTTCCAGGCCACTGAGGCCGACGGCCAGAAGATCCCGAGCGAGACCGCCGGGGAGCGCGTGGGCGCACTCCGGAAGCACACCGTGCAGGCCAACAGGCGCGCGGGTGACTCGCTGATCCTGACCCGCGCGATCGCCAAGGATGCCGGCGCCGCCGTCGACGTCGCCGCGTTCTCGACCGCCGTCGTCGCGCGTCTGCGTACCGACCTGACCGCGGCCATCGCAGCCGCCATCGCGGCGCAGCCCGACCGGGACGCCGCCCACATCGCCGAGGCCGTCGTCGACGAGCTCGCCGGCCGCATTGCCGAGGAGGGCTGACCATGTCTGACCGTCTGACCGCGTGGGTCCGCACCGTGACCCCGAAGATCTGGGCCGCGGTCGTGACCGCGCTGCTCGCGTGGTTCGCCGTGCACGCCCCGTGGGTGCTCGAGCTCCTCGAGCTCCTCGGCGTCGACCTGACGTCATCGGCGTCCGTCGGGTTCGTGGTGCTGCTCGTCGACCTGGTCGTGCTGGCCGTGTGGCAGTGGCTGTGGACGCGCCTGCAGCCGCACCTGCCCGACGTCGTCGTCCGCCTGGTCCTGGGCGCCGCGGCCCGCCCGATGTACACCCGCGCGGGCGAGGTCGCCGTCGTCGCACCACAGGGCTCGACCATCACGGTCGACGGCTACACCCGTGGCTGACCCGATCGACGAGGCGTGGGTGCGCGATCGCCTGGTGACCTACGGGCACAGCTTCCCCCACGGCACCGGGCTGCCCGACCCCGCCGGCTACTACCCGCAGATCGTCGCGGCCCGGTTCGGCATGACGTACCCGACCGACGGCGACGTCGACCTGAACCGTGCCGTCGGCGGCTCCCACGCGGAGGCCGCCGCGGACGTCATGCTGACCGGCCAGCCGTGGACCTCGAGCAAGCAGCTCGGCGGCGACACGGTGCTGCTGATCCAGGCGCTGATCAACACCGCCCGGCGGCACGGCGTCGACGCGGTCACTCGGCAGGGCGCCGAGCACGCGCTGCGCACCATGTGTGCGCTCGGCTCCTCGCTCGAGGTGATCCCCGACAGTGCGGACCTGTTCGACTACTCGGCCGCCTGGTCGACGGTGACGTCCGGCGACTTCCACGGTGGGAGCTACCGGACCACGACGACGGCGAACCACTACGTCGTGTTCACCGTGCCGGCGGACGGGTGCCACTTCCTGACCGCTGCCCGTAAGGCCGGCGTCTCGCCGGTCGTGCTCGAGTTCATGCGGCTCGACACTGGCGAGGTCATCCGGACCTGGACCAACGTCGACCAGGCGCAGGCCGGCATCTCCCGGAACTACGCCGCCGCGGCGATCCCGCTCCGCGTGCCGGCAGGTACCCGCGTGAGGGTGCGACTGATCTCGGGTTACCACCTGGTGTGCGACGGGCTGGTCGTGCCCGCCGCGCGGCCGGCGCCGATCGTGCTCATGAAGGAGCCGTACCTCGCGGACTACACGACGTCGACGGCGTTCCCGAACGGGTCCGACGAGGCGCTCGACTACTTCAACGAGCTCGTCGACGTCATGGCCGCGGAGTTCCCGAACGTGCTGGCCGCCGACCCGAACACAGCCGGCTACTGGGACAAGCTCACGCACATCCTGCCCGACGGCGTCCACCCCAACGCCGACGGGCACCAGGCGCTCGCCGACACTCTCGTCGACGCCGTGCGCGCCCAGCTGCTGGTCAAGTCCTACGCGGCAGGACTGACCGTCTGACGGTGTGTCAGTGGCTCGGTCTACCCTGACCCCGACCACTCCCAGTAGGTCGAAGAAGCGCCCCGTCTCCCTCGCGGAGACGGGGCGCTTTGCCATGCCCAGACACGCGCAGCAGTTCGAACGCGTGTTGCATACTGCCGGTATGGCTGGCTTCGCCTTCGACAACCCGCCGCCGCCCGGCCCGTTCGATGAGGATCCCCATCTGCAACGGATCCTCAACGCGAAGGAGGGCCCTGGACCGTGGCCGAACGCTGTCCTGCACCGCCTGCACCCACCGGTCCCGGTGACGGTCCGCGTCGTGTGGGAGCGGGACGACGTCGAGCACCTCGACACGATCGCCACCGACTGGGGAGGCCTGCACGTGCTCGTCACGATCACTGATCGCCGACGGCGGTTCGGCTTCTTGTGGTTGCACTGCGACGACGTCGGCCGGCGCTAGCTGAGCAGTGACAGCAGGGCGCTCGCGGCGCCGTCGTCGTCGATGGTGCCGGTGGCGCGGTCCGCCTCGCTCTGGACGTGCTTCGGTGCGTGTCCCATCACGATCGACTGGCGCGCCCAGTGGAACGCTTCGATGTCGTTCTCCCCGTCGCCGATGGCCACCGTGTCCCAGGGCTCTACGCCGAGCTCGACCCGGATCGCCTCCAGCGCCGTCGCCTTCGAGATCCCGGGCGCCGTCACGTCGACCCAGTCGGCCTCGGTGGCGATCGCCGTCAGGCCGAGCGCACGCAGCTGCGGCACGATGCGGTAGGCGGCGGGGTCAAGCATCGCGAGCCGCGGTGTGGGGTGCGCCCAGAATGCCTCGAGCTGGCGGACGGGGTGCTGTTGGCCGTTGAGTCGACTGTCGGGGAAGGGGATGTTCACCAGGTACCCGTCCCCGACGACCTCGGCGGCGATGCGGACGCCAGGCGTCACCCGGAGGGCAGCGTGGATCGCAGCCTCGGCGTCGACCGGGTGCTCCGTGATGACCTTGAAGTGGCCGTCGACGAGGCGCGCCGTGGTCCCGCCGTTCGACGCGACGATCCAGGCGTCGTCCAGGCCGAGCTGGACTGCGACGGGCAGGGCGCCGACCAGGGATCGGCCCGTCGCGAGCACGATGTGGTGGCCAGCGGCGCGGACCTCGGCAGCCGCGGTGCGCACTGCCCGACTCGCTGGGTGGCCTGTGCGGAGCAGGGTGCCGTCGATGTCGCAGGCGATGAGCGCCGGCGCCGTGAAGTGCATGGGCCGCGCGGTCTGCTGCGGCGTCGCTGCGGGGGTCATGCGCTGGAGATTATTGCCGCGGATCGCAGCAGGCGAGAAGATTGCTCAAGATTGCTCGGACTCGTCGCCCTCGGTGTCAAGGCGGTTCGCGATCGCTTCGACGGTCCTGGTCAGGAGCGTGCGTGCCTTGCGGTCGTAGTCGGCGTCAAGCGCGAGTGATTCGAAGACCTTCGTGTAGAGCTCGACCTCGCCGGGCTGCGCCAGGTTGAGGCCGGCCGAGAAGGTCTCGACCTGGACCAGGTCGGCGTCGTGGATCCAGAAACCGTGAGTCGGCGCGATCGTGTAGCGCGTCTCGAACGGGATGATTCCGAGCCGGACGCTGGGCAGCATGGACAGAGAGATCATCCGGTCGACCTGGCCCAGCATCACCTCGAGCGGGCACAGGGCGTAGTGCAGCACGGCCTCGGTCACAACCATGTGGAACCGCTTGCCTGGCCGGTACAGGATCTCCTGCCGGCGCATCCGCTCGGCGACCGCAGCGTCGACGTCCTGGCGGTGACCGAACTTGTGCGTGACCTCGGCGAACCGGTACCGGGCGTACTCCGGCGTCTGCAGCAACCCGGGGACGAACGTCGGCTCGAAGATCCGCAGCAGCTCGGTCGACTCCTCGCGCCGAGCTGTCTGCGTCTGGACGGTGGCCACGCCGGCGCGGAACTGCCGCTGCCACTCCGCGTGCCGGGTCTCCAGGGTGTGCAGCGCGACGAGCAGTCCATCGATCTCTTGCTCGGCGCCGGCGGCGCGGCACCACGCGCGGATGTCGTCGTCCGAGGGCGTCTGCTTGGAGTGCTCGATCTTGGAGACCTTGGACGGTTGCCAGGACAACGACGTGGCGAGCTGCAGGCCGGTTAGGCCTGCAGCTCGCCGTAGCTCACGCAGACGTCCCGCGAGGGCGTCGCGGGCGTCGTTGAGATCAGAGCTTGTCGATGTGCTTCGCGGCAAAGTCGTCTCTCGTGATCGCGCGGTGCCAGGCGGCGTCGCGCTGGTAGTTCAACTCGACCACTGTGGCCGGGTCGTCGATGAGCTCGACGCCGAGGAACTCGTCCTCGTCATCGAAGTGCATCTTGCCGACGGTCCGCGAGTCGAACAGCCAGTAGTCGAACTCGGGCAGCCCGGCGGCGTCCTGTCGTGCAACGTACCGGATGTCCTCGCCCGCCTCGTTGGCCAGCTCGGCGACGCCCAGGGAGAACCGGACGTAGTCGCTCAGCGGTACCGAGACGACCCGCACGCGCCGGAAGGTGCGCCCGTCGCCGGTCGTTGTCCGGATCGACCCGAGCCAGTTCTGGAACCAGCCCATGTCGGGTTCCTCGTCGGCGAGGAACTGCGCGAACGCAGCCGCCTCACTCGGCGCGGCGTAGCTGTCGCGGGTCTCCAGCCGGAACGCCGAGTGCTCGAACTCCTTGAGCATCCGCGCGAACTCAGGCCCAGGTGGGATCAGCTGTGCGGTCAGAGCGTTCCCTCCTGGTACCGGCGGGCCCACATCTTGATGACGTCCTCCGGAATCTCGATGATGGCCTCGTGGTCGGGGACCTCGCCGACGTCGGCGAGCACCTGGGGGTCGGTGACCTTCCACCCCTGGGCGATGTACGTCGCCCGGTCGGTGCGGTCGGTTGCGAAGAGAGTCGGGCTGTTGCCCTCGTTCGACTCAGGGTCCTTGCCGAGGAACCGTGCGCGCATCTTCCTACCTCATCCTTGCTCGGAATCAGGGAAACATTGCCCGGCCATGGTCGGCGGAAGCGCCCGGCGGCGTCAAGGATCCGGTGTGAAGAATGGCGCACTGCTCCGGGCGCCTGCGCCATTTCTGCGCCATTCCCTGCGGGGTTGACCCTAAAGAAAGAGTCAACCCCGCAGGTCATAACCGTGCCCCGTACAGGACTTGAACCTGTGACCGAGAGATTATGAGTCTCCTGCTCTGACCAACTGAGCTAACGGGGCCGGCGCCCTCGGCGGGCGCACGCTGAGAATACCTGCTCCAGCGTGTGCAGCGGGCACGAGGATCGGCCTGTCGTTCGGAGCGCGACTTGCGTAAGGTGCTTCCGGTTCGGACGCGCTGCGGCCCGAGTCCCCGACGGCACTCTGTGATCGGCTTACCGCGCGGTCGTCTCGCGCTCGCACTCCGAGGCGCCACCTTCGCATATCGACCGACTGCTGCGTTCGGTCCAGTATTTGCGCAGCGTCGACCGAGCTGTGACTCCTCACGATCACATCCTCGTCGGGGGTCCAGCGGCGCTTTGAGACACCGAATCGATAGGTGGGCGCGGTCCAGGCGGCGATCTCGGACGCTGCGATTGCTTTGCGGGGGAGGGCGAGGGCGTTGTCGTAGTCGCACCATGCGGCCAGCGCTTGTGCCGCAGTGCTGGTCACCATGATGTTGTAGACGCTGTCCCGCGTGTTGCGGCGGGCGGTGCGTCGGACCAGGCATACCTCTGCGATCACATCACAGAAATACTTTGCGAGCCGTTCGCTCGCGGTGACCATGCTGACGAACGGATACCCCTTTGCCGTGAAGCCGATGGATCCGTCACCGTCGATGAGTCCGCGGACGTAATCAGAGGCGACGTAGGGGGCGTCGGGGGTCCTACCGTCGCGGACTTGCGGCCAGGCGTCACACCCACGGCTGCGAAGAATCGTCGAGCGTCCTGTGCGTGCAGATTGAGGATCGCCGAGGTGTAGCCGCCAGCGGCGAAGTTGATCTGCCTGGTGCGTCTGAGAAGACTTGTTCTCCAGGGCAGTGCGGCAGCGATGCTCGTGAGGTGCGCCTCGTCTCGCACTGCCAGCTCGATCGTGATCCGCCCCTTCGTTTCAGGGTCTCCGAGTGGGAACCGTCAGTCTGGAGGAACCCAGTCATGTAAGAAATGTGTGGTGTCAACAGCAATCCAGTATCCATGATGGGAACGCTAGTACGGCTATCCGACAGTCGCCGGTACCAGAGTCGAGACCCACGCGGGTATGCGCCGCGGTTACGCCGCGGGGCGCAGGAGCGGCCCGGACCGGCGGGCCTCACCGCAGGCCAGCCCGCTGTACGCCGTCGCGGGTCAGGGCGTCGCCGCATTCCGCAGCATGGGGGACGCGCTGCTGCACGAGTCCCCGGCGGTCGACGGAAACGCCTGATGGCGCGCACGCCTGCGCTGTGGGCCGGGCGTCTCCCGCGACCGAGCGCTTACTGACGGCATGGCTCGACGACGGTGCCCACTGGGTGACCGTCTCCGCTGCTGCCACTCACACGCTGACCACAGCAGTTGCTACCAGGCCGAGGCCCTTCGTGGCAGCAACCGCTGTGGTCAATCTGTCTGGGGTCGGGTCAGCCGACCTGGTGGAGCCAGCGGACCGGGGCGCCCAGGCCCGCGTAGCGGAACGGCTCCAGCTCGTCGTCCCACGCCGCGCCCAGGGCGAGGTCGAGGGCGTCCCGCATGGCGCGCGGGTCGGCGAGCTCCAGGGCCGCACGGACGCGGTCCTCCTGGACCACCACGTTGCCGTGTACATCCGTCATGGCGTGGAAGATGCCGAGGTCGGGGGTGTGCGACCAGCGGGCGCCGTCGGCCCCGTTGCTCGCGTCCTCGGTGACCTCATACCTGAGGTGGGACCAACCGCGCAGGGCGGACGCGAGCTTGGCGCCCGTACCCTGCAGGCCCTGCCACGAGTATTCGGCACGGTACAGACCGCGTCCCGCGGGCTGCGCGGTCCAGTCCATGGATACGCGCACGCCAAGTACGTTCCCCGCTGCCCACTCGATGTGGGGGCACAGGGCACGAGGCGCTGAGTGCACAAAAAGCACACCCCGCGTGATGACACCGGCCATGTCTTCCTCCCTGGGTCGAGGTACGTCTTCCCCTACGTCCTCACCAGGGCGGTGACGCTGTGGTCGGCTGCACAGCGGTGCTTCGGACCACATACTGCCCGATCCGCCGACGAGATGCGAGGCGAAACGGCGCGCAGGCGTCGAAATAATCACCACGTACGACGAGTTCGTGCGGCACATTCTTGCCTAAAAAGGCGCGCCACCACTAGTGCCCCTTAGGACTTTCCTGAAATTGATCCCACAGGGCGTGGCATGTACCAAACAGCGTGGTCAGACCCTCACAGGCGCGCGCGAAGCTCCCGCATCGCCGCGCGGCGGGTCTCCTTCTGGAGGCGGTCGAGATAGACCATGCCGTCCAGGTGGTCGCACTCGTGCTGGAGGCAGCGGGCCATGATCCCGGTGCCTTCCACGGTGATCGGCTCGCCGTCCAGGTTGATGCCCTCGACCTTGGCGTAGTTGGCCCGCAGAGTGGGGTACCAGAGGCCCGGGACGGACAGGCAGCCCTCGCCGCCGTCCTGCTGCTCCTCGCCCAGCTCGACGATGCGCGGGTTCAGCACGTAGCCGATCTCGCCCTCGATGTTCCACGAGAAAGCTCGCAGCGAGACGCCTATCTGGTTGGCGGCCAGTCCGGCACGCCCCTCGTCGTCCACCGTGTCGACCAGGTCCGCGACCAAGCTGCGGACGCGGTCGTCGATGGTTGTCACGGTGTCGCACGGGGTACGCAGTACTGGGTCGGGAACCACACGGATCTCACGCATTGCCATGTGGACATTCTCCCATGTCAGACGAAGGGGGCGCGGGCAGGACGGACTCGCGTGGCGTGGGGTTGGTCTCGACAGGTTCGACCATCGGCACACGTGTCAGGCGCTCAGGTCACCGGGGTGACCTGAGCGCCTGACACGTGCCGGACCCGCAGCCGGGGTCAGTGGTTCTGGACCACCAGGGCGACGTTGTGCCCGCCGAAGCCGAAGGAGTTGTTGATGGCGGCGATGTCGCCACCGGGCAGCTTCGCCGGCTCGTCGCGCACGAGCGGCACCTGCAGCTCCGGGTCGGGGTTGTCCACGTTGATCGTCGGCGGGGCGAGGCGCTCCGAGATCGCCTTGACCGCGAACAGCGACTCGATGGCGCCCGCGCCGCCGAGCAGGTGGCCCGTCATGGACTTCGTCGCCGAGAGCAGCACGTGGTCGGCCTCGGAACCCAGCAGCGTCCGGATGGAGGACGTCTCGGTGAGGTCGCCCACCTTGGTGGAGGTGGCGTGCGCGTTGACGTGCACGATGTCGGCGGCGGTCACCCCGGCGTCCTGCATCGCGAAGCGCATGGCCGCGACCTGGCCCTTGCCCTCGGGGTCGGGGGAGGTGATGTGGTACGCGTCGGACGACAGGCCCACGCCACTGATCTTGGCGTACACGCGGGCGCCGCGGGCGGCGGCGTGCTCGGCGCTCTCCAGCACCAGGACCGCCGCACCCTCACCGAGCACAAAACCGTCGCGGTCGACGTCGTACGGGCGCGAGGCCCGCTGCGGGTCGTCGTTGCGGAGGGAGAGTGTCCGCGAGGCCGCGAACGCGCCCAGCGGCATCGGGTGGATGGCCGCCTCGGTGCCGCCGGCCACGACGACGTCGGCGCGGCCGGAGCGGATCATCTCGACGGCGTAGCCCACGGCCTCGGCGCCCGAGGCGCACGCGGACACGAGCGCGTGGGTACCGGCGCGGGCTCCGAGCTCGAGCGACACGTAGGCCGAGGGGGAGTTCGGCATGAGCATGGGGACGGTCATGGGCAGCATGCGCCGGGCGCCGCGCTCACGGAGCGTGTCCCAGCCGTCCAGGATGGTCTGGATGCCGCCGATGCCGGACGACACCACTGCGCCGAGCCGGTCGCCGTCGATCTCGGGGCTGCCCGCGTCGGCCCAGGCCTCACGCGTCGCGACTATCGCGTACTGCGCGGACGGGTCCATACGCTTGGTCTCGGGGCGGGAGAGCACCTCTGCCGGGTCCACCTTGATGGTGGCGGCGAAGGTCACGGGGATCCCGTACTTCTCTGCCCAGTCGTTCTCCAGGGTGCGCGCCCCTGATACACCGGCGAGAGCGGCCTCCCACGTGGATGCCACGTCCCCGCCGAGGGGTGTGGTGGCGCCGAGGCCGGTGACGACGACTTCGCGTGCGGAGGACATGATGATGCTCCCGAGGGTGGTGGGACGAAGGGGGCAGGTGCGAAAAGGTGCTACCTCGTGGGCAGCGAGTGCCCGACGGCGGCACGGGCCCGGTGAAACAGGGGCCGCGCTACCGCCGTCGGGGGGCGGCTCAGGCCTGAGCGCCCTTGATGAAGCTCACTGCGTCGCCGACGGTCGAGAGGTTCTTGACCTCTTCGTCCGGGATGCGAACCTCGAACTTGTCCTCGGCGTGCGTGACGATGGTCATCATCGACAGGGAGTCGATGTCGAGGTCGTCCTGGAAGGACTTCTCGAGCAGGACGTCGGCCTTGTCGAGGCCCGTCTCCTCGGCAACGATCTCGGCGAGGCCCTCGAGGATCTCCTGGTCCGTGTTGGCCATGGGACTTCCTATCTTTCGTAACGGTCACCGGCGCCGTCGGGCACCGGAGTCTTGCTGGTCAGATCTTGGCGCATCTCGCGACTGGATTGCACGGCGGGTCATTTCCTTACGGCCCGCCGCAGCCGGCTACGGCAGCACCACGACCTGCGCGGCGTAGACAAGGCCCGCGCCGAACCCGATCTGGAGGGCGAGGTCGCCCGACTTGGCCTGCCCCTCTGCGAGGAGGCGCTCTGCGGCCAACGGGATCGACGCCGCCGACGTGTTGCCGGTCTCGGCGATGTCGCGCGCTATGACCACGGTATCCGGCAGGCCCAGCTGCTTCTTCATCTGGTCGATGATCCGCATGTTGGCCTGGTGCGGGATGAAGACCTGGATGTCCTCGGCGGTCACGCCTGCCTCGGCCATCGCCTTCTCCGCGACGGGCGCCATCTGGAAGCTCGCCCACTTGAACACGGTAGGCCCGTCCTGGCGCAGCGTGGGCCAGCCGAGCGAGGGGTCCTCGCGCAGCTCGGTCCAGGAGTGCGTCTGACGGATCGCGGTGGCCTTGGCGCCGTCCGATCCCCATACGGTCGGGCCGATGCCCGGGGTGTCCGACGGGCCGACGATCGCGGCGCCCGCGCCGTCGCCCAGCAGGAACGAGATGGAGCGGTCGGTCGGGTCGATGATCTCGCTGAGCTTCTCGGCGCCGATCACCAGCACGTGCCGGGCCAGGCCCGAGCGGACCAGGGCGTCCGCCTGGCCGATGCCGTACGCGTAGCCGGCGCACGCGGCCGACACGTCGTAGGCGGCGGCCGGCGTCGCGCCGATGCGCTCGGCGAGGATCGCGGCGCCCGACGGCGTCATGTGCATGTGCGTGATCGTCGACAGGATGATCGCGTCGATGTCGGCGCCGGTCAGGCCCGCGGCCTCCAGCGCCTTGTTCGCGGCGGCCTCCGACAGGTCGAGCACGTCCCGGTCCGCGCCGGCCCGGCGGCGCGTGACGATGCCGGTGCGCTGGCGGATCCACTCGTCGGAGGAGTCGATGGGACCGGCGATGTCGTCGTTGGTCACGACGAGCTCGCCGCGCTCCCCGCCGATCGCCAGGATCCGCGAGAACTGCGTGGGCTGGGCCTGCTGCAGGATGGTCACTGGTCTGCTCCGGTCGCGCTCGTGCCGCTGGAAAAAGGGGGGACACTGCTGTGCGCTGACCCATGGGCGGTGATAAGCGCGCGCGCCGCATCGAGGTCGGCGGGCGACTTCACCGCGACGGTCTCCACGCCCTTGAGGCCGCGCTTGGCGAGGCCCGTCAGGACGCCGCCAGGAGCGAGCTCGAGCAGACCGGTCACGCCGCGCTCCGCCAGGCCAGTCATGATCAGGTCCCACCGGACCGGCGCCGTGACCTGGCCCGCGATGTTGCGCAGCACGTCAGCGCCTGTGCCGTGGCCGTTGGCGCCGCCCGTGTAGGCGGTGCCGTCGAGGTCGGCGAGGAACGGCAGGGTCGGGTCTGTGGCGTCCCAGCCGAGGGCCACCGGCTCGAACTCGGCGCGCGCCGCGTCCATGAACGGGGTGTGGAAGGCGCCGGCGACCTGCAGCGGGATCACCCGGGCACGGGTCGGCGGGTTCTCGGCCAGCTTGGCGAGGTTCTCCAGGGCGCCGGCCGCGACGGTCTGGCCCGCGCCGTTGACGTTGGCGGGCCACAGGCCCGCGGCCTCGATCGCTGCGAGCACCTCATCGGGGTCGCCGCCCACGACGGCGCTCATGCCCGACGGCGCAGCCGCTGCCGCCGTGGCCATCGCCCGGGCGCGGCGTGCGACCAGGCCGGCCGCTCCGTCGTCCGACAGGGCGCCTGCCACCGCTGCCGCAGACAGCTCGCCGACGGAGTGACCGGCGGTGATGTCGACAACGTCGGCGGCGGCGCGGCCGTCCAGCAGGGCGCGCAGCGCGAGCAGCGACGTGGTGACGATCAGGGGCTGGGCCACCGCGGTGTCGCGGATCGTGTCGGCGTCCGACGTCGTTCCGTGCGCCACCAGGTCCAGGTTCGAGGCCTCGGATGCTGCGGCGAGGCGTTGTTCGGTTCCGGGCAGCTCGAGCCAGTCGCTGAGCATCCCGGGGGTCTGAGAGCCCTGTCCAGGGCAGACGACGGCGAGCACGCGTCCACTCTGCCAACCCGGAGAGCTCGCGGGACGTCGCGACCCGTACCAACCTGGTAGAGGCCCCTTGTGGAGAACCTACAAGGTACCGACCCCGGCGAAGAGTTAGGACAGAACGGTCAGCCGCGGCCGAGCTGGCCCAGTGCCAGGGCCACCTGCAGCACGAACGACTCGCGGGCGTCGAGCGGGTCCCACCCTGTGATCTCCGACACCTTGCGGAGCCGGTAGCGCACCGTATTGGGGTGAACGTACAGATGACGCGCCGCGGCCTCCAGCGACCGGCCGGTGCCCAGGTAGGCCGACAGGGTCTCCAGCACGGCGCCGCCGGCGTCCTGCAGCGGGGTGAAAGCCTGGGCGATCAGCGTGGCGCGGGCGGTGTAGTCGCCGGTCAGCACGCGCTCGGGCAGGAGGTCGTCGGCCATGACCGGGCGGGGCGCCTGCGGCCAGGCCGGGGCGGCGGTCAGGCCCGCGAGCGCGGACCGGGCCGACCGGGCGGCGTCGGTCAGGCTGGGCACCTGGGTGCCGATCACCACCGGACCCATGCCGAAGCGGCTCAGGAGCGATGTGGCGGCTGCGACGAGGTCGCCCTCGCCGCCGAGCACGAGGACCAGCCGGTCGCCGTGGATCCCGACGAGGGCGTCGCCAGCGGCGCGCCGGGCGACGCGGCGGATCTCGGCGGTGCGGATCTCGTCGAGCTGCTCGGTGGCGAGGCCGACGACGACGAGCGCGTTGCCGCGGCCGCTCCAGCCGAGGGCCGAGATGCGCGAGCGGAGGGAGTCGTCGCCGTCGCCGCGCACGAGCGCGTCGACCACGAGGGCCTCGAGGCGGGCATCCCAGGCGCCGCGCCACTCGGCGGCACGGGCGTAGACCTCGGCCGCGGAGAACGCGACCTCGCGGGAGTAGCGCAGGACCGCCTCGCGCAGGTCGCGCTCGCCGCCGGGCGCGGCGATCCGGTCGGAGTGCGTCTCGACGACGTCGACCACCACGCGCACGAGCTGGAGCGTGTGCTGGAGCGAGATGGAGCGGGTCAGCTCGGTGGGGGCCGCGGCGAAGATCTCGCTGACGCCGTGCGGCGGCCGGTCCGGATCGGTGAACCAGGAGGTGAACGCGTTGATGCCGGCCTGGGCGACGAGGCCGACGTACGAGCGGTCCTCCGCGGGGAGGTCGCGGTACCAGTTGAGGTCCTCGTCCAGTCGCCGCATCGCGGCGGCGGTGAGGAGGCCGCTGGCCTCGCGGACCCGCTGGAGGTTCATCGGGAACCCGGCGGGGTCGGTCGCGGCCGCCCCGGGGGCGGGCTCCGTCACGGGCGTCGAGGTCACTGGCGCCGGGGCGTCCTGGCCGGGGTCCTGGCTGCCGCCGGGGTCGGCTGCCGGCCCGGCCTCCCGGTCGGTCTTCTGAGCGCTGGTTCGCGCGCCCCGTCGAGTTGGTGGCACCCCGGCAGCATACGAGTCCGAGTTGTGGGGAGTCCACAAACGGACTTTCAAGGCAGGGTGATCCCAGTGCGGAGGGGAGGAAAACTGTAGGGTCGAGGTATGGCCCTGATGCATCGGCTCCGCCGCCTCATCCGTCGGCCCCTGTCTGCGTCCACGGTCGGTGCTCGCCGCCCGTCGCCGTCGGCGCCCCGACGAGGGGACGCGGGACACGAGGACGCGCTGCGCGCCCAGCTGACCGACGATCCGAACAACGAAGAGGCTTTCGGCGCCCTGGCAGAGATAGTGCGCCGCCGCGCCGCCGAGGACCCGACGCTGGAGGACCCGTTGCGGGACTCCGACGAGATCCCCGAGTCCAAGCAGCGCGAGGCGGACCTCGCGGTCTGGGCGCTGGCCGAGGAGCTGGCCGGGCACCCGCGCGGCTGGTACCCGCTGATCGAGCTGGGCCGGCTGTCGCTCGCCGACGACCCGGAGGGCGCCGTCCGGCGGTTCACCACGGCTGCTGAACGCGATCCTGACGGTCGGGCGCTGGTGGAGGGCCTGGCGATCCTGCGGGACGCGGGCATGCCCGTGGAGGCCCTGGGGCTGGGCGTGGGGCACTGGCGCGTGCGGGAGCACTCGCCGGTGGCCGGCAAGCATCTGGTGCTCGCCGCGCTCGAGGCCGACCGGGTGCTCGAGGCACGGCAGCACCTGCGGGCACTGGAGATGCACCCGGACACGAAGGCGGTCAGGCCGCTGCGGGACGAGCTGGAGAAGGCGATCGCCGCAGCGGAACAGAACCCGCCGAGGTAGTCACCTGGCGATGTAGACATCTGGCGAGGTAGACGAGCAGCGAGGTAGTCATCCGGTTCGCGCTGGATGACTACCTCGCTGCTCGTCTACCTCGCCAGGTGACTACCCCGGCGTCGACCGAAGGTCAGCTGTCGCCGCCCGTGTTGCCGGACGTGCCGGCGGTGACGTCGAGCAGGCGGTACTTCTCGACGGCCTTCGCGACGACGTCGGTCGGCACCTCGCCACGGCGGGCGAGGACCTGCAGCGTCCGGACCACCATCGACGGACCGTCGATGAGGAAGAACCGCCGCGCGGCGGCACGGGTGTCGGAGAAACCGAACCCGTCGGCGCCGAGCACCGCGTAGTCGCCGGGGACCCACGCACGGATCTGGTCGGGTACCAGGTGGTCGTAGTCGCTGGTGGCGATGAACGGCCCCTGTGCGCCGGACAGCTTCTCCGTGACGTACGGCGTGCGCATCGGCGCTGCCGGGTCGATCAGGGAGTCATGCTCGGCGGCCAGGGCGTCGCGACGCAGCTCGTTCCAGCTGGTCACCGACCACACGTCGGCCGAGACGCCCCAGTCCTCCTTGAGGAGCTGCTGCGCCTCGAGCGCCCACGGCACACCTACGCCGGAGGAGAGGAGCTGGGCCTTGGGGCCTTCGGCGTCCGACACCGAGATGCGGTGGATACCGCGCTTGATGCCCTCGACGTCGACGTCCTCCGGCTCGACCGGCTGGACCATCGGCTCGTTGTACACCGTGAGGTAGTACATGACGTCCTGGTCCCGGCCGTCGGAGCCGTCGCCGTACATGCGCTCGATGCCGTCGCGCATGATGTGCCGGATCTCGTACCCGTAGGCCGGGTCGTACTGCACGATCGACGTGTTCGTACCGGCGATGAGCGGGCTGTGCCCGTCGGCGTGCTGCAGGCCCTCACCCGTGAGGGTGGTGCGGCCCGCGGTCGCGCCGATGATGAAGCCGCGCGTCATCTGGTCGCCGGCCGCCCAGAACTGGTCGCCCGTGCGCTGGAAGCCGAACATCGAGTAGAAGATGTAGACCGGGATCATCGGCTCGCCGTGCGTGGCGTACGACGTGCCCACCGACTGGAACGCGGCGGCGGAACCGGCCTCGTTGATGCCGGTGTGCATGATCTGGCCGGACTCGGACTCCTTGTAGCTCAGCATGAGCTCGCGGTCCACGGCGAGGTAGTTCTGGCCGAGCGTGTTGAAGATCTTGGCGCTCGGGAAGATCGAGTCGAGGCCGAAGGTGCGGGCCTCGTCCGGGATGATCGGCACTATGCGGTTGCCGAAGTCCTTGGCCTTGAAGAGGTCCTTGAGCAGCCGCACGAACGCCATGGTCGTGGCGATCTGCTGCGTGCCGGAACCCTTCTTCAGCAGCTCGTAGGTCTTGTCCTCGGGCAGCTTGAGGGTCGTCTTCGCGACGGTCCGGCGCTCCGGTACGAAGCCACCGAGCTGACGGCGGCGCTCCAGCATGTACTGGACCTCCGGCGCGTCGGCCCCCGGGTGGTAGTACGGCGGCAGGTACGGGTCCGCCTCGAGCTCGGCGTCCGAGATCGGGATGCGGAGCGAGTCGCGCAGCGTCTTGAGGTCGTCGCCCTTGAGCTTCTTCATCTGGTGCGTCGAGTTGCGGCCGGCGAAGCCGGAGCCCAGGCCGTAGCCCTTGACGGTGTGCGCGAGGATGATCGTCGGCTGACCGGTGTGCGCGCGCGCCGCGGAGTACGCCGCGTAGAGCTTGCGGTAGTCGTGCCCGCCGCGCTTCATGTTCCAGATGTCGTCGTCGGTCATGTTCGCGACGAGGGCCTTCGTGCGCGGGTCGCGCCCGAAGAAGTGCTCGCGGATGAACGCACCGGACTCCGCACGGTAGGTCTGGTAGTCACCGTCGGGCGTGACGTTCATCAGGTTGACCAGCGCGCGGTCCTTGTCGGCGTTGAGCAGGGTGTCCCACTCGCGGCCCCAGACGACCTTGATGACGTTCCAGCCGGCGCCCTTGAACTGGGCCTCCAGTTCCTGGATGATCTTGCCGTTGCCACGCACCGGGCCGTCGAGGCGCTGCAGGTTGCAGTTCACGACGAAGGTCAGGTTGTCCAGCTGCTGCTGGGCGGCGTGCTGGATCATACCGCGGCTCTCGGGCTCGTCCATCTCGCCGTCGCCGAGGAAGGCCCAGACGTCCTGCTGGCTGGTGTCCTTGATCCCGCGGTTGTGCAGGTACTTGTTGGTCCACGCCTGGTAGATCGCCGACGCCGGGCCGAGGCCCATGCTGACTGTCGGGAACTCCCAGAAGTCCGGCATGAGGCGCGGGTGCGGGTAGGACGGCAGGCCGCCGCCCGGGTGCGACTTCTCCTGGCGGAACCCGTCGAGCTGGTCCGCGGTCAGGCGGCCCTCGAGGTAGCCGCGGGCGTAGACGCCGGGGGACGCATGGCCCTGGAAGTAGATCTGGTCGCCGCCGCCCGGATGGTCCTTGCCGCGGAAGAAGTGGTTCAGGCCCACCTCGTACAGCGTCGCCACGGACGCGTACGAGGAGATGTGCCCACCGACGCCGAGGCCCTCGCGCTGGGCGCGGGTCACCATGACCGCCGCGTTCCAACGGATCCACGAGCGGTAGCGCCGCTCCATGGCCTCGTCGCCCGGGAAGTAGGGCTCTTCGTGTATCCCGATGGAGTTCACGTAGGGCGTCGCCATGGACGCGGGAATGCTCACATTCCGCTCGCGCGCCCGCCGGAGCAGGTTGAGCATGACGTACCGGGCGCGAGGTCCGCCCTTGTCGTCGATCAGCCCGTCGAAGGACTCGACCCATTCCTCGGTCTCGGCCGGGTCGATGTCAGGTACGGCGCTGAGCAGACCGTTGATCAGCGGTCCGGTCTCGTCAAACGAAGCCACCAGCAACCTCTCTCGGTGTCGCGCGGCGGGGTCGCGGTTCGCGCTCCTCGCCGCCTCGTCAGGACCCGTCGCGTCGGCGTAGCGTCGCCACAGCTGGGGTTGCGACTGTGCACGCCCACGCACAGGTGGTCCTAGCCATTCTGTCCCCTCACAGCGTGCGCTCACACCATAGGGCGGTCAAGAGTGCGTGATCTGCGTTACGTCTGTACCGGATCGCGTCGTTATTGATACGGGGTATCGCAATGATGAGACTGAGTGCATGACTTGTGCGTTGCCGAGGTCTCATCGATTCATCAAAAAGACACCACGCGACCTGGTTGCGAGGCATGGCCGGGGTGCGTGCACTACCTTTGGCGACGGAGGGCCCGCGTAGGGCCGGACAGAACACGCATACGACCCGGCTGCGAGTGCCGGACAGAGAGAGGGACGATCAACCAAGTGAGCACGGACACCCAGGGCGCCGGGCGCCTCGGTTTCGAGGCCGGCCAGGTGGTGCAGGAGTTCGGCTGGGGCGACGACGTCGACGACGCCCTCCGGGCCGACATCGAAAAGATCATCGGCAGCGAGCTGGAGGACGAGGACTTCGGCGACGTGACCGACGGCGTCATCCTCTGGTGGCGGGAGGGCGACGGAGACCTCACCGACGCACTCGTGGATGTGCTGACCGTGCTGGACGACGGCGGCATCATCTGGATCTTCACGCCCAAGCCCGGCCGGGACGGCGAGGTGGGCCACAGTGACATCCAGGAGGCCGCCACGACCGCCGGCCTGCAGACCACCAGCACCTTTGCCATCGCGGAGGACTGGTCGGCAACTCGGCTCGCCTACCGGGGCCGCGGCAAGTGATGGCCCCACAGGTCTGAAGCCGTGACCGAGTTCGCCGCCACGCCGACCGCTCCCGCGGAGTCGCTGAAGCCGGGTGATCCCGCACCCGACTTCACGCTCCCGGACACGCACGGCACCCCGACCACGCTGTCGGACCTGCGTGGCGCGCCGGTGCTCGTCGTCTTCGTCCCGTTCGCGTTCTCCGGGACGTGCACCAGCGAGCTGTGCGAGCTGCGCGACAACATCGAGGACTTCGAGACCGCCGGCGTGCGGCTGCTCGTGATCTCGACGGACGCCGTCTTCACGCTCAAGGCGTGGCAGGCGGCGGAGGGCTATCAGTTCGACCTGCTCTCCGACTTCTGGCCGCACGGCGAGGTGGCGCGGGACTACGGGGTGTTCGACGAGAGCTCGGGGATCGCGCTGCGGGGGACGTTCCTGATCGACGCCGACGGGATCGTCCGCTGGTGCGTGGTCAACCCGCGGGGTCAGGCACGCGACCTGGAGGACTACCGGCGAGCGGTAGTGGAGATCTGATCCGGCCAGTTCGTAAAATCTGACCTGGTTCGGGGCTGGGGCCAGGTATTGTGGTCCGCTGCCAGGGCTCATAGCTCAGTTGGTTAGAGCGCCACGTTTACACCGTGGATGTCGGGGGTTCGAGTCCCTCTGGGCCCACCTTGGGATGACGCGGGACATCGTTGATCGGTGTCTCGCGTCATCGTTCGTTTCAGGGTTGTGGCGGGTCTTGATCGGTCCGCTTCGACCATGCGGTTGGGCCTGCTCTGCGGCGTCGGATCAAGCCGCACCATATGCTGGAGACGGACTCTCCGATCGGCCGCATGGCGGCGGCATACCCTTGCGCGGTGGCCCTCTACCTCGTCCGACATGGGCGGCCGATTCTTGACAAGGCTGTCCCTGCCTCAGCGTGGATCCTGGATCCGGAGCACGAGTACCTGGTCGAGGAGCTCGCGGCGCAGGCGCCGTGGCCCGACGACGCCGTCTGGTACACCTCGCCCGAGCCGAAGGCGGCGCGAACAGCGTTCCTGCTGGCCAAGCGGGAGGTGCCGCAGGTCGAGGACCTGAGGGAGCACGACCGGGGCGGTAGTGGATGGGTGCCGGACTTCGCGGGCGCGGTCCGCGGCGCATTGACGAGCCCGCACGCCGTGGCCCGCCCGGGCTGGGAGCCGATCGTCCGGACGCGGACGCGGGTGGTCGCTGCGGCCAGGAAGATCCTCGCGGAGCATCCGGGGCGCGACGTCGTCCTGGTTGGGCACGGGACGGCGTGGACGCTGCTCGCTGCCGAGCTCACCGGGACCGAGCCGGACCTTGAGCGGTGGGGGAGCTTGGCGATGCCGGATGTGATTGCCGTGGATGCGGTTACCAGTCCCGCGTCGACGACGGCTGACCACCATGCCTACTGATGAAGTGGTTCTGGACTGGCGCGGGCCGGTGTCCGACGCCGAGATCGTGGACCTCACCGAGTCCCACGGCGGCAACCCGGAGCCCGGATGGTGGGACCGGGTCCGAGGCCACTCGCTGGGGTGGGTCACCGCCCGGAGCAGCGAGGGGCAGCTGGTCGGGTTCGTGAACGTCGCGTGGGACGGCGGGGGTCACGCGTTCCTGATCGACACCAAGACGCGCCCGAGCCACCAGCGGCAAGGACTCGGTACCGCCGTCGTGCGGCGCGCGGTCGAGGAGGCCAGGGCGGCGGGATG
Organism: Promicromonospora sp. NPDC023805; assembly: GCF_040639635.1. Classification (NCBI taxonomy): domain Bacteria; kingdom Bacillati; phylum Actinomycetota; class Actinomycetes; order Micrococcales; family Promicromonosporaceae; genus Promicromonospora; species Promicromonospora sp. NPDC023805. Next base: position 33,328 of record NZ_JBFAAH010000015.1, on the reverse strand, counting down.
CGAGTGGCTGTTCGTCGACTTCGAGCCGCACCTCGAGACGTTCTACCTGGAGTCCTGCGGTTTCCGGCCGACGGCGGCCGGGCTCGTCCACCTCGCCGACAGCTGAGCGGACAGCGGCGTCGTCAGCCTGGGTGCCGCACACCCCGGTACACCGCAGCCTGGTTGCCCGCGAGCGCCCCGGGCAATCTGGTGATCGTCCGGCGAGACCGCCGGACGTCGGATCGCCGCAGGGCGGGGACGGGAGACGGGCATGACGACGGACGGCTACCTCGGGTTGTGGGTCACGGCGGACGGGCACGTGCGGCAGCGGTTGCTGCCCGACGGCCGGTACGACGAGGCGCGCGGCGACCGGGAGAGCGCCTACACGGGGCGGTACTGGATCGAGGGCGATCACATCCGCTACCGGGACGACACGGGGTTCAGCGCGGACGGCGACTTCCGCGACCGTGTGCTGTACCACGGCGGCATGGTGATGTACCGGCAGGACTAGCGGGCTCGACGCCCGGAGTACGGCCGGGCCCCGGCCCGCACAGCCCAGGGCGCAGAGATCACCCGTGGGTCCGCACCGGTACGCGGCCCGTTGGACGGTTACGCGCCGTGGCACGTGGTGGCACTCGGTGCTACCGTGATTGGCATGAGTATCCAGCCAGAGATCACCCAGCGCGACCTGCGTTCGCGCTCGAAGGAGATCATGGATGCCGTTCAGTCCGGGCGGTCGTTCACCGTCACGCGTGATGGGCATCAGATCGGTGAGCTGGTCCCGTTGCGCCACCGGCGTCGATTCGTCCCGCGCGCAGAGTTCGCTGCCATGTCGCAGGCCGGCGCCCGCATGTCGCTGGAGGCGTTCCGCGCCGATCAGGAAGCGACGGTCGATGACGAGGTCTACGACCCGTATGAGCGCTGAGGTCACCCAAGGTCTTGTCGATACGAACATCTTGATCTTGCGGGACCGGATCGATATCACCGAGCTGCCCGATGAGATGGCTGTCAGCGCCATCACTCTCGCGGAGCTCTCCGCAGGGCCCCACCTGGTCCGCCCTGACAGTACCCAGTACGAGGAGCACGCGGAACGAGCACGCCGCATCGACGTCCTCCAGCGGGTCGAGAACGAGTTCGACCCCATCCCCTTCGCCGCCGAGGCCGCCCGTCTCTACGGCCGGCTGACCGCCGGTGTCGTCGCGGTCGGCCGGACTCCGCGCCGCCGTGCCGTCGATCTCATGATCGCCGCCACCGCGGCAGCCGAGGGCCTTCCCTTGTACACGTCCAACCCTGACGACTACAAGGGGCTCGACCACATCATCACGCTCGTCCCCGTCACCCGACCAGTCGACTGAGACGGTCCGTCCGGCGTGCAGCCGGGAGGAACACGCACACCGAACGCACCGTCACGTCACCAAGCCGCTGCGGTAGGCGTGGACCACCGCCTGCACACGGTCGCGCAGGCCGAGCTTGGCCAGGAGGCGGGAGACGTACGTCTTGACCGTCTCCTGGCTGATCACCAGCGTCGCGGCGATCTCGCCGTTCGACAGGCCGTTGGCGATCAGGCGCAGCACCTCCAGCTCGCGCGGGGTCAGCGCGGCCCCCGACGCGACGGTGCGGATGCCGTTCAGCAGCTGTGCGGCCGGGGCGTCCTTGAGCAGGAACCCGCTGGCTCCGGCGCGCAGGCGGGTCGCCTCGATGCCGTCGAGGACCGGCATCCGGACGTCCATCACCACGACGTCGGGGTTCAGCCGGCGGGCGAGGTCGACGGCGGCTCGCCCGTCACCGCAGTCGCCCACCACCTCGAGGTCGGGCTGGGCGTCGATGATCGTCGCGAACCCGGTGCGGATCAGCACCTGGTCGTCACAGACCAGCACGCGGGTCGGCACGGCCACTACCGGGCCCCGGTCGGGATGCGGGCCAGCACGACGAAGCCGCCGTCGTCCGACCGCTGCGAGCACGGCCGTCGCGAGCCCCACGACGAGCGCCGGCCAGGGGTTGTCGCCGACCAGCGCCAAGCCCTGGCTGCCGAGGAACGAGACCGCCAGAACGGCTATGAGCTGCCACACCAGACGCACGATGACTCCTTCGAGAAGCCGCGAACCGGTCGCCGCGGACTACCCAGAACGCTATGGATCGGGCCGCGCGCGGTAGTCACCGTACGGTGGACAATCGCGGGTAGCTCGCACGGGGGACAGGCAAGATCTGTCGACTCCGGAAGATGAACACCATGTGAACAGAAATCGAACTGTTCACCTGAATGTCACCCGCTGGTCAAGTGTGATCTGCGCACACGTCACCATGGTGTGGTGACCGAGATGACTCTTCTCGTCGTGGTCGTGCTCACCGCACTCGCCTTCGACTTCACCAACGGCTTCCACGACACGGGCAATGCCATGGCGACCTCCATCGCCACCCGAGCCCTGACGCCCCGCCGGGCGGTCCTGCTGTCCGCGGCACTGAACCTGGTCGGCGCGTTCCTGTCGCTGTCGGTGGCCGCGACCATCGCCAAGGGACTCGTCGACGCCGAGGTCATCACCCTGGAGGTCGTGTTCGCCGGACTGGTGGGCGGCATCGTCTGGAACCTGCTCACCTGGCTGGTCGGCCTGCCGTCCAGCTCGTCGCACGCGCTGGTCGGCGGCGTCGTGGGTGCGGTGCTGGCGGCTGCGGGCACCTCCGGCGTGCTGTGGGAGGGCGTCCTCGCGAAGGTCCTGGTCCCGGCGCTGATCGCCCCGGTGGTCGCCATCGCGGTCGCCGCGACCGGTACCTGGCTCGTCGCACGGCTGACCCGCGGCCTGCCGCAGGACGTCACCTCGCGGGGGTTCCGCTGGGGCCAGGTCGGCTCCGCCTCCCTGGTCTCCCTGGCGCACGGCACCAACGATGCGCAGAAGTCGATGGGCATCATCCTGCTCGCCCTCATCACGGCCGGCGCGGTACCGGCGGACTCGGGCGTCCCGTTCTGGGTCATCCTGTCCTGCGCCCTGGCCATGGCGCTCGGCACCTACACCGGCGGCTGGCGCATCATCCGCGCCCTCGGCAAGGGCCTCGTCGAGATCGACACCCGGCAGGGGATGGCGGCGGAGACGTCTTCGGCGGCCGTCATCATGCTGTCCAGCTACTTCGGCTTCTCGCTGTCCACTACCCACGTCGCCACCGGCTCGATCCTGGGCTCCGGTGTCGGCATGCCGGGCGCCACGGTGCGCTGGGGGCTCGCCGGCCGCATGCTCGGCGCCTGGATGCTCACGCTGCCAGCGGCCGGCCTGATCGGTGCGCTCTGCTTCTGGGTGCAGCACGGGGTCGGCGGCGTGCTCGGCAGCGTGCTGGTGCTCGGCATACTGCTCGCGTCGGCGGCGGCCATCTGGATCGCCTCGCGCCGCAAGCCCGTCGACCACACCAACGTCAACGAGGCCTGGGACGAGGAGCGCGGAGCCGGGATCCAGCCGGTCGCCGCGACCACCGGAGAAGCAGGCCCGTTGCACGTCGCACCGGTCGAGGCGGGCGCGACGACGTCGGCCGCCGCGGCAGCGATCGACGCCATCGACATCGTCCCGGTGGGTGCGGGAGCGGCCGGATCCTCCGCGGCCGGTGGGACATCGAACGGCTCCGGGAAGGGAACGGCGGAATGAGCGGCATCATCGAGTGGGGCGCGCTGGGGCAGGTAGTCCTCGTCGGCCTGCTGGTCGGCGCGGGCGTACCCGCACTGTTCGCACTGGGTCTCCGGCTGCTCACGCTGCCGGTCCGGGCCGACGCCGTCGAAGCCGGCGTCGCGCACGACGGCGACGCGACGGGCGCCGGCGCGGCCCCTGGCCTCGCACGCCGGCTGGGTGGCTACCTGTGCCTGGCCCTGTGCGTCGCGGCCATCGCCACCGGGCTGGCGTTCCTGGTCTCCGGCGGGCACTGACCGGGGCTCACGCCGTGACGAGCAATCTCGACCGGATCCGGGCGGAGATCGTCGCCCACGAGTCCAACGCCTGGGCGCGGGACCTCGGCTACGAGCCGCTCTACTCCGCGGCGCCCGGTGCCCGGATCGCGCTCATCGGCCAGGCGCCCGGCCGCAAGGCGCAGGAGAGCGGCGTGCCGTGGAACGACGCCAGCGGCGTCAGGCTGCGCGCCTGGCTCGGCGTCGACGACACCCAGTTCTACGACCCGGACCGGTTCGCCCTCGTCCCGATGGACTTCTACTACCCGGGCAAGGGCACCTCCGGCGACCTGCCGCCGCGCAAGGACTTCGCCGCGCTGTGGCACGGGCGGATCCTCACCGAGCTGCCGGACCTCCGGCTCACGATCCTCGTGGGCGGCTACGCCCAGAAGCACTACCTGGGCGCCCGGGCGAAGCCGACCCTCACCGAGACCGTGCGCGCCTACACCGAGTACCTGCCGTCGACCATCCCGCTGGTGCACCCGTCGCCGCTCAACTTCCGCTGGCAGACCAAGAACCCCTGGTTCGAGGACGAGGTGGTCCCGGCGCTGCGCACGCTGGTGGCCGGAGCGCTCGCTGGGACGTGACGACGGCGGCTCGGCGCTACCGGCTCACCCGGACCGGCTCCCACGCGAACTCGTCCGGGTCGGTGAACTCACCGAGGTCGCTGTTCACCGCGATCCGGTGCGAGCCGGACCCCTCCGGCGCCACCCCGCCGTCCTTGGCCAGCGCGGCCCGCTTGTACAGGCCGAACCCGATGGGGCTGGAGCCCATCTTGAAGTCGACGTAGGAGCCGAAGCTCTTGCCCACGGTCAGCCCGTGCGCGACGTAGAACTTCTTGCTCGCCGACACGTCGTCCGCCCCGACGAGGAGCACCATCTCGTCAACCTTCCGGGAGACAGGAGCGGTGTCCTTCTTGGCGGACGTCGCGAGCTTCCAGATGGTGCCGTCGGGCGCCTGGACCGCGCCGCCGTGGCCCCACATGGACTTGGCCACGGGCTTGAGCACGGTCGCTCCAGCGGTGACGGCGGCGTCGAACAGGGCGTTGACGTCACCCGGCTGGGAGCAGACGAGGGACAGGTGGAATCCGCGGAACCCGCTGGTGGGTGCGTCGGACTCGCGGAGGTGGAGCCGGTCGCCCAGGTCGAAGGCGTCGTAGAAGGAACGTGCGGAGCTGAGGTCGGTCACTTCGAGGGTGACGGAGTCGATGTTTGCCATACCGACCACGTTAGGTTCGGCACGCCGTCGGGTGCTTCTCGATTCCTGACCGACATTCCTGACCGACTCGGTTCGGCTCGGTTCTGCTCGCGGTAGCCTCCTGATGTGCCTCTTGCGCCGGAGCTGTCGGCGGGCGGCGCCTTCTTCCCGGCCGGCTTCCAGGGTGACCCGGTTCGGGTACCCGTTCCGCTGGGGCGTCAGCGCCCTCAACGCCCTCGACTACTTTCGAGCGGCGGCGCTGCACGACGGCGTCGGGCCTGATCCCAGGCTTGCCGACGCCGTCGGCGTGGTCCGCGGCGCCCGCCGCCCGGACGGCACCTGGCTGCAGGAGGGGCGGGTGCCATCCGGGGCGGGTCTGGTTCGAGATCGACGTCCCGCCGGGGGAACCGTCGAGGTGGCTCACCTTCCACGGCACGCGCGTGCTCGACTGGTGGGACGGCGCTCGTCCCGCCTGACGCCCGGGCCGCTCAGTCCTGGTCGCCCCCGCGCGGCACTCGGAGCAGCAGCGGGACCAGGACGGCACCGACCACGACGTGGACGACGCCGAGCACCACCGCCGAACCGGTAGACATCTCCACGGACAGGAACGGCAGGAACGACACGAGCACGACGGCGACCGCGAGGCCCGTCCAGATCCGCCTGCCGTACCGCGTGATCTTCTCCAGCAGGGCGAGCACCGCCCAGCCCGCGAGGGACGCGCCGAGCGTGATGATCACGAACGAGGCCAGGCTCAGGTCCAGGGGAGCCTCGCCGGGCTGCTCGACCACCAGGTCGTTGCCGAGCAGCGGCTCGCCCACCAGCCAGACGAGGGCGGCGGCGGCCACGGTCGCCGCCACCGCCAGGGCGCGGGCGCCGACGCGGCCCGGGGTGCGGGTCTTCTGCTGCAGGTCCGACATGGAAACTCCTTCAGGTAGTGAATGGTTCAGGTGCTGAAGCATGGTGAACCTAGCAGATGCTTCAGTACCTGAACAGTTCAGGAGCTGAAGTAGGGAGTAGAGTGAGCGTCATGAGCGCGCAAGCCGACCCGATCCTCGAGGAGCTGATCGGCCTCGTCTTCGGCGCGGCCGGGCACCTCAGCGCCGACTTCAACGCGGCGGGCGCGGAGCACGGCCTGCCGCACGCTCAAGCGCTGCTGCTGCTGAACCTGGACGAGCCGATGCCTATGCGGGCCATCGCCGACTCGCTCGCGTGCGAGCCGTCGAACGTGACGGGCATCGTGGACGGGCTCGAACGCCGGGGCCTCGTCGTCCGCCAGGCCGATCCGGCGGACCGCCGCGTCAAGCAGGTGGTCCTCACGGCCGACGGGAAGCGCACGCGCGACCTGCTCCGCGCGCGGGGTTACGCCCACGCCGACAAGTTCTTCGACCTTCCCGGTGAGGCTCGGGTCCAGCTCCGCGACCTCCTGGCCGACCTGCTGGCGGGCGCCGGGAACGGCACAGCGGATCACCACTGCGGCGAACCGCGGGCACAGAGGTCCTGGGGCAGGACCGCTCGCTGACCGGTGCGGCTCGGTGGGTCGCGTCCGGGTCGCCCGGGCGCGTGTTCCGCGAGCGACACCTACACACTGCACGCGACACGCCGACGGTGACGTGCAGTGTGTAGGGCTCGTCTCCCGCAGCCAGCAGTCGTGCCGAGAGGTTCATCCGGTGCCTCGCCGTGCAAGGGGGTATGAAGGACGGTACGGACCGGTACGAGGAGGAACCATGTCCAGACTGCGCGGGCCCATCTCACGAGGAGCGAAGGTCGTCGCCGGAGTGGGGCTGACCGTCCTGCTCCTCGCGACGAGCTGCGGCGGGGGCGGAGGTGGCGGAGGAGGCGGCTACAGGATCGGCGCCGCGTGGAGCGCCGAGGCCACCACGACCGCCGGGGCGGGTGGTGCGGGGAGCGACCCAACCCACCCCGATCGGTGAGTGCTGGATCTTCGCCCTTCTTGAGCTGCCAACAGGGCAAATATCCAGCACTCAACGATGCTGTGGGGGCTACTCGACCAGCTTGCCTTCCGTCGAGACCTCTTGGGTCTGGATCAGGGTGGCGAGCTCGTCCGGGACCTCCGGTATCGCCTCCCGGACCACACCCGTGCGCGGGGACCACACCAGGTTTACCTGCAGGGCCGGGTCGAGGTCCGGGTAGTCCGACCGGTTGTGGCACCCGCGGGTCTCACGGCGCTCGCGGGCGGCCTCCAGTGTCGCCCGGGCGGCGATGAGCGACGCCTTGAGGTCGAACGCGTGCGCCAGGTCCTGGAACCCGGCGATGTCCGGGTGGATGCCCACCTCCTTGGTGCGCACCTCGATCTCGTCCAGCTCGCGCAGCCCAGCGGTCAGCCCCTGCTCGTCCCGCACGACGCCGGCGTGCTCGGTCATCGTGTTGCGCACCGCCCGCTGCAGGGCACGCACGTTCTCGTGCCCGTCGGCGGCCAGCAGGTCGGCGACCTCGGCACGGGCCTCGGCCTCGGCGTCGTGCGAACGGTTCTGTGCCTCCAGGCCCGCCGAGTAGGCAGCAGCGGCCTGGCCGACGATCCGGCCGAACACGAGCAGCTCGATCAGGGAGTTTCCGCCGAGGCGGTTGGCGCCGTGCAGTCCGCTGGACGCCTCGCCGATCGCGTAGAGGCCGTCGACCTCGGTGCTGTGGTCCTCGGGCCGCACCCAGACGCCGCCCATGGAGTAGTGGGCGGTGGGGGCGATCTCGATGGGCTCGGCGGTGATGTCGAGCATCTGCAGCTCGAGCATCGTCTGGTAGACGCGCGGCAGGCGCGTCATGATCGTCTCGCGCGGCAGGTGCGAGACGTCGAGCCAGACGCCGCCCTTCTCGGTGCCGCGCCCCTCCTTGATCTCCGTGTACGCGGCCAGCGCCACGCGGTCACGGGTCGACAGCTCCATCCGCTCGGGGTCGTAGTTCTGCATGAACCGCTCGCCCAGTGCGTTGCGCAGGATGCCGCCCTCGCCGCGCGCCGCTTCGGAGATGAGCGTCCCTGCCGCGTTCTCCGGCTCGAGGATGCCCGACGGGTGGAACTGGACCAGCTCGGGGTCGCGCAGGCGCGCGCCGGCCTCGACCGCGAGCCGGAACGAGTCGCCAGTGTTCTCGTCGCGGCGGGACGACGTGCGCCGCCAGATCCGGTTGTGGCCGCCCGCCGCGAGGATCACGGCGTCCGCGTGGATCAGGTACGGCGTGCCGTCGGTCAGGTCGAACCCGTAGGCGCCGAACACCGCGCCGTCGCGGGTGAGGATCCGGGTGGCGTAGACGGAGTCGAGGATCGGGATGTCGAGCTGCGTGGCCCGGTTCACCAGCGACCGCTGGATCTCCAGGCCGGTGTAGTCGCCGGCGAACGCGGTGCGGCGGTAGGTGTGCGCGCCGAAGAACCGCTGGGAGATGCGCCCGTCGTCCTCCCGCGCGAAGGCCGTGCCGTACCGCTCGAGGTCCGCGATGCCCTGTGCGGCGCCCTTCGCGACGATCTCCGCCGTGTGCGGGTTGGCCAGGAAGTAGCTCTCCTTGATGGTGTCCGCGGCGTGCTGCTGCCAGCTGTCCTCCGCGTCCATGGTGCCGAGCGCGGCGTTGATCCCGCCCGCCGCGAGCGACGTGTGGGTGTCCATGCGCGGCCGCTTGCCGAGGGCCAGCACGTCGACACCCTGTTCTGCGAGCTCAATCGCGGCCCGCAGGCCCGACCCGCCCGTTCCGATGACCAGCACTGTCGTTGAGATCCGACGTTCGGTGGTGTTCATACTTCATCCGACCACCCAGCCTGGCGATTCGTGACAGGTCTGGGTGTGAGCATTTCCTCAGGTGGGATGTGTCATCGAGGAGTGTCAGATGCCCAGGTCACGGGGGTGACCTGGGCATCTGACACGGCTCCTTCGACCTGCCCGTAAGGGGGTCCGGGTCAGCAGTGGATCTCGGCGAGCTCCGTGAACACCGCACGGTTCAGGTGGAACGCGTGGTGCGTCTCGGCGACGGTGGCGGCCACCTCGTCCTGGTCCAGGTCGAGCTGGTCCAGCTCGTTGCGGTACGCGTCCTTGAACACCTTGACCTTCGGGATGTCCGGGAACGTGTAGAACGCCAGGCCCTCCTCGTCCAGGCCGTAGTGCTGCTTCATCATGCGCTTCACGATCTGGCCGCCCGACAGGTCACCCAGGTAGCGCGTGTACGAGTGCGCCGCGTAGTACGGCAGGCTGCCGCCGATCTCGCGCACGCGGTCCGCGTACAGGCGCGTCGCGGGCAGGATGCGGATCTCCTCGCGCCACGCGGGTCCGTACAGGTAGGCCAGGTCGCGCTCGATGGCCGGGACGCGTGTGAGCTCGTTGAAGACGAGGCCGGCGCCGCGCTCGTCGTCGCGCAGGACGGCGCTCGCCTCTTCCAGAGCTTCGTAGACCACGAGGAGCTGGGCCGAGAGGTCGGCGTGGGCGGCCCGGGTCAGTGCTCCGCCCATGAGCTCCCCGATGAACTGCTCGGAGTTCGCGGCCTCGTGCTCGTCGCGCGTGCTCTGGCGCAGCAGGGCTGACAGGGGGAGTTCTTCCTCGACGGGCAAGCTCACAGGGTCTCCTCCGACACGACGGCAACGTGCTGACAAAGTGTCATCACATGGTGAGCATAGCAACTCCGGTTAGGCGAGCCTAACTTCTTGTCGCATCGTGGGACAGCGGTCTGAAACGTGTGGCGATGCGGGCGCCGTCGGGCATAACCTCTGGGTGGCGAGCGTGAGGCGTGACGAACCTCGGCCCGGGTCTCCGGGCGGACGCACCGCCCGCGCGTGCGGCGTACCGACGAGAGGCCGGGGTCTCCCGGCGAAGGAGTGGTGGCACCGCGACCTAGCCCCCGCCCGCTCCTCCAGGGCCTTCGCTCTCTGGAGGACTGATGAGACCACCTTCGCAAGCCCCGGCTACGTCTGCAGCCCCGTCTGCGGTAGCCACATCCACGGACGCGCCGGCTCGTACGCTGGCCCGCGACCTGTCCGCCGCCCCGCCGGGTTCGACGGTGCGGCTGCAGGGCTGGGTCCACCGCCGCCGTCAGCTGGCGACCGTGACGTTCCTCGTGCTGCGGGACCGCACCGGCCTCGCTCAGGTGGTGGTGCGCACCGGCGTCGGGCAGGCGCTGGAGGTGCCGCCCGAGGAGACCACCGTAGAGGTGACCGGCACGGTCACCGCCAACCCGCAGGCCCCTGGCGGCGTGGAGGTCACGGAGCCCGTGATCACGCCGCTCACCGACGCCGCCGAGACCCCGCCCGTCGAGCTGTGGCGGCCGGCGCTCACCGCCGCGCTGCCGACGATGCTCGACCATGCGGCCGTCACCTGGCGGCACCCCGCGCAGAAGGCGCGGTGGGAGGTCGCGGCGGCGAGCCTGCGGGGTTTCCGGGCGACGCTGGACGTGGCAGGGTTCACCGAGATCTGCACGCCGAAGCTCGTCGGGACGGCCACCGAGTCGGGCGCGAACGTGTTCCCCGTGGACTACTTCGGCAGGCCCGCGTACCTGGCCCAGTCGCCGCAGTTCTACAAGCAGCAGATGGTCGGCGTCTTCGAGCGGGTCTACGAGGTGGGCCCGGTCTTCCGCGCCGAACCGCACGACACGGTGCGGCACCTCGCGGAGTACCGCTCGCTCGACGTCGAGCTCGGGTTCGTGCGCGACCACCGAGACGTGCTGGCCGTGCTGCGCGACGTGCTCGCCGGGATGGCCGACGCCGTACGCGGCTCGGGAGCTGCCGAACGGCTGGGCATCGAGGTGCCCGAGATCCCTGCAGAGATTCCGGTGCTGCACTTTTCCGCCGCGCTGGAGCTGGTCGGCGCGCCGTCCGACGAACCGGACCTGGCGCCCGAGCACGAGCGGGCGCTGGGGGAGTGGGCACTGGCCGAGCACGGGTCCGACTTCGTCGCGGTCGAGGGTTACCCCATGGTCAAGCGGCCGTTCTACACGCATCCGGAGCCGGGCTCGGGCCCGGGCGGCCCGGGCGCCGCTCCGGGAGGCGAGCGGTGGAGCAACAGCTTCGACCTGCTGTTCCGTGGCCTCGAGCTCGTCACGGGCGGGCAGCGGCTGCACCGGTACGCCGACTACGTCGCCGCGCTCGAGGCGCGTGGTGAGGACCCGGCTTCCTACGCGTCGTACCTTGCGGCGTTCCGGCACGGGATGCCGCCGCACGGCGGGTTCGCGATCGGCCTGGAGCGCTGGGTGGCGCGCCTCGTCGGGGCGGCCAACGTCCGCGAGGTGACGCCGTTCCCGAGGGACCTGCACCGGCTGGTCCCGTAGGAGTCGACCAGCACGGGCGCCTGAGTGACAGCGCCCGTGCTGGTCAGCGGCCTTGCGTGTCAGTGGTCACCGCTACCTTTTGGCGCGCACTGCTTTTGCGGTGCGTCACAGGGGTGAGGTGTGCCCTGTGCCCGACGGCTGGGTGAGGAACGCGAGATGCTGCAGGAACTGGTGGACCGGGTCAAGGGCGGCGACACGACGGTGAAGGCGGTGCGTGACGCACTGGCCCCGCTGAAGCTGCTGGGCACGGGCGTGTACGACGACGCCGTCGGCTACGTGCTCGAGGGCGCGACACCCGAGGTGCTCGTGAACGTGCAGCAGTCGGGCAACACCGACCTGGACGGCTTGTTCGGCGCACCCCTCAAGCTCTGGTCGGGGTGGGTGTCGCCCGACGTCATCAAGCAGGTCGCGGCGGCGCACAAGGGCTGGAGCGAAGGCTCGGGCATCACGGCGCGCGGACGCCTCTACGCGTCGGCCGACGTCGCGGTGCTGGCACGTCTGGGCCGGCTGCTCGCTCAGGTGTGCCACACCGACGAGGCGCCCGCCACGGTGCCCGAGTGGTTCTACGTCCTGGTGTACGACGGGGCACGGCGGGGGACCAACGAGCGGCACCGCTCCGGCAAGTCGGTCGCCGAGGTCGCCGCCCGGCTGACGCCCGCGTTCCTGGAGCAGATCGCCGTCGAGGGCGGGATACCCGCCGCCGACGCGGCACGCACCGTCCTCACGGCGATCCTGTACCGGGGAGCCAACGAGCGTTCCTGGTACCAGGACCCGCGCCAGGCAATGGCTGCGCGCCAGCAGTTCGACCAGTACGTGACCGAGCACGTCGGCACGCTCGCCGACCTCACCACCCAGCTCGGCGCGCACGGCAAGCAGGAGGTGCTGACCCGGATCGGGAAGCGCACGGCCGAGGCCGGGCTCGTCGAGATCGTGGCGGCGCTCGCCGTGGACAAGGCGAAGGGCGTGCGGACGAGGGCGCTGGGCCACCTCGCCGTGCACGACGACGCCGCGCAGGTCGCACTGCTGCGGCCCTACCTCGCCAAGGTCCCGACCGGACAGCTGGGCGAGGTGGTGACGAGGCTGGTCGGCCTGGACGGCGGTATCGAGGCGCTCGACGAGGCGCTGGCCGCGCTCCGCGACGAGAACGGCAAGGTTGCGGCAGGCCAGAGCGCACGGGTGCGGCTCCTGGAGCAGACCGTGGAGCGGTCCCGTGCCCTGGACGACCCCAGCACGGATGCGGGCAAGGACTTCACTGTCGAGGTCCCCGGGTACGAGCCCCTCCTCGACCCGGTGGTGGAACCCGGCTGGCCGGCCGCAGCACGCAAGGTGCTCGACGAGCAGATCGCCAAGGCGCGCGTGCAGCTCGATCTCGCCAAGAGCGGCGGCAAGGCGAACAAGTACTGGGCCGAGCGCGCGCAGCGCACCCTCAAGGAGCTCCTGTCGATCACCGACGCCGACCTCGCGGCAGTGCCTGACCGCGTGACCGGTGCCGTCGCCACCACGAACAAGACGCGCCGCCAGAACGAGGTGCTCTTCCAGTGGCTCGCCGGCGAGCTCCGGAACCTGTTCACCGAGCCGGGGCTCATGCTGGCGATCCGCGTGCTCACGCTCCAGGGCGTGGACACGCGGCGGAACTTCGTGTGGCCCCTGCGGCCCTACCTCGGCCAGGCCACCGACCTGCGCCAGGTCCACGACGGACTGGCGCGCGCCGGGTTGCCGAACGTCGACGAGCAGGTCCGCGACATGGTGTTCCAGACCTGGTGGAGCGGCGAGGTGTTCGCGCCGTCCATGGCCTGGCCCTACTTCGCCGAGCGCATAGACGTCCTGGACCGCTACCTCGGTACTGAGGAGCCGTACCGCAACGGCACCGGAACCGCGCTGCGGCTCCTGCGGGAGTTTCCCGCCGTCCCGCCGAGCCTGCTGCCGCGGCTCACGGTGCTCGCGCTCGGGACGGGCAAGACGCACCGCCGCGCCGCACAAGAGGTGCTGGAGGCGCACGCCGGAGCACGCAACCTGGCCGAGCAGGCCCTCGCCGACCCCAAGGCCGAGGTGCGCGCCTCGGCGGCCGCCTGGCTCGCACGGATCGGTGACCCGGCGGCGGTGCCGGCCCTGCGCGCCGCGCTGAAGAAGGAGCGCCGGGAGGCCGCACGCGCCACGCTGCTCTCCGCGCTGGAGACCCTCGGCGACGACATCACTGCCGACCTCGCGCCGGCGGTCCTGGAGGCGGAGGCCACCAAGGGGCTGAAGAGCAAGCTGCCCGCGAGCCTCGACTGGTTCCCGTTCGAGCAGCTTCCGGAGGTGCGGTGGGCCGGGTCTGCCGGTGAGCCCGCCGGTGGGCAGGGCGCCGTGGTGCCGCGCGACGTCGTCCGCTGGTGGGTGGTGCTGGCCACCAAGCTGAAGGCGCCGAGCGGTGAGGGCCTGATCGCCCGGTACGTCGGGCTGCTGGACGCCGCTTCCCAGGCCTCGCTCGGCTCGTTCGTGCTGCGCGCCTGGGTGGCGCAGGACACCCGCGGGCCGTCCGTCGAGAGCTCCCGCGCCTACGCCGACCAGAACGCGCAGTCGCAGTGGACCAACCTCCAAGTATCGATCAAGCGGTATCCCGAGTACTACGCTAACCAGGCGGGGCAGACCGTCGAGGGCCTCTGGAAGAACCTCTACCGGCAGAGCCAGGCCACCTACCTCGGGTCGGCCACGCAGGAGAAGGGGCTGCTCGCGCTCACGGTCGGGATGCCCGGCGCGGAGCTCGCCACCACCGCGCAGCACTACTTCGCCGCCCACAAGGGCCGCCGCGCGCAGGCCGAGTACCTCGTGCGGGCGCTCGCCGCGAACGGCGACCGGGCGGCGGTGCAGCAGCTGCTCGCGGTCTCGCGCCGCTTCAAGCAGCGCAGTGTCCAGGAGACCGCTTCGGCGCTCGCCCAGGACATCGCCGACCGCAACGGCTGGGACGCCGACCAGCTCGCCGACCGCACGGTCCAGACCGCGGGCTTCGACGACGACGGGATCCTGCGTCTGGACCTCGGTTCACCCGACGGCGAGCGCGTGGTCACCGGGCGTATCACCGAGGCCTTCACGCTGGAGCTGCGCAACCCGGCGGGCAAGGTCGTCAAGGCCCTGCCGGCCCAGCGCGCGTCCGACGACGACGAGGCCTACGCCGAGGCGAAGCGGCAGCTCAAGGAGTCGCGCGCCGAGCTGAAGGCGGTCGTGGCGCTGCAGACCCAGCGCTTCGCCGAGGCCATGGTCACCGGCCGCACCTGGACCTTCGCCGACTGGCGCGAGTTCGTCCTGGGGCACCCGCTCATGGCGCGCCTCGCGGCGCGGCTGGTGTGGGCCGCTGAGCTGCCGGGCGTCTCGGAGTCGGTCACGTTCCGGCCGGGTGACGGCGGCGCGCTGATCGGAGTCGACGACGAGGACGTCACCCTCCCGGGCGACGCGCAGGTCTCGCTGGTGCACGCTGCCACCCTCGGGGACGACGAGGAGTCGGGCGCGCCGGCCTGGCGCTCCCACCTCGCCGACTACGAGGTCACGCCGCTGTTCGACCAGGGTCTGGGCGCCGACGCGGCGGCAGGCTCGGGCACCGCCTCGGACCTGCTGCCCGATGTGCCGGGTACCGCCGAAGCGATAGAGACCCGCAAGGGCTGGCTCAGCGACTCGTTCACGATCCGCGGCCGGGCCACGAAGCTCGGGTACGTGCGGTCGCAGGCGGAGGACGCGGGCTGGTTCGACGCCTACCGCAAGGAGTACGCGACGCTCGGCCTCTCCGTCGAGATCGAGTTCACCGGCGCGTTCCTGCCCGAGGAGAACATCACCGCTGCCGTCCGGCAGCTCGTGTTCCGGCGTCACGGCACGTGGGGCGAGCGGGGACGCCTCGCGATCAAGGACGTACCGAAGGCTCTGCTGGCGGTGTCCTACCGGGACTACCTGACCGTCGCCGACGGCGGTGCCTTCGACCCGGACTGGGAGAAGAAGAGCGAGTACTGATCCGGTACGCCGCCGTCCGAACCATCGCCACCCCAGCCATCCACCAGCACCGCCAGATGCGCGCACCGAAGGAAGTCATGACCATCACTGAAACGGCCACCGCGGCCGAGATCCGCCCGCCCGCCGAGGTCCGCTACGCCGGCGAGCTCGCCGCGCTCGACGCCTGGGACACCGAGCGCGGCCACGAGCGGCCGCCCGGCTGGCGGCTGAGCCCGCGGGCCGTGCGGGCGTTCATCATCGGCTCCGAGGAGCTCGGGGTGCGGCGCAAGTTCTACGGTGACGACCCGCTGGTAGACCGTGCGGTCGTGTCGCTGATGGGGCGGCAGGGTCTGATGCTGGTGGGCGAGCCGGGTACGGCGAAGTCGATGCTGTCGGAGCTGCTGTCCGCGGCCGTGTCGGGCACGTCGACCCTGACGGTCCAGGGCACCGCCGGGACCACCGAGGACCACGTGCGCTACTCGTGGAACTACGCGCTCCTGGTGTCCGAGGGGCCGAGCGAGCGGTCGCTCGTGCCGTCGCCGGTCTGCACGGGTATGCGGGAGGGCCGGGTCGTGCGCTTCGAGGAGATCACGCGCTGTGCTCCGGAGATCCAGGACACGCTCGTGTCGATCCTGTCGGAGAAGCAGCTCATGGTCCCCGAGCTCGGGCCCGACGCCCGCGTGGCGGCCCGGCCCGGCTTCACCGTGATCGCCACGGCGAACCTCAAGGACCGCGGTGTGCACGAGATGTCCGCGGCGCTCAAGCGCAGGTTCAGCTTCGAGACCGTGGCTCCCGTGCGCGACCGCGCGTTCGAGATCGAGCTCGTGCAGCACCAGCTGGAGGCGGAGCTCGGGCCGGACAGCGGCAGGCCCGCCGTGCCGCTCGACGTCCTGGAGGTGCTCATCACCGTGTTCCAGGACCTGCGAACCGGCAGCACGCGCGAGGGCGCGCCCGTGAAGCGGCCTGAGACGGTCATGTCCACGGCGGAGGCCGTCAACGTCGCCGTCGCCGCATCCCTGGAGGCCCGGTACCTCGGCGACGGCACGGTGACCGCGGCGGAGGTCGCGCGCCAGATCTCGGGCGTGGCGCTCAAGGGTGAGGAGGAGGACGCGCGCCGGCTGCGGCACTACGTCGACAACGTGGTGCGCGAACGCGCCCGGAACGACAAGCGCTGGAAGGCGTTCTTCACGGCGGCAGAGCCGCTGTGGCGGTGAGCGGCGCAGCGGTGACCGGCGCAGCGGTGAGCGGCGGCGTCGCGTCGAACGTCGGCACGGGCCGGCGCACGGACGCCGTCCGGGAGCTGGCACCCGAACGCCTGCGCGCGGCCGCTGACGCCGTCGGCAGGCTGCGGGACGAGCGCGGTATCCACTTCGCACCCGTGCGGCACCACAGCCCCGCGTGCGCGGTGGCGGTGCGCGCGGCGATCGAGGAGCTGCGCCCGGCGGCCGTCCTCATCGAGGGGCCGGAGGAGTTCACGCGCCTCATCCCTGACCTGCTGCACGAGGAGACGCGGCCGCCGATCGCGGTGCTGAGTCTCGGGGGCTCCGGCTCGAGCGCCGGGTCCGGCGCTGGAAGCGGCGCGCGGGCGCGCGCCGCGGAGGACGAGCCGGCGGGCGCCGGCTTCTACCCGCTCGCGTCCTTCTCCCCGGAGTGGGTGGCGTTGCGGGCCGGACACGCCGTCGGTGCGGAGCTCGCCTTCGTCGACCGCTCCTTCGGCGAGCGGTCTGCTGCCGAGCAGGCACTCGCCGGTTCTGCCGTGCCAGACCAGGAAGGCGTGCCGGACCAGGAAGGGGCAGGCGACGGCGGCATCGAGAACGGCGCCGGGAGCGGGACCGCGCGACCCGACCCCTTTGCGCGAACCCTCATGTCCGAGCGGTATCTGGCGCACTCTGAGGCCATCGCCGCGCTCGCGCGTCGTCTCGGCTGCCGTGACCACGACGAGGTCTGGGACCAGCTGTTCGAGGCGCGACCGAGCGCCGAGCTGACCGACTGGCGGACCATGTTCGACGACGTCTTCGCATGGTCGGCGCTCGCGCGTCTCGACTACGAGGAGGACGTGCTCGCCGGCGACGGCTCGCTGGACCGCGAGGCGCGGATGGCGGCCAGGATCGCCGAGACGGTTGATCGGCTCGCCGCTGATCGCCCGACCGCGGGCACGGCCGGCGGCGGAGCCGGCCCGGTACTGGTGGTGACCGGCGCGTTCCACACGCTCGCGCTGGTGGAGGCGCTGTCCGGCGCGCCGGAGGGCGCGCCGGTCCGGGACCGGCAGCCCGAGGGCGGCTTCGGCCCGCCGACGCAGGGTGAGGCGTGGCTGGTCCGCTACGACCACGAGCGGCTCGACGGGCTGCGCGGCTACGGCGCCGGCATGCCGTCGCCCGGCTACTACGAGCGGCTGCATGCGGCGCATCTCCGCGAGCTGGGGTTGGCGCCGGAGTCGGCCACGGCCGGTCCGGTCGGTGCCCGCGCCCTCGCCACGGAGATCCTGGTCGACGTCGCGCGCGGTGCGGCAGGCCGCGGTCACGGCGTGAGCCTGCCGCAGGTCGGCGCGGCGGCCGAGTCCGCCGTCCGGCTCGCTGAGCTGCGCGAGCGCAGCTTCGCGTGCCGCACGGACCTGCTGGACGCGGTGCGGTCGTGCTACGTGCAGGACGACGGCGGCGTCGGCGGGCCGGGCGAGCCCGAGCGGCCGCTGGGGCTCGCCATCGCCGAGGTGTTCGGCGGCCGGTCGCTCGGCGACGTGCCGCCGGGCAGCGCGTCGCCGCCCCTCGTGCGGGACGTCCGGGACCGGGTGCGGGCCGTACGGCTCGTCATCGACGACTCGGTGCCGCGTACGACTCGCCTCTACGCGCGCCGGACGGCGTCCCATCGGGCGAAGCGGCAGGTGCTGGCGCTGCTCGACTTCGTGGGAGCGGGCTTCGGGCAGCTCGTCTCCGGTCCGGACCACGTGGCGGGCCGCGGGCTCGGCCTGATCACCGAGGAGTGGCAGTACTGCTGGACACCCCTCGTCGAGGCGCGTCTGGTGGAGCTGGTGCACCTCGGCGCGACGCTGGACGCGGTAGCGGTCGCCCGGCTGTACGAGGCGGAGGCCCGGCTGGCGGGCACAGGGACCGGGGCCACGGCTGGAGCCGGGACGGGCGCCGGGGCCGCGACTGTCGATGCCCTCGCCCGGCTCGTCGCGCAGACGCTCGTGATCGGGATGGGCGCGCACCTGCCCCGGATCGTCTCGCTGCTGCGCACCACCCTGGACACCGACCGCGACCTGGGCTCCGTGGTGTCGGGTGCGCGGCGCCTGCTCGGCCTGTGGCACGCCCGGGTGGAGCTCGGCGCCGAGGAGCACGCGCGCGAGCTGCTCGACCTGGTGAGCCAGGCGCTCGCGACTGCCGCCTACCTGGTCAGCGACCTGGGCAGGACGCGTGCCGAGGACGAGGACGCGGCCATCGGCACGCTGATCGACCTCCGCTCCCTGCTCCGGGACGCGGCGGCTGCGGGTGACGGCGACGAAGGGGGAACCGGCGGAGAGAGCCGCACCGCCGTCGTACGCGAGCTCGCCCGCCTGCGGGACGACAGGAGCACCGCGCCGGCCGTGGCGGGCGCCCTGCTCGCCCTGGGCTTCACGGACGGCGAGGTGCCCGACGACGTCCTGGTCACCCGGGTGCGCGGCGCCCTGACCGCCGGCGCGGACCCGGGTACGGCGGTGCGGTTCCTGGGCGGCGTCATGCGCGCGGCCCCGGACCTGATCCTGCACACGCCCGAGATGTTCGACGCCGTCGACGACGCCCTGCGCGCGCTCCAGGGCGACGCGTTCCTGGCCGTCCTGCCGGACCTGCGGCGGGCCTTCACCTGGTTGCGCCCCACCGAGACGCACCGGCTGGCGAAGCGGGTGGCCGAGCGCACCGGCGCTCGGGTGGACCAGGTGGACGTGCGCGTCGCGCTGTCCGAGGAGGACCTGGCGACCGGCCTCGCCCTCGACCAGGAGCTGGCAGCGGTGCTGGAGCGGGACGGGCTGGCCCACTGGGTCGGCGGCCCCGGAGCCGATACGACACGAGGAGAAGCATGAGCACCACCGGCTCCGGGACGCCTGGACCCGCCACTACCGAACCCGCCACCACCGAACCCACGATGGCGAGCTCCGAGGACGAGGCGGCCCGTCGCTGGCGGCTGGTGCTTGGCCGGTACGCGGCCGACGAGCTCTCGGTGGGGCAGCAGGACGCCGGCCTCGAACGGTCCCTGCGGTACCTGTACGACCGCGAGTACACGGCGCGCGGCCACCGCGTCGGCCAAGGCGACGACTCAGGGCGGCCGGGCAGGGGCGCAGGCCTCGGCGGGTCCCAGCCGCACGGCGTCGACGTGACCGCGCTCGGCTGGCTCAACGAGGCGGGCAGCCTGTTCCCGCGCGAGACCTTCGAACGCATGCAGGTCGACGCGGTGAGCAGGTACGGCCTCACCGAGCTGCTGCAGGACGACACCGCCCTGGAGACCCTCGAACCCTCGCGCGAGCTCGCCGTCGCGATGCTGCAGGTGCGGGGCGCCCTGGACGACCGAGCGGCGGCCGGCCTGCGCCGCGTGATCCAGCGGGTCGTCGAGGACATCGTGAAACGGCTGCGCACCCGGTTCACCACGGCGGTCAACGGCCGGATCGACCGGTCCCGCCGGTCGATGCACCGGGTGGCGCGGAACTTCGACTGGAAGCGCACGCTGCGCGCGAACCTCGGACGCGTGGACGCCGACGGCCGCATGACGGTGCAGGACGTCCGCTTCTCGTCCCGGGCCCGGCGCACGCTGACCTGGGACGTCATCCTGCTCGTCGACCAGTCCGGTTCGATGGCGCCGTCGCTGCTGTACTCCGCGGTCTGCGCCGGGATCCTCTCGGGCCTGCCCGGCATCAACGTGCAGCTCTACCTGTTCGACACGTCGGTCGTGGACATGTCGCACGTGGCCGACGACCCGGTCACCGTGCTGATGACCGCGCAGCTCGGCGGCGGCACCGACATCGCTCGGGCGGTGCGCCACGCCGAGCAGCAGGTGCGCAACCCGTCGCGCACGGTGGTGGCGCTGGTCAGCGACTTCAACGAGGGCGGCTCCGTGTCCAGCCTCCTGTCGACGGTGCGCCGGATGGCGTCGTCGGGCGTGACGATGCTGGGACTCGCCGCGCTGGACGAGGCGGCGGAGCCGGTCTACGACCAGGGCACCGCCAGGCACCTCGCCGAGTGCGGCATGGAGGTCGCCGCGCTCACTCCTGAACGGTTCGCCGAGTGGCTGGGAGAGGTGCTCTCATGAGCGAGCCGACGAGTGTGCAGAGAACTTTCGCCTGGGCCGCCCCGTTCGCGGGCCTGGACGACGACGCGCTCAAGGCGCTCGGCAACGCTGGACTGCTGCGCCGCGCCCGCAAGGACTACGCCGCAAAGGACGGCGTGACCGAGCTGTCCCACGACCCGAAGGGTGCGGTGCTCGGCGTGTCCGGGGCGTCGGTCCGGGTGGACGGCCGCGGTCCGGCGGCAGTCTCCTGCGACTGCCCGACGGCGGGGGTGTGCCAGCACGTCCTGACCGCCTGCCTGTGGGCCGCCGAGGTCGCGCCCGAAGCGCCGCCGCAGGGTGCGGCGCCCGTTCTCGCGCAGTCGGTGCCCAGGACACCCGGGCCGGAGAGCGCCGCCGGGGCCCTGACGGCGTCCGAGACCCGGCGGACGGCGGCCGCGCGCGGACCGTCCGAGGCGGTGCTGCGGCGCCGCCGGGAGGCGCTCGCGGAGGTGCGCGACGTCGTCGGGCGGCTCATGTCGGGCGGCCTGTCCCACCTCGGACCGGACGACGCCGAGTCCCTGCTCGCGCTGGCCGGCCGGGTACGACTGGCAGGGTTCGAGCAGGTCGAGCCCGGTCAGGTCGGCGGCGTGCGGTTCGTCGGCCTGCTGCGGGTGACGGCAGGCTTCGTCAGTGGCTTGGCCGGGCGGGACGACGCCGTCACCGAGTCCGACCTGCTCGATGCCTTCGCCGAGGTCTGGGCGATGGGCGAGGTGCTGCAGCGTGCCCTGGACACCGGCAGCGGCAACGACCCCGTTGGCGGGGAGGACCACGCGAAGCCCACGGGATCCGGGAGCCGCACCGACGCCGAGGAGCTGGACGTCGCGCGGTGGGTGCCGCTCGGAGCTCGGTGGTGGACCTCGCCGAGCGGTTCGCGAGGGCTCGCCTACTTGGGCTGGGACAGCGAGGCCGACGCAGCATCCGGAACGGACGCCGGTCAGGTCCGGCAGATCGTGACGGGCCGGACGTCGGGCACCGACCCGAGGTTTCAGCGCAGCTGGACCAGCCCGCTGCTGTGGGGCCGGTCGCTGAGCACGCTGTGCGAGGGCGCCCTCAAGCTGACCGCCGTGCGGGCCAAGCCCGACGGCACCCTGGGCGCGGGCGGGACCCCGGTGGTCGACCGGCTGGACGGCGACGGGTTCGACCTGGCCGAGCTCCAGCGGATCGCGGAACGGACGGGCGCCGGGGTGGCGCCGCGCGACGTCGTCGGGTTCGGGCGCCGCCCGGCGAACGTGCGGCTCGTGCTGGTCCGCGACGTCGGTGAGATCGGGATCGACGAGGTGCGGCAGGAGCTGACGCTCGCGATCGTCACCTCGGACGGCGAGGAGCGCGCGCTGCGCCTGCCCGCGACGAGCGAGCAGGCGGTGCAGACGCTGCTGTCCGTCAGGTCGAAGCTGGTGGCGGTCACCATCGAGCGCCGTGAGGACCGGGACGAGCCGGTGGGCCTGTTCGTACGCGACAAGGGCGCGATCCGGCTGGTCAGCCCCACCATCACGCCCGCGTGGACGTTCGAGAGCAGCCACTGGGACTTCTGGCGCAGACGTATCCGCAAGCTGAGGGCGCAGGCGGCGTCGGCGAGGACCGTCCGGTCGGTGGCCGTGCCGCCGACCCCGGTGCGCCGGGTGACGCTGCTGCTCGGCGACGTCCTCGTCGCTGCGGCGGCAACGGGACGGCCGGTGCTCACGGCGCGGCAGCGGTCCGACGTCGAGCAGGCGCGCGCCCTGGCCAGGGATCTCGGGCTCGCGACGCTGGAGCGGACGGCCGGCGGGCTGCTGGACGGCGAGCTGACTCCGCCGACCGTGCTGCACGCGGCCTTCGTGGTGGGCAGGGCCCGGGCGGTGGCGGAGGTCGCGGGCTGACCGCCGGCCTCGCCGCCGAGTGTCAGTGGGCCCGTGCAGACTGAGCCCATGCACACGGTGATCTCGCGGGAACCCTCGGGCACCGGCCTTCGGCCGGTCTCGGACTCCGGTGCGCCCGCGGGGGAGCCACGGATCATCGATGCCGCCGGCCTGGCCGGCGAGGTGACCGCCGACGAGTCGTCCCAGGTCCGCTGGACCTGGGACGACACCAACAACTGGTACCCGGCCCTGCTCGCCGAGGGCGTCCGCGTCGACCGGGCGCACGACCTGCGCCTCGCGCACGCGGTCCTCCGCGCATCGGTGCTGTCGGCCCGTACCGCGCTCGCCGAGGCGGGTCCCGGTGCGTGGGACCGCCTCGCGCCCGTCCCGCCGCCAGGCGGGCCGACGGCGGCCGCGCTGCTCCGTCCCGACCGGCACCCCGGCTCCGAACCGCTCTTCGACCTCGGCGAGATCGCCGCGCCCCCGACCCGGTCCGGGACCGATCGAAGCAGCCGGCGCGAGGGCGACGAGCGGCCGAGCGGCCCGGAAGTGCCAAGCGGTAGGCAGGGGAATCGCGAGACCCTCGATCCCGCCGCCGAGCTGGCCGCCCAGCTCGCCGCGCTCAAGGACAGCACCGAACCCGGCCGCCTCCGGCTCCTGCTCGCTGCCGAGTCGGCAGGGGCGCTCGCGGCCGCCGAGATGCACCATGCCGGACTGCCCTGGCGCGGCGACATCCACGACGAGATCCTCACGGAGGCACTCGGCCCGCGACCCCGGCCGGGCGCGCGCCCGGCGAAGCTCGAAGCGCTCGCCCACCGGATCCGCGAGGCCATCGACGCTCCGCCGACGCTCAACCCCGACTCCCACCCGGACCTGTTGCGCGCCATGGAGTACGCGGGCGTGGGCGCCCGGAGCCTCCGCAAGTGGGAGCTGGAGAAGCTTGACCATCCGGTGATCGCTCCGCTTCTGGAGTACAAGGGTCTCTACCGCCTCTACACCGCCAACGGCTGGAACTGGCTGGACACCTGGGCCCCGGACGGCCGGTTCCGGATGGAGTACGTGGTCGGCGGGGTGGTCACAGGCCGCTGGGCCAGCACGGGAGGCGGCGCGTTGTCACTGCCCCACAACGTCCGGCGGGCGGTGACCGCCGATCCGGGCTGGACCTTCGTCGTCGCCGACGCTGCTCAGCTCGAGCCCCGGGTGCTGGCCGCCCTGGCCCGCGACGAGCGCATGGCCGCCGCTGGGCGCAGCAAGGACGGCGCGAGCACGGACATGTACGCGGGAATCGTGGCGGCGGGCGCCGTCGACTCCCGCGAGCACGCCAAGATCGGCATGCTCGGCGCGATGTACGGGGGCACCACGGGCGTCAGCGCACAGGTGCTGCCGCGGCTGGCCCGCACGTTCCCGCAGGCGATCGACCTGGTCGAGCGGGCGGCGCGGGCGGGCGAGCGCGGTGAGAAGGTGACGACGCGGCTCGGCCGCAGCTCTCCGCTGCCGGGCGACTCGTGGGCCGCCGTCCAGGGTTCCGCGTTCGACGAGGATGCCGGGGCCGACGCGCAGTCGCGCGCCCGCAGCCAGACCCGGTCCTGGGGACGGTTCACCCGGAACTTCGTGGTCCAGGGCACCGCCGCAGAGTGGGCGCTGTGCTGGATCGCGTCCATCCGCCGCCGGCTCTGGGCGATGGGTGAGGCCTCCGCCGAGGTCACGCCAGGGCTGGCACCGGCGCCGTTCGACAGGCGTCCGCACCTGGTGTTCTTCCTGCACGACGAGGTAGTGGTGCACGCACCGGCGGCACTCGCCGAGGAGGTCGCACACGAGGTGCGCGCCGCCGCGGACGAGGCCGGGCGCCTGCTCTTCGGCGACTTCCCGGTGGACTTTCCGCTCAGCGTCGCGATCACGGAGAGCTACGCGGACGGCAAGGGCTGAGTCCGGGTCGAGGCGCTCAGCCCGCGAGCAGCCCGACCGCCGCCGTGACCACCTGCGCCGAGCGCAGCGCCGCGTCGTCCACGTGCGTGAGGAACTCGGTCCCGTCGGGCGCACACAGGTCGGAGACGGCCCGCACCGAGACGAAGTCGGTACCGAAGTTGTGGCACAGCTGCGCGAGCGCCGCCGACTCCATGTCGATCGCGAGCATGTCGGCGAAGTCGGCACGGAGCCGCAGCGCGAGATCGGCGGTGGCGAACTTCTCGCCCGAGCCGATGGTGCCCTCGCGCAGCACCTGGCCGACGACGGTCGCGGCGGCCTGCCGGACGGTGTCGGCGAGACGCGGCGCGGCGTCGTACGCCTCGGGCATGCCGGGCACCTGGCCGAGCACGTACCCGAAGGCGCGAGCGTCGGCGTCCGCGTTGACGAGGCGTGAGCCGAGCACGACGTCGCCGACCGCGACGTCCTTGCCGAGCCCGCCGGCGCTGCCGGCGCTGATCAGCGGCACGTCCACGCCGTGGCGGAGGATCGCGCTCGTGCCAGCGGCCGTCGCGTTGACGAAGCCGATACCGCTGCGCACCAGCACGACGGGCCGCCCGGCGAGCGTGAGGTGCCGGAACTCGGCGCGGCCCACCCGCTCCGGCTCGCCCACCTCGGACGCGAGGTCGAGGAACGGCGCGGCCTCGTCGTCCATCGCGACGAGCACGACGGCGAGGGGCGTTCCTGCGCTCACTGTTCGGTGGCCGCGTCGCGTGCGGCAGCCGCACGTGCGGCTGCGTCCCGGGCCGCCGCGTCGGCGGCCGAGGCCTCGCCGGGGGCGCCGTCGGCGAATACCTGGGCCCAGACACCGCGAGCCGACAGGAACACGGAAGCGGCCTCCTGCGCGCCGGCCAGGGTGTGGTTCGCGCCCCAGCCGCACTGCACCTCGTTGGCTGCGGGCACCTCGGTCGCGGCGACGATGTCGCGCATCGTCGCCTCGATGAGGCGCAGCACGTCCTCGTAGGGAGGCTCGCCCTGCAGCATCAGGTAGAAACCGGTCTGGCAGCCCATGGGGGAGAAGTCCAGGACGGCGTCGGAGTGGTTGCGCGAGTGCTCCGCGAAGAGGTGCTCCAGCGAGTGCACGACTGGCATCTCGAGGTGCGCGACGTTGGGCTGCGTGAACCGCACGTCGTACTTGACGAGCACGCCCCCGGCCGCAAGCTCCTTGCGGTCGGCGAGGCGCACGTACGGGGCGGCCACGGCGCGGTGGTCCAGGTTGAACGACTCGACGTTCATGCGGGGTGCTGGCTCGGTCACGGTACGAGCCTATGCCGTCTGCGCCGTACTACGCTGCGATTCGTGAGCAGCAGCGACGCCCCCGCGCCCGAGCCGTCCGGCACCACACCCCCCACGCTGGCCCAGGTCGTGCGCGCCCTCGACGGCCTCTACCCGCCGTCGACGGCGGAGGGCTGGGACGCCGTCGGACTGGTCGCCGGCGACCCGGCCGCCCCCGTGCGCAAGGTGCTGTTCGCGGTCGACCCGGTCACCGCCGTCGTCGACCAGGCCCTGGAGTGGGGCGCCGACCTGCTCGTCACGCACCACCCGCTGTTCCTCCGCGGCGTGAGCTCCGTGGCCGCCACCACCTTCAAGGGCTCCGTGGTGCACCGGCTGCTGACCGGCGGCTGCGCCCTGCACGTCGCGCACACCAACGCCGACGCCGCCCCGCGCGGCGTGGCGGACGCCCTCGCCGACCTCGTCGGCATCACCGACCGGCGCCCCCTCGAGGTGAGCACAGCAGGCGAGAGGGACGGCCACGGCCTGGGCGCAGACTACGGCACCGACCGCGGCATCGGCCGCGTCGGGCGCCTCGCCGAACCCACCACCCTCGCCGACTTCGCGCGCCGCGTCGCGGCAGCGCTGCCCGCCACCGCGCAGGGCATCCGCTTCTCCGGCGACCCGGACGCAGTCGTGACCACTGCCGCCGTCCTCGGCGGCTCCGGCGACGGCTACTTCGACGCCGTCCGCGCGGCCGACGCCGACGTCTACGTCACCTCCGACCTGCGCCACCACCCCGCCTCCGAGCTGCGCGAACGGGCCGAGTTCGAGGCCCGCGCGGCCGGGGCCGACGGGCCCTCCGGCACCCCGTTCCTCGTCGACACCGCCCACTACGCGAGCGAGTGGCCCTGGCTGCGCTACGCCGTCGAGGACCTGGCCGCGGCGCTCGCGGCGGACGGGCTCGTGATCGAGGCCCGCGTCAGCGAGCTCGTGACCGACCCCTGGACGGGTCAGGTCCCTTCCACCTGAGCGGCCTGCTGAGCGGCCTGCTGAGCGGCCTGCTGAGCGGCCTGCTGAGCGGCCTGCTGAGCCGCCCGCTGAGCCGCCCGCTGAGCCGCCCACTGAGCGGCTCACCCAGTGGACTCTGCGCAGGCACGCGCGAGGTAGCGTTGGACAGCCCCCAGAACCCGACCGAGAGGACGCCCTCGTGGCTACTGCACCACTCGAAGACCAGCGCAGGCTGCTGGACGTCCAGGCGCTCGACACCCGTGTCCAGCAGCTCGCCCACCAGCGCAAGAACCTCCCCGCGCTCGCGAAGCTCACCGAGCTCGACGGCCGGATCGCGGACCTGCGTGCCTCGCTCGTCGAGTCGCGCACCCGGGTCGCCGACCTGAGGCGAGAGCTGACCAAGGCGGAGTCCGACGTCGAGCAGGTCCGGAACCGCGCCGACCGGGACCAGAAGCGGCTCGACTCGGGTGGCGTCGGCGCGAAGGATGCCGTCGCGCTCACCGACGAGCTCCGTTCGCTCGCCGCGCGCCAGGCAGCGCTCGAGGAGGTCGAGCTCGACGTCATGGAGCGGCTCGAGGCGCACGAGGAGGCGCTGTCGACCGTCGAGGCCGCCAACGGCGAGCTCGTCGCCGAGAAGGCGAAGGTCGAGGCCGAGCGTGACGCCGGCTGGGCCGAGATCGACGCACAGATCCAGGCGATCGCGGGCGAGCGGGTCAAGGCGGTGGACGGGCTCGACGCGGCGCTCGTCACGCTGTACGAGAAGATCCGGGTGCAGCAGGGCGGCACCGGCGCCGCCCTGCTCAACGGCAACCGCTGCGACGGCTGCCGGATGGATCTCCCGCCGGCCGACCTGGCGAACATCCGGAGCGCGGCCCCCGACGCGGTAGTGCGCTGCGAGGAGTGCAGCCGGATCCTGGTGCGCGTCGCCGGCGCGAAGACCGGCGCTGCCGCCGGATGAGCGAGGCGCCCGGGTTCTACACGCACCGGCGTCCGCCGGTAGCGGCCACCCGGTTCGACGGCGCGCTCCCGCTCACCGTGGTGCTCGTCCGGCACGGGGTGACGGCCCTGACGGAAGCCGCCGCATACTCCGGGTCGGAAGGCCCGGGCCCGTCCCTGACGGCGCGCGGCCGGCTGCAGGCGGCGCAGGCCGCCGACGCCGTCTTCCGGGTCGGGCGTACGGCCCGCACCGGTGCGGGTTCCACGGGCGGCATGCGCAGCGGGGGCCTCTGGCCGGACCTGCCCCGCCCGACGGCGCTCGTCGCCTCGCCGACGGCGCGGACCCAGGAGACGGCTGCCGCCGTCGGACGGCGGATCGGGCTGCACGTCTCCACCGACGAGCGCTTCGCCGAGTGCCGGTTGGGGGAGTGGGACGGGCTCACCGCACTGCAGATCGAGCAGGGCTGGCCCGGTGAGCTGGCCCAGTGGCACTCGACGGGCACGTTCGTGCCGCCCGGCGGGGAGTCCTACGCGCAGCTCGGCGCCCGGGTCTGGGACGGGCTCGCCGACCTGCTGGCCGGTGGCGTGGACCGCACGGTGGTGGTGGTTGGCCACGCGGCGCAGATCCGCACCGCCGTCGGGCAGGCGCTGGGTGCGCCCGCATCGCACTGGGCGCGGCTGCGTGTCCCGCCCGCCTCGCTCTCGGTGGTGCGCCTGTGGGAGGACGGCACCACCGAGGTGACCGCCGTCGGCGTCCCTACCGATGGCTGAGCGCCCCTACCGGCGCCTGAGCGCCCCGCGCGCGAAGGCCGGCGCGAGCGGCACCAGCGCGAGCACCAGGACGGCGGGCAGGGCGAAGCCGAGCCGCAGGTTGTCCGCCCCCACCAGGCCCGTGAGCACGGCACCGAGCAGCGCGCCCACGTAGTTGAACTGGTTGAAGCGGGCGATGACCGCGTCGGTGCGGGCACGATCGGGTTCTGCTGCGGGAGCCGCCGGAGCCGCTGCTGCCCCGGCGAGAGGATCGCTCGCGGTCCCCGCCGTACCGGCGGCGATCCGGCCCGCCGCCGAGAAGCTGAGGGGCGCCACCAGGGCGACCGCCGCGCCGAGGACCGTGAAGCCGGCCACCGCCACCTGCCACGTCGGGGCGAGCGTGACAACCGCCAGCGCCCCGGAGGCCACCACCGCGCCGACCCGCAGCACCGTCGCCACGCCGAAGCGCGTGATGAGGTGACCCCCGGCCAGGCGGACGACTATCGAGGTGACGAGATAGGGGAACGTCGCGAGCGCGACCAGGTTCCCCGGAGCGTCGAACGAGCGCGCCAGGTAGACGGGACCCCAGGTCGCGGCGGTGGTGTCGACCATGTAGAACACGACGAGCCCGGCGCCCACCAGCCAGATCGGCCGCCACGGGATCGGCGCAGAGGACTGTGCGGCCACCCCGGAGGGCGACGCCGTCGTCGGCCCCACGGTGATGCCACCGGCCGGCACGCCCGGGGCGAGGAGCGGCGTCGTCGCGACGTGCGGAACGAACGGCGCGAACAGCACCACGAGCGGGACCAGCGCGACGAACGCGCCGATGGTGGGGGAGAGGTGGCCGGTCGTGAGCACGAGCACCGTGGCGGTGATCCCGCCGGTGGTCCAGTAGCCGTGCGACGACGGCAGGATGGGCCGCCCGTACCGGTGCTCCAGGTCGACCGCCTGCATGTTGGAGGTGGCGTCGACCAGGCCGAGCGCGATGCCGTAGACCGCCACGCCGCCCACGAAGAAGCCGATGACGGGGGCCAGCGTGAGCGCAGGGACGGCGACGACCATCAGCGCGAGGCCGAGGCGGAGCGTCGCCGCGCTGCCGAAACGCCGTGCCGCGTGCTCGGCGACCAGCGACCCGACGCCGGCGAGCAGCACCATCATGAGCAGCAGCAGGGACAGGGTCACCTCGTCGAGGCCCCAGCGCTCCAGGAACCGGGGCAGCCGGGTGGTGAGGCTGATGAAGACGAAGCCCTGGGCGAAGAACGCCGCGGCCACTGCGATTCGGGCGCCCGTCAGGCTGCTTGTCCCCATGACGGGTCATCCAACCGGTCGACAGGCTCCAGCGCCAGGGTTGCGACCGCCACTTCACCTTCGAGGCCAAAGTTTCTTCGCCTCCAGGCCCCTGAGAGCGAAGAAACTTAGGCCTCGAAGGGGAGCGAACTACGCGAGCACGAGCTCCAGCGTCCGCGGGCCGCGCGGCCTGCCGTCCAGCAGGTTCGCCTCGATCAGCGTCTGGTCCTTGCCCGAGCCGATCTCGGTGAGGATCACGGATCCGACCAGCTCCTGCGCCGCCTTGAGCACGTCCTCGCTGGTCCGGGCCTCGTGCTCGCGGCGCAGCAGGTGCCCGGCCAGCACGCCGCGCGTGTGCTTGGCGTTGTGCGAGACGACGCTTCGCTTGCCGTCGGTCTCGCGGAGCACGCGTACCTCCACCCATTCGGCGGCCCTGTCCCCGGTCGTCCGGGGCTTCCAGGCGGCGACGTACGTCGCGGACCGGCAGTCGACGACGACGTCACCGGCGGCCCGGGCGTCGAGCACCTCGGCGAGGGCGGGCTTCCAGAACGTGGCGAGCCGACCGACGTCGGGCAGACCGATGCCCATGCTGAGGCGGTAGGCGGGGATGCGGTCGCCCGGCGCGACGACACCCCACAGCCCGGAGAAGGTGAGCACGCTCGCCTGGGCGCGCTGCGCGGCGCCGTCCGGCAGGGTGGCCAGGCCGGCTGCCGCGTACAGGACCCCGGTGTACACCTCCGCCGCGCGGCCCGACGGCGCATCGCGGAGCGCCGTGTTGCGCGCCACCTCGTCGGCGAGCCCTTCGCTGACGCCGAGGGCGGTGGTCGCGTCGGGCCTGGCGCTGACCCGCGCGAGATCCGCGAGGACCTGCTTCCGCCGCTCGGTGAGTTCCGGGTGGGCCAGGGCGCCCAGATCGAGCGGGGCCGCGCCGTCGGGCGCCGGCGTCTTGCCCTCGGAGGGCGGGAGGAGCAACATCACCCGCCCAGCCTAATTTGCCGGGCGGGATGGCTCGGTAGGTTGGCGCGCATGGCCCAGGTCAAGGTGTACGGAAACCGGTCGGTATGGGGCGAGCAGCGTGCGGAGATCTCCGACGCGCTGCACGAGGCGCTCGTGTGCACCTGGCAGCTCCCGGTGGACAAGCGGTTCCACCGCTTCCTCCTCCTGGACGACGGCGACCTGGTCGCCCCGCGCTCGGACGCCTACCTGGTCGTGGAGATCGTCTGCTTCACGGGACGCAGCCGTGAGGCCAAGCGCGCGCTGATCGCCGCGCTGTACGACGACGTCGCGCCGCGCCTCGGTCTGGGCGTCGACGATCTGGAGATCGTGATCCTGGAGAGTCCGAAGGAGTACTGGGGAATTCGCGGGATGTCGGGCGACGAGCTGACGTTGAGCTACCGGGTCGACGTCTGACGAGATCGCGTTGAAGGTGCCGGAGGTCCTGCATGCGATCTGCATGCGGACAGGTACGCTTCTACCTGCGGACGAGTCGGTCGGACGGTCGCGTTGGGCGCCTTCGGGTGCCCGCCGAGGAACGTCCGGGCTCCACAGGGCAAGGTGGTGGTTAACAGCCACCCGGGGTGACCCGCGGGACAGTGCCACAGAAAACAGACCGCCCTCGGTCCTTGGACCGGGGGTAAGGGTGAAACGGTGGTGTAAGAGACCACCAGCGCTGCCGGTGACGGCAGCGGCTAGGTAAACCCCACCTGGAGCAAGGTCAGACAGACTGTGTTTGAGGGCTGCCCGCCCGATTCTCTTCGGAGAAGCACAGTTGGGTAGACCGCTCGAGCCCTGCGGCAACGCAGGGCCTAGATGGATGGCCGTCGCCTGCGCAGGGGTAACCCGGCGCGGGAACAGAACCCGGCGTACAGACTGGCTCGTCCGCTCTCATCGTCCTCGCCGGCATGCGGCCAACTGGTAACCCGAACTGTTTGATCCCGATAAGTCGCCTGGTTGGGCTGATCGCCGTGGCGAGGTCATGTCCCGCGGCATATCGGTCCCCGGATTATTCGAGGAAGCAAGGAAGTCGCCCAAGGGCGGCGATGCATTCCGGTGGAAACTGCTGAGGAGGATCAACGGAACCCTCCTCGGTAGCGCGCAAGTGCTGGTCGATGAAGCGTTGCGTGTTGCTGAGGACGGTGGAGCATTGGGCGGCCGTGATCTGGCCCTGGCTGAGGGCATCGCCAAGTTCGTCGAGGTCCAGGACGTGGTAGCGATCAGCACCGGGCGGTACCAGGAAGTCGACGTAGAGGTCGTGGACGACAAGTCCAGCCTCGGTGACGTCGACCTCGACCAGGTCGACGTACCACCAACCTTCTACTGGTCCCTGGAAGGCAACGGGCCTGGTCAGCTGAACGCCCTGGTCCAGCAACAGGTAGCTGCGATCGATGGTTGGCTGTCCAGGTACCTGATACTCGGGCAAGATCCGCACGTCGTAGGCGGCAACCTCGCCGATCTGTCGACCGGGACACCACTGACCGGTGCGGTGGAGGACCCGGATGTCTTCGATGGGTGGCGTCGTAGTCACCACGGGACTGTCTCATGAGCTATCAGGCCCGGGATGCCCAACGTTTCTCTTCGCACCGTGACGACGTACCCCTACCTCGGCATTGAGGGCTACCAGCCTCGTCCGCTTTTAACCCTGACCAGCGCATTCAGGCTGCGATGGGGTGCGCAGTCCGCAGAGAGCCCGCAGGAACTACGCGAGGAGTTGCGGCAGTTCGCACTGCTTGTACCGGGCGAGAACGGACTGACCCAAGAACGTCGGAACGCGGCGCGCCGCTCTGGCTCAGATCACCCCGCAGGCCTACTAATCGTTTATGTCCTTGCTGGGGTGTCGGCCCGCGAAGTTATGTGATGTCACATGACCGGAGTCTCTGTTCGGTCCCCCACCTGTCGAAGACGCCAGGTGTCGTAGAAGAGGAGTTGCGATGAGGACTACATCAAGACCTGGCCGTCGCGCCTTGGTGGGTGCGGCGTTGTGCGTCGCATCGGTGGTTGCCGGTTTGATGGCTGCCGCGCCGGCGCAGGCCGCGGAGAGCACGTTGGGCGCCGCGGCTGCACAGAGCGGGCGGTACTTCGGTGCGGCGGTGCCGGCTGGGCGGTTGAGCGAGTCGGCGTACACCACGATCTTGAACCGCGAGTTCAACATGATCACGGCCGAGAACGAGATGAAGATGGACGCGACCGAGCCGTCGCAGAACCAGTTCAACTTCTCACGCGGCGACCAGATCGCGAACTGGGCGATCCAGAACGGCAAGCAGGTGCGCGGCCACACTCTCGCGTGGCACGCCCAGCAGCCGGGCTGGATGCAGAACATGCAGGGCAGTGCGCTGCGCAACGCGCTGCTCAACCACATCACGCAGGTCGCCACCCACTACCGCGGCAAGATTCACACGTGGGACGTCGTCAACGAGGCGTTCGCCGACGGCGGTTCGGGTGGCCGGCGGGACTCGAACCTCCAGCGCACGGGGAACGACTGGATCGAGGCGGCGTTCAGGGCCGCGCGGGCGGCCGACCCGGGCGCCAAGCTCTGCTACAACGACTACAACACCGACGGGATCAACGCGAAGTCGACCGGGATCTACAACATGGTCAGAGACTTCAAGGCCCGTGGGGTGCCGATCGACTGTGTCGGGTTCCAGTCGCACCTAGGGCCTGTTTGGGATTGGGTCAGCGTCGGCTGATCCAGTCCAGGACGTCGTCGGCGATGACGGTCGGTGCGGCGGCGGTGGTCTTGGCGCGT
>NZ_JBFAAH010000014.1:0-149876 GCF_040639635.1 Promicromonospora sp. NPDC023805 | reverse complement strand
CGTGACGACGCGGAGCCGAAGCCGGCCGCTGCGGCGTCGGGCTGGAAGCGGGTGGCGCAGCTGCTGCTCGCCGGGGAGACTCGGACCGGCGCTCTGCTTCGCGGACCTCCACTTCGGCGTATTCAGCGCTGGCACTACGCTCGAACGTATGACACACCTGCGATGGGGCATCCTGGCGGCCGGCGGGATCGCCTCGGCCTTCACATCAGACCTGAACGACAACGGCTTCACCGTGCAGGCGGTGGGGTCACGGTCCCTGGAGAAGGCGCGCGCCTTCGCCGACCGCTTCGGCATCCGGACGGCGCACGGCTCGTACGAGAACCTCGTGAACGACCCCGAGGTCGACATCGTCTACATCGCCACGCCGCACCCGATGCACGCCGAGGCCGCGAAGCTCGCGCTGGAGGCCGGCAAGCACGTGCTGGTCGAGAAGCCGTTCACGGTCAACGCCGCCGAGGCGCGCGAGATCATGGAGCTCGCCGAGGAGAAGGGCCTCGTCGCGCTCGAGGCCATGTGGACCCGGTTCCTCCCGCACATGGCGCGCGTGCGCGAGATCATCGCTTCCGGTGTGCTCGGCGAGGTCCGGACCCTGATGGTGGACCACACCCAGGACCTGCCGGACGACCCGGCGCACCGCATCAACGACCTGGCACTCGGCGGCGGCTCGCTGCTCGACCTGGGCATCTACCCCGTCTCGTTCGCCTGGGACCTGTTCGGTGAGCCGCTCACCGTGCAGTCGCACGCGACGTTCAAGGAGACGGGTGCGGACGCCACCATCGCCACGATCTTCGGTTACGACGGCGCCCGGGTCGCCACCACCATCTCGGCGTCGGACACCAAGGGCCCCAACCGGGCCTCGATCCTGGGCACCGAGGGACGCATCGAGATCGACGCCGTCTGGTACAGCCAGACGACGGTCCACGTGTACGACGCCGAGGGCACCGAGACCGAGACGTTCACCGCCGAGATCACCGGCCGCGGCATGCAGTTCCAGGCCGCCGAGGCCGAGCGCCTGGTCGCGGCCGGCGAGCTCGACAGCCCGCTCCTCCCGCGCGCGGAGACGGTAGCGATCATGGCGACGCTGGACACGATCCGCGAGCAGATCGGCCTGAAGTACCCGGGCGAGTAGCCCCACTGCCGGCACCCCCTTCGAGGCCTAGGCTGCTCCCTTCTGAACCGTTTCAGAGCGGAGGAACCTAGGCCTCGAAGGGGGTGCGCTTCCGGATCTGCCGTGCGGAGATGTAGCGTGTGCTCGCCAACGCGGGGAGCTCGGGGTAGCCGGGCTGAGAGGTATGGCCTGGGCATCGCGCCCGACGCCGTCGACCCGATCACTTGAACTGGGTAATGCCAGCGGAAGGACGTGCCTGACGGCGCGGGCGTTCGGTCGATGCCGTCCCCGAAGGGGGACGCGGCGGCGCCTCTGTCAGGAACCGGCGACCTCTGGTGTGCCCGTGCACGGAGGTCGCACACATGCTCGCCGAGATCCAGGTCTCTCCCCGCCCCAGCGGCACGCCCGACGCGAAGTACGCGTACGTCGACGCCGCCATCGCCGTCATCCAGGCGTCCGGACTCACCTACGAGGTGGGCGCCATGGGCACGTTCGTCCAGGGCAACCCCGATGAGGTGTGGGCGCTGCTGCGCGCCGTCCACGAGGCGACGATCGAGGCGGGCGCCGAGGGCGTCCAGTCCAACATCAAGGTCAGCGAGACCGCCGACGCCGGTGGTCCCACCATCTCGGAACTCATCACCAAGTTCCGGGCGTGAGCACGGGCGTTCGGCGGTGGGGGGCGCGGCGGGTGATCGCCCCGCTCCTCACCGTCGTCGTCCTGCTGGCCGTCTGGGAGGCGGCGGTGCGCCTGACCGGCGTGCCCGAGTTCGTGCTGCCCGCGCCGTCGCAGGTGGCGCTGACCGCCGTCGAGGTGGCGCCGCTGCTCGGCCCGCACGTCCTGACGACGCTCACCGAGGCGGTCGCCGGCCTCGTGCTCGGCACCGTCGCGGGCCTTGTCCTGAGCATCCTGGTCACCGCCTCGCGTGTGACCGGCGACGCCCTGTACCCGCTGGTCGTGCTGACGCAGACGGTGCCGGTAGTGGTGCTCGCGCCGCTGATGATCCTGTGGACGGGCTTCGGCCTGCTGCCAAAGATCGTCCTGGTGGCGCTCACCGTCTTCTTCCCCGTGCTCGTCTCGGCGGTGGGCGCGATGCGCGCCGTCGACGCCGAGCACGCCGACATGGTGGCCGGCCTGGGCGGCACCCGCCTGGACCAGTTCCTGCTGGTCCGACTGCCGGCGTCGATCCCAGGGGCGCTCGCGGGCCTGCGGGTCGCCGCGACCTACGCGGTGGGCGCGGCAGTGGTCGCCGAGTACCTCGCCGGGCAGTCCGGGCTCGGCGTGTTCGTGCAGCGGTCCCGCAAGGCCTACGCCGTGGACCAGATCTTCGTGGGCGTCGTCCTGATCGCCCTGCTGTCCGGCCTGTTCTTCGCCCTCGTCGCCGTGCTCACGCGCATCGCGACGCCGTGGCAGAGAGGAAAATCATGAAGCACTCCCCGACCTTCCTCGTCCGTTCGGCGGCCCTCGCGGCGGTAGTGCCCCTGGCGCTCGCCGGCTGCGGCACGTCTGCCGGCGGCCCGGCGTCCGACGGCGATCTCCGCAAGGTGACCGTCGTGCTCGACTGGACGCCCAACACCAACCACTCCGGCCTCTACCTCGCCCAGGCCGAGGGCTGGTTCGAGGCCGAGGGGCTCGACGTCGAGATCATCGAGCCCGGCGAGACGTCCGGGCTGCAGCTCGTCGCGGCCGGCCAGGCCGACTTCGCCTACTCCGTCGCGGAGGGTCTGGTCCCGGCGCGCGCGGCGGGGGCCGACGTCGTCTCGGTGGCGACGGTCATCGAGCACAACACGTCGTCCCTGATCAGCCTGTCGGACGACGGCATAACCCGCCCCCGCGACCTCGAGGGCAAGCGCTACGGCTCGTACGAGTCCGACCTGGAGAAGGCGCTGATCAGCAAGCTCGTGGAGTGCGACGGCGGCGATCCCGCCAAGGTCGAGTTCACACCCCTGGTCAGCGACGACTTCCGGATCGGCCTCACCGAGGACCAGTTCGACACGGCATGGGTCTTCGACGCGTGGGACACCGTCCGGCTGGGTGAGGTCGACGGCCTCGACGTCGAGACCATCGCGTTCCGCGACCACTTCGACTGCATCCCCGACTGGTACACGCCACTGGTCGCGACGTCCCGTTCCCTGCTCGACGACGAGCCCGACGTCGCGCGCGGATTCCTCGCGGCGCTGTCGCGCGGGTACGACGAGGCGGCCGCCGACCCCGACAGTGCGGCGCAGGCACTGCTGGAGGCGGCGCCCGAGCTCGACCCGGAGCTGGTCGAGGCGAGCGCGCTGTGGCTCGGCCCGCAGTACGCGTCTGGCGACTGGGGCACGCAGCGGGCCGAGGTGTGGGACGGGTTCGTCTCGTTCCTCGAGGAGGAGGGGCTCACCGAGCCCGGTTTCGACACCGACGCGGCGTGGACCGACGAGTTCCTCCCGGGCGGGGCGGGCGACCAGCCGTGAGCGTGCTCGCCGCACACGGGCTGAGCGTCCGGTTCGGTGACGTCGCCGCGCTGGAGGGCGTGGAGCTCGCGGTGGAGGACGGCGAGTTCGTCGCCGTCGTCGGGCCGTCGGGGTGCGGCAAGTCGACCCTCCTGCGCGCGCTCGGCGGCATGCTGCCGCCGGGCGCGGCGGTCTCCGGCACGCTGCGTGTCCCGAGCCTGCCCGACGGCGGAGCCGCCACGGCCTGGATGCCCCAGCGGGACGGGCTGCTGCCGTGGCGCCGGGCCTGGTCCAACGCGCTGCTCGGCGCCCGGATCGCCAGGGTCCCGCGGCCCGACGCCGAGGCGCGCGCCGCCGAGCTCTTCGAGACGTTCGGCCTGAGCGGCTTCGAGCGGGCCTGGCCGCACGAGCTGTCGGGCGGCATGCGGCAGCGGCTCGCGCTGCTGCGGACGTGCCTGGCCGGCCGGCCGGTGCTGCTGCTCGACGAGCCGTTCGGCGCGCTGGACCCGATCACGCGGCGGCGGATGAACGAGTGGCTCGCGGGGGTCGGGCTGGCCGGCGGCCTGGTCGAGGGTTCGGCTTCCGGCGTCGGGCAGCGGGCGGTGGTGCTCGTGACGCACGACGTGGACGAGGCGCTCGCCCTGGCCGACCGCGTGGTGGTGCTCAGCGCACGGCCGGGCCGGGTGGTGCTGGACGCGGCGGGCCCGAGCCGGGCCGAGGTGCTGGCTGCGCTGGAGTACTGAGCGGTCTAAGGGATCACACCCCTTCCCTGGTCAGTAGCAGTCGATCAGGTGCGTTTGATACCGAATGTTCACTTTTGTGCTACCGAATCTTCGCTTTCATGCTGGGGGCTCCTGCTCTACTAGAGGCAATCTAGTTGCCCCAGTCAATCAAAGGATGAACGGTGAAAATGTTCGGCAGCCCGGTCTCGGCAACTGTTCATCTCATCGCGGGACCCACCGGGGTCGGTAAGAGCGATGTGGCCTCGGGCCTGGCCCTGCGTACCGGAGCTCCGGTCGTTGTGGCGGACCGCATCCAGTGTTTCACCGACCTTGCCACCACCAGTGCCAGGGCCGGCGCCGAGGTGTCCGGCGTCCGACGGGTATGGCTGGGCGATCGCACCGTCGCCGATGGCGACTACTCCGCCGAAAGGGCCGTGGACGTGCTGGTGGAGACGGTGAGTGAGCTGAGCCGTACGGCATCGTCGGTGATCGTCGAAGGAGGGTCGATCTCGCTCCTGACAGTTCTGGCTGCTCGCCTGCCCAGGCTTCCCTGGGATTTCACTGTTCAGTTGTTGGCCCGCCCAGCGGACAACTCCCAGTACCTGCGCGCACTCACCTCGCGTGCGCACGTCATGCTGCGCCCGGAACCGCCGCTGCGCAGTCTCCTGGACGAGCTCGCGGAACTGTGGAGAGATCCCGCGAAACGTCCGTTCGCCGCCTCGGTGAACGGCCTGGAGGCCGTGCTCGAATGGTGTGACAAGCACTCTCTGGACCCGCAGGAAGCCACCATCTCCCATGTTCCTGAGGGCCTGCTGGACGAACTTGCGTGTTTGATCGCGCTGCGGCACGCCGAGCACGGAGCGGATCAGGAGAAGGCGTTCTCCGAGCTCTTCTCCGACCTCTCGATGCAGCTCCCAGCAAGGCTTGGCTCATGAACAGCGTCACCGTGTTCTGTGGAGCGGCGCCGGGCCGGGACCGCACCCACCTGCATACCGCCGCCCTGTTGGGCCGTGAGATCGCCGAAGCCGGGCTGCGCCTCGTCTACGGCGGCGCGTCCATCGGCCTGATGGGTGCTGTCGCGGACGCTGCTCTGGAAGCCGGCGGCAGCGTCGTCGGCGTCATCCCCGAGAGCTTCCCCCGGGAGATTGCCCACCAAGGTCTGACCGAACTGCACTTCGTCCCCAACATGCACCGGCGCAAGGCACTCATGGGCGAGCTCGGCGACGCGTTCGTCACCCTGCCCGGCGGCCTCGGCACCGCCGAGGAACTCTTCGAGGTCCTCACCTGGGCACAGATACGCCTGCACAGCAAGCCGTGCCTCCTGCTCAACCACGGCGGCTACTACGACCCCCTGCTTACGTATCTGAGTCACGCCGCGCAGGAGGGCTTCGCCGACGCGGCGGACATCGAACGCCTCGTCGTCTGCCATGACCCCGCCGAGGTGCTCCGTCACCTCACCGCCCTCCGGCAGCCCGCCGCCCGCTGAGCCACTCGGAAGAACTCTGCACAACCTGGTCTCGACGGGCTCGACCAGCGGGGTGGGTTAGTCGAGGGGGTGCAGGATCCGGTCGAGGAAACGGCGGGTGCGCTCCTCGGCCGGGTCGCTGAAGATCTGTGCGGGAGCGCCCCGCTCGACCACCACGCCGCCGTCGAGGAACAGCACCTCGTCCGCGACCTGGCGCGCGAACTGCAGCTCGTGCGTCACCACGACCATGGTCCAGCCCTCGTCCGCGAGCTCCTTCATCACGGTCAGCACCTCGCCAACGAGCTCGGGGTCGAGGGCCGACGTCGGCTCGTCGAACAGCAGGAGGTCCGGCTCGAGCGCCAGCGCACGCACTATGCCGACGCGCTGCTGCTGCCCGCCGGACAGCTCGTGCGGGTAGGCGTCGCGCTTGTCCGCGAGACCGACCCGGGCCAGGAGCTCCTCGGCGCGGCCGATCGCCGTCGCGCGGGGGATCCGCTTGACCTGCGTGGGGCCTTCGATCACGTTCTCCACGACCGTGCGGTGCGGGAACAGGTTGTGGTGCTGGAACACCATGGCGGAGCGGTCGCGCAGGGCGGCGCGGTTCGCCTTCGCCAGACGGGCGCCGGCGCGCCGGGCACCCCAGCCGCCGCCCGCCGCGGCGGCCTGGGCGCCGAAGTCGATGGTGGGCCCGCCGTCCAGCTCCAGCAGCCCGGCGTCGGGCGTCTCGAGTCCGTTGAGCGAGCGCAGGACCGTCGTCTTGCCGCTGCCCGACGCGCCGATCAGTGCGACCACCTCGCCGCGCTGGACCTGCAGGTCCACCCCGCGCAGCACGTGGTTGCTGCCGAACGACTTCTGGATGCCGCGGGCGGTCAGGAGGTTCGTGATCGGGGCGTCCTCAGTGCGCGACATACCGGTCCAGCCTCTTCTCGATAGCGTTCTGGCCGGCGGCGAGCACGGTGCAGATCATCCAGTAGATCAGGGCCGCCTCGGCGTAGATCAGCAGGAACTCGTTGGAGGACGCGGCGATCTCCTGCGCCTTGCGGAACATCTCCGTCACCAGGATGACGACGGCCAGCGACGAGTCCTTGACGAGCGAGATGAACGTGTTCGACAGCGGAGGCACCGAGACGCGAGCGGCCTGCGGCAGGATGATCCGGCCCAGCGTCCTGGCCGGCGACATGCCGACCGTCCAGCCTGCTTCCCACTGCCCCTTGGGCACGGACAGGATCGCCGCACGGATCACCTCCGCCGCGTAACCACCGACGTTCATGGAGAACGCGATGATCGCGCTGGGCCACGGTTCGAGCCGGATGCCGAGCTGCGGCAGGCCGTAGAAGATGATGAAAAGCTGCACCAGGAGCGGAGTGCCGCGGATGGCCGACACGTACGCGCGGCCGACCCACGACAGCACCCGGTTCGGTGACAGCCGCAGCAGCGCCACGACGAGCGCGAGCACCAGCCCG
The DNA here is from genome assembly GCF_040639635.1 of Promicromonospora sp. NPDC023805. Lineage (NCBI taxonomy): Bacteria > Bacillati > Actinomycetota > Actinomycetes > Micrococcales > Promicromonosporaceae > Promicromonospora > Promicromonospora sp. NPDC023805. The sequence goes on along the minus strand of NZ_JBFAAH010000014.1, from coordinate 142,688 downwards.
AACGCGAACGACACGAGGGCGAGCGGGATGGTGCCGATGAGGGCGCCCCGCAGGAGCGGCCAGAACGAGTCGGCGGCGAGCTGCCAGTCCATGTATCCCTCTCCCCGCGATCAGCGGAGACGTGTTGCGCGGAGCGTCACTCGGAGACGTCCTCGCCGAAGTACTTCTCGCCCAGCTCGGCGAGGGTGCCGTCGGCACGCAGCTCGTCCAGGGCGCCGTCGATAGCCGTCGCGAGAGCCTCGCGCTCGGGCGTCACGACGAACGCCGACTGCGACTCCTCCTCGGTCTCGGCGGCGACCTTGATGCCCGAGGCATCCTCGGTGTTCGCGTAGTCGAGGTAGGTCAGGCTGTCGTTGATCGTGGCGTCCACGCGGTCCTGCTCCAGCAGCGCCACGGCCTGTGCCCAGCCCTCGACGGCCTCGACCTGCGCGCCGTTCTCCTTGGCGAGGTCGTTCCAGTTGCTCGTGAGCGACTGGGCGGTGGTCTTGCCGTCGAGGTCGGCGAAGCTCTTGATGTCGGTGTTGTCAGAGGTCACGACGAGCACGCCCGTGGAGACCGTGTACGGCGTCGAGAAGAGATAGTCGGCCTCACGGTCCGGGGTGATGGTCACCTGGTTCGCGATCGTGTCGAAGCGGCCCGCGTCGAGGCCCGCGAAGATCGCGTCCCACTGGGTCTCCTGGAACTCGATCTCCACGCCCAGGTTCTCGGCGACGGCCTCGGCGACCTCGACGTCGTACCCGACCAGCTTGTCGGACTCGTCGTGGTAGCTGAACGGCCGGTACGTGCCCTCGGTGGCGACGGTCAGCGTGTCGCCGGAAACCAGCCCCAGCTCCTCGCCGGCACCGCCGGGCTCGCCCGAGCTGCCGCAGCCGGTCAGGGCCAGGAGGGCAGCGGAGGCTGCGGCGGCCGTGAGGAGGGTGCGGTTGCGAGACATGGGGAAGGCTCCGTTCGACGGTTGACACACATCGACATTGCCGATGCGCGACCCAAAACTAACTGATAGTCGGCGGGAACTCACACACGTTCACTCCGACGCCACCGGTCGGGGGTGGTCCCGTACCGGTCCTTGAACCGCCGGACCAGATAGGTGGCGTCACGCAGGCCGGTCCGGGCGGCCACGACACCCAGCGGCAGATCGGTGTCGCGCAGCATCCGGCGCACCTCGGTCATGCGGCGCTCGGTGATCCATTCCAGGAGCGTGCGGCCCGTCCGTTCGCGGACCACGGTGGTCAGGTGCCCGGGCGTGTAGCCCAGCGCCCGCGCGACGTCGGACGCCGATACCGGCTCCCGGAACGTCGCCTCGATCTCGTCGAAGACGCGGGTCACCAGCGGGTCCGGCGGCGCAGGGGCCGACGGCGCCAGCCGCGCCGCCGCGACGAGGATCCTGGTCAGCGCGGCCGACGCCGCATCGCGTGCCCCCAGCCGGCCCGGCTCCGACAGCTCCTCCTCGAGCTCCGTCAGCCACCCGGACCAGCGGGGGCGTTCGGCGTCCGGGACGTTGGCCCCGGCCCCGGCTGGCGGCGTCGCGAGCGCGAACAGCGCGAGGATCGGGTGGTGCGCCCAGGCGAGGGGCGAGACCGACGCGAGCGAGGGGACGGCGTCCGGCATGAACGCGACGCTCCAGGCCCGGCAGTGGTGCGGGTCGGTCAGGGTCGCGGAGTCGATCGCCTGCCCCGGCGGGATGGCGTGCACGTCGCCGTCGTGCAGCGGTGTGTGCCGGCCGCCCAACGCGATGGTGCCTCCGCCCCGCTCGATGTAGACGAGCACCAGGAAGTCGTGCGCGTGCCTGTGGTCCCGTGGGGGGTGCGGGTGATCGACCTCGAAGTCGATCCGTGTGACCTGCACCGGCAGCGCGCCCGGACGCGTTGGGTGCCGGTACACCGGGGTGCCGTCCGGGCGGACGGTGCGGAGGCGGGCCTCGGCGGGCCTCACCGGTCGTCCGGCACCGCAGGCGTCAGGACCGCGTCGACGATCTGCGGGATGCGTTCGAGCTGCTCCTCGAGGTCACGCAGCCGGACCGCTACGTGCGACTCGGACTCGTCGCCGGGCAGGTCGATGCTGGCGACCAGCAGGATCTGCCGCGGTCCGACGAACTCGAGCCGCAGGCGGCCCACCCGGTGGACACCCGGCAGGGCCTCGATCCGCTCGCGGACCGCCTGATGGATCCGCTCGTCCGCCACCTCGCCGGTCAGGAACCGCCGGTTGCGGTCGAACAGCACCACCGCCACCACGCACAGCAGCAGCCCGACAAGGATCGAACCGATCGCGTCGTACCTGCCGTCGCCGGTCACCTGGTGCATCGCCATACCGCCGGCCGCGATGACGAGGCCGACAAGAGCCGCTGCGTCCTCGGCGAGCACCGCGCGCAGCGTCGGGTCCGAGGTGGCCAGCGCGTGGTCGAGCAGGTCCCGCCCGAGCGCCCGCGCCTCCTTCCCGGTGCGTCGGTAGGCCTGCAGGAACGAGACCCCTTCGAGGCAGAAAGCGACCGCGAGCACTATGTACCCGACCGTGTAGGAGCCGGTCTCGCCCGTCGCATCGAACTCCTGGATGCCGTGATAGACCGACACCACACCGCCCGCGACGAAGAGGCCGAGCGCGGCCAGCATCGACCAGACGTAGGCCTCCCGGCCGTAGCCGAGCGGGCGGTCCGTGTCCGGCGCGCGGCTCGACTTCCGCTCGGCGACCAGGAGGAACACCTCGTTGCCCGTGTCGGCCCAGGAGTGGGCGGCCTCCGCCACCATCGACGCCGATCCGGTCAGGACCGCCGCGAACGTCTTGGCCGTCGCCACCGCGAAGTTGGCGGCGAAAGCGATCACCACGGTCAGCGCCGAGCCGCCCCTGTCCCGCGCCATGCGTTCCCCCTCCGTCGTGCCTCGTTCGACGCTACCGCCGTCCCGGCCGGAGTGCCTGCCCTCGGCTGCTGGCCGATCCGATCGCCAAGACCGAGGATCGTGCTATCGCCACCGACTTCCGTGCTGCGCCCGCCCCGCGGAACGTCCGATGCTGGTGTGCAGCGGGACCTGCGTGGCAGGGAACTGTGTACCCACCCGCGTCACCATCGGACGGAAGGCACTCCCGGATGAGCACGACCGTGCGGATCCTCGACCATCGCACCCCCGAGGAACGTGAGCGCGAGTTCCTGCCCGGCATGGGCAAGCCGTGGCTGCTCCCGTTCTACGACCTGTTCTCGCGCCGCGTCGGAGCACGCGCCCTGCACGAGCGCGCGGCGGCGCTCGCGGACGTCGCGCCCGGCCAGTCCGTGCTCGACGTCGGCTGCGGTACCGCGAACCTGGCGCTCACCGTGCTGCGGGTGCAGCCGGCCGCGCGAGTCACCGGCCTCGACCCCGACGCCGGTGCGCTGCGTGTCGCCGCCCGCAAGGCGACCCGGCGCCGGGTGCCGATCACGCTCGTGCAGGGCTTCGCCGACCGGCTCCCCGGCGGGGACGGGGCGCTCGACCACATCGTGTCGGCGCTCGCGCTGCACCATGTGCCCGAGGAGGGTCGAGTCCTGTTCGCCCGCGAGGCCGTTCGGGTGCTCCGTCCGGGCGGGAGGGTGACGATAGTGGACTTCGGGGGCACGGACCGCAGCGGGCACGGGCACGGCGGGCACGACCGGCGCGGGCCCGGCCACCGTGCTGGGCACGGCACGCCGCGCGGGCACGGCAGACCGCGCGGGCACGGCCAGGCCGACCTGGTGCGCCTCCTCGCGGACGCCGGATTCACCGACGTCCGCGAGGTCGAGCACGTGGAGCACCGCTTCGGACCGATCACGTTCGTCCAGGCGACGCGGCCCTGACCGGCCGGCCGGCACCGCTGGTCGACCAAACGAGTGGATCGGCGCCGGGGCTACCGGCGGCGGACCTGCGGCTCCGGCATCGCGGGCGGGACCGCTGCGGGGCGTTCCGCGAGCCGGCGGAACGCCTCGGCCATACCGGCCTCGAGCTGTGGGTCGACGTCGGAGAAGTAGTCCGCCGGCGTGTGTCGCACCTCGATATCGGGGTCGACGCCGTGGTTCTCGACGCCGAAGCCCTTGCCGTCGAGCCAGAAGGCGTACCGCGGCTGGGTGATCCCCGTGCCGTCCACCAGGTCGAAGCGACCGTCGATGCCGACCACGCCGCCCCAGGTCCGGACGCCGACCACCGGTCCGACGTCGAGCGCCTGCGCGGCGGCGTTCACTATGTCGCCGTCGGATCCGGCGTACTCGTTGGTGACCAGCACGACCGGACCGCGCGGGGCGCGGTCAGGGTAGGAGCTGGGACGGTCGTAGTGCCGGTTCAGGCCCCAGCCGGCGACGCGCGCGGCGAGGCGTGCGATCACGAGCTGCGACGTGTGGCCACCGCCGTTGAACCGCACGTCCACGACTATGCCCTCGCAGTCGGTGGCGAGCCGGAGGTCGCGGTGCAGCTGCGCCCAGCCCGTGCTCATCATGTCCGGGACGTGCACGTACCCGAGGCGGCCGCCGGACTTCTCGGCGACGTACTCGCGGCGCGACCGCACCCAGTCCTGGTAGCGCAGGTCGGCCTCGTTCGCGAGCGGCACGACGACGACGCGGCGGTCGGCGGTCCTCGCCTGGTCGCCGTCCGAAGCAGCGCCGTCCGGCCCGACGGCGGGTCGCCGCAGCGTCAGCTCGACCGGGATCTCGGCCGCGCCGACCAGGTTCGCCGACGGGCCTGCCGTCGGGTCCACCGGCCGCCCGTCCACCGCGACGATCAGGTCGCCGGGCTGGGCGTCGACCCCGGCGGCGCGCAGCGGTGACCGCGCACCCGGGTCCGACGACTCGCTCGGCAGGACGCGGTCGATCCGCCAGCCGTCGGCGGTCCGGGAGAGGTCCGCGCCGAGCAGGCCGAGCTTGCTGGACGTGTCGCCCGGCTCGTGCGGCCTGCGCACGTAGGCGTGCGACGTGTTGAGCTCGGCGACGGTCTCCCAGAGCACGTCCTCGAGGTCGTCGTGCGTGGCGACGCGGTCGACCAGGTGACGCCAGCGCGCCACCACGCCGTCCCAGTCGACGCCGTTCATGTCCGCCCGCCAGTAGTGGTCGCGCATGATGCGGGCGTTCTCGTCGAACATCTGGTGCCACTGCGCGCGGGGGTCCACCTCGTAGCGGACGCGCGACAGGTCGATGTCGAACGCACCGGGGTCGTCGTCGCCCGGCTTGCTCGTCGCCGACTGCGTGCTGAGCCCGTACCCGGTGCGGATCACCACCCGCTCGCCGTCGCCCGACACCGCGTAGGCGCGGACCTTCTCCGCGACGTCGGTGGCCTTGCGCGCCTCGAACGACCAGAACTGCAGCACGTTGGGTACCGGGTCGGCCTCCGAGCCCGCGTGGCGCGAGCCGAGCACACCGGCGTCGTCGGTCTCGTGGATCCAGAGCACCCCGCCCTTGGCGGCGAGCAGGTCGCGATAGCGGCCCGACACGACCGGGAACGGCACCACGCGCTCCTCGGCACCGTCGAAGTCGATGTCGGGCGAGGCGTTCTCGGCCTTGTGCTTCTTGTCGGTCGCCTCGCCGGCGTCGCCCGTCCGGTCGCCGTCCTTACCGGTGTCCTTGTCGTCGGACTTGTCGTCGGACTTGTCGTCGGACTTGTCGTCGGGCTTGTCGTCGGGCTTGGCCAGGCGCCATCCGTCGGCGCTGGGGCCGAACGGCGCGGGCTCGGTGGCCGCCAGCGGGATGAGCCACGGTCGGGTGGCGGCGCTGAAGGAGAGGGCGAACTCGTGGGAGTCGTAGGACGGGTCGAACGTGCGGTCGGAGAGGAACACCACGTACTTGCCGTCATCGCTGAACGCGGGGGAGAAGTCGTGGAACCGGCCGGACGTCAGCGCCTTTCCCGCCGGGTTCTCGGCGTGCAGGTCCGCGACGAGGAGCTGGTGGTGGTCACCCTCGCTGCCCGTGGGGCTCGACCAGGCGAGGTACCGCCCGTCCGGGGAGAACGTCGGGGACGCGGCCTCTCCGTTGCCGGACCGGCCGAGCGGGGTGATCGTGCCGGGCTCGACCCTGTCGGCGCCGTCCGTGCCGTCGCCGTCCGGAGCGTCCACGGCGGGCATGGTGACCAGGCTGATGCGACCGTCGTGCGAGATGGCCGCCACCTTGTCTCCCGCCGGGCTCGCGGCGAGGTGCAGCACCCGGCCGAGCTCGCCGGCCGCGAAGCGCTGGGGCTCGACGCGGGGGCTATCGGTGGAGGCATCGGGCAGGGCGTGGACCTCGAGCGCGTCCTCCCTGCTCTCGCCCTGCGGGGTGCTGCGGGGCGCATCCGTCACGACTACCGCACGCCCGGTGTCGCCGAGCAGTACTGGCTCCCGCACCCGGACCGACGGGTCGGCCACGAGTGCCCGCGCCGGACCCGCACGATGGGTCACCCAGTACGCGGTGCCGAGCCAGCCGACGACGCTCGCGTCGCCGGTCCTGTCCACGGCCAGACCGTCGACGTTGGTCGGGGTCGATTCCGGGTCGGCCCAGTACGGCTGCGGCAGCGCGCCGGTGAGCGTGATGTCGAGCCGACGCGGCGTGCCGTCCAGGCCGTCGAGCAACCAGAGGTCGCCGCGGCTGTGCCACACGATGCGCGAGCCGTCCGACGTGGCGTCGCGGACGTAGCCCTCCGCCTCCGACTGCGTCGTGAGCTGTCGCGGTTCGGGGGTCTCCGTGCCGGTCGCGAGGCCGTCGAGCACCCACAGGTTCGCCTGCTCGTCGGCGTGGTCCGGGAACGTGGCCGCGCGGTCCGACGTGAACACCAGCGCGTCGCCGATCCAGTGCGGGTCGTAGACGCCTGCCTCGTCGTCGGGCAGCGGGCGCTCCCAGTCGCCCGAACCACGGTCGATCCACAGGACCGAGGCCGTGCCGCCCCGGTATCGCTTCCAGTAGGCGGGGGTCCGGTAGCCGGCGGAGACGAGGGCTGTCGTGCGCCCACCGTCCGGACCCAGGTGCTCGGCCACGCCCCAGGAGGGCCCGTAGCGCGGGGTCTCGACGGTGCCGTCGAGGCCCACCGCGCGCACCACGGTCAGCGAGCGCTCGTGCGCTCCGGCGTTGGAGGCGACGAGCACCCGCCCGGCGTCGTCCCAGCCGAGCACCATGGTGGTGGTTCCGCCGAGCCAGGTCAGGCGTCGCGTGGCGCCGTCGGCCAGCTCGACCACGTAGGCCTCGGGGTGGCCGTCCTTGTGCGACACGTAGGCGAGACGCGTGCCGTCGGGGGAGAAGCGCGGGGTGGAAGCGGGGGCGTGGTCGCTGGTCAGGCGCCAGGCGCGACCGCCGGAGACCGGGGCCAGCCAGACGTCGTCGTCGGCTACGAAGGCCACCTGATCGCCGTGGATATGAGGGAAGCGGAGATAGGACTGGGTCACCGGTTCAACGTACTCGCGCGGTCTGACACGCGTCATCGGAAATCGCTCAGGGCAGTAGGCGAGGCGGCGGGTGCTGCTTCGGGGGCCGCGCCCGGGCCACTACGGTGAGGACGATGACCGAGCACACCTTCGGGTTCCGCACGCGGGCCCTGCACGCAGGGGGTATCCCTGACGCGGCGACCGGGGCACGGGCGGTGCCGATCTACCAGACCACGTCGTTCGTGTTCCGGGACACCGAGGACGCCGCGAACCTCTTCGCGCTGCAGAAGTACGGCAACATCTACTCGCGCATCGGCAACCCGACGGTCGCGGCACTCGAGGAGCGCATCGCCTCGCTGGAGGGCGGCATCGGTGCCGTTGCTACCGCGTCGGGCATGTCCGCCGAGTTCATCACGTTCGCCGCGCTCGTCGGGGCGGGCGACCACGTGGTCGCGTCCGCGCAGCTCTACGGCGGGACCGTCACGCAGCTCGACGTGACGCTGCGCCGGTTCGGGGTAGTGACCACCTTCGTGCCTGGCACCGACCCCGCCGACTACGCGGCCGCGATCACGCCCGAGACGAAGGTGCTGTACACCGAGGTCGTCGCGAACCCGTCGGGCGAGGTAGCCGACCTCGAGGGGCTCGCCGAGGTGGCCCACGCCGCCGGCATCCCGCTGGTCGTGGACGCGACGCTCGCGGCGCCCTACCTCGTGCGCCCGATCGAGCACGGCGCCGACATAGTGATCCACTCCGCGACGAAGTTCCTCGGCGGGCACGGCACCACGCTCGGCGGTGTGGTCGTGGAGTCCGGCCGGTTCAACTGGGGCAACGGGAAGTTCCCGCAGATGACCGAGCCCGTCCCGTCCTACGGGAACGTGAGCTGGTGGGCGAACTTCGGCGAGTACGGATTCCTCACCAAGCTGCGGTCCGAGCAGCTGCGTGACATCGGTCCAGCGCTCTCGGCGCAGTCCGCGTTCCAGCTGCTGCAGGGAGTCGAGACGCTGTCGTACCGCCTGGACGCGCACCTGGCGAACGCCCGGGCCGTCGCCGAGTGGCTCGACACCGACCCGCGGGTCTCGTACGTGCTCTGGGCCGGGTTGCCGTCGCACCCGCACCACGAGCGGGCGCAGAAGTACCTGCCGCTCGGGCCGGGTTCGGTCTTCGCGTTCGGTCTGCGGGTCCCGGCGGCAACCGACCTGCCCGACGGCGGGAGCGTCCCCGACGCCGATGGCGCGCCCGACGGCAGGGATGCGGGACGGCGGTTCATCGAGTCGCTGCAGCTCGCGTCGCACCTGGCGAACGTCGGTGACTCCCGCACGCTGGTCATCCATCCGGCGTCGACGACGCACCAGCAGCTGAGCAGCCAGCAGCTCGAGGCAGCGGGCGTACCAGAGGACCTCATCCGTATCTCCGTGGGGCTGGAGGACGTAGAGGACATCCTCTGGGACCTCGATCAGGCCCTGACCAAGGCGACGGGAGCGAACCGATGAGCGAGACCTGGCAGGGGCCGGCCCTTCAGGACCGCCTGCGGATCCTGCGTACGACGACGTCGGTCGCGATCGTCGGGGCGTCGGCGAACCCGGCGCGAGCCAGCTACTTCGTCGCGTCATACCTGCTCTCCTCCTCTTCGTACGACGTGTACTTCGTGAACCCGCGGGCGACCGAGATCCTGGGCCACCCCGTGTACCCGAGCCTGGCCGACCTGCCCGTGGTGCCCGACCTCGTCGACGTCTTCCGGCGGCACGACGATCTGCCGAGCGTGCTGGACGAGACGGTGGCCGTCGGCGCCAAGACGCTCTGGCTGCAGCTCGGCCTGTGGCACGAGGACGTAGCGCGCGGGGCTGAGGCCGCCGGGCTGGACGTGGTGATGGACCGGTGCCTCAAGATCGAGCACGCTCGGTTCCACGGTGGGCTGCACCTGGCTGGCTTCGACACCGGCGTGATCAGCTCCCGGCGCGCGGACCACTAGGGCCGTACCCCGCTGTCCCGGGCGTGCGGCGCGCGCGACGGACCCCACCGCAGACGCCACCAGCTGCCGGACTCCCGCACGTCCGCGCTGTCCGAGGCGATCTCGTCGGGTGCGGGCCAGCGGGGACGAGCACCGTCCCGCCCTAGCCGGCCGACCAGCCACGCCCAGAGTGCGGGATGCTGCGCGGCTCGCGCGTCGGCGTCGGTACGGCCGCCCTCGAACCGCACGTAGACCGCGGCGACGCTGACGCCCTCGTCGGGTGTCCCGTAGCCGCCGACCCATACCCGGGCCTTGATCCGCCGCGGCGCCGTGGTGATGGCGTGCGTGACCTGTTCGAGAGTGGGCCCGCCGCAGAAGCTGCGTGCCAGGGCCCGGGGCGGGAACGTGGTGCGGATCAGGTGCGCGTCGATCGGGTCACCGAGCAGGGTGGCGAAGCTGCCGCCGTCCGCGAGCCCGGCCCAGGGCACGAGGTTGTCCACCACCCGGTAAGCGGGGGACCGCAGCAACCAGCCTGGTGCGTCGTCGTGAGCCGTGGCGGGCCTGAGTGCCTGACGGCGGTCGCGGTCCTGTCGGCGTGCTCCCAGGTCGATGACCGGTGCTTCCTGGGCTTCCTGCGCTCCTGGCATGTGTCCCCCTGCCGGACGGCGTGTGATCGGCGGTGCTCGGTACCTGTCTCGGCACGATCCTCGACCGGTCGGGGACGCCCGGGAGGCAGTCATCCGAGATCTGTGGACGAAGGGCCGCAAGGACCTCCTGTGGTCGGGCTCGTTCGCTTGGAAGCCCGTCGGGAGGGTCGCGCGGCCCCGCGCGCGGTCGGGACATCGTCCGTCGGAGTTCCGATGCGCACAGTGTGCGCTACGGTGGCCGAGACCCCGAGGAGGTCCCATGGCAGAACCGTCGATCCCATCGGTCTGGGCCCGCGAGCCGGTCAAGCGGGCTTCCGGGCTCAATCGCGAGCGGATCGTCGCCGCCGCGCTGAAGCTGTTGGACGAGGAGGGCCTGGAGGCCCTGAGCATGCGGTCGCTCGGCAAGCGGCTCGACGCGGGCGCGACCTCGATGTACCGGCACGTGACCAACCGGGACGAGCTGATCGAGCTTGTCGTGGACGAGGTGTACGCCGAGGTCGAGGTGCCCGACGCCGCCGGGAGCGAGGGTTGGCGGGCGAGTGCTGCCGCCGCCGCGCGGAGCTTGCGGGACATGGCCCTGCGTCACCCGTGGGTGACCGGGGTTCTCGGCCAGGTGGGGCTCTCCTACCTCGGACCGAATCTTTCCCGGGCCTCGGAACGGCTGCTTGCCGTGCTCGGTGGCGCCGGCCTCGATCCGCGTGAGGCCGACCATGCGGTGAGCGCGATCACCGCGTATGTGGTCGGCACGGTCACCAGCGAGACCGCATGGCTCTCTCTTGTCGCCGAGAGCGGCAAGGGCGAGCGCGAGCTCCTCGCCAGTCTCCAGCAGGTGCACGAGCATCTGCTGGAGACGCCGGCCGCGAAGGAGCACAACGATCCGGCCCGGCACCGCGAAGAAGGTTTCACGTTCGGGCTGGACCTGGTCCTCGACGGGCTGGAGGCCCGTCTGCGCCGGAGATCTTGAGCTCTGATCATTGACCGGGTGGCGCGGGAGCGCGCCCGGTCTCTCTGTGCACGGGTCTTGTTCCAGCGGTTCTGAAAACTCTCTTGTCTTCTTCATACCCCTCTGCGTACAGTGTGCGCATCGAGCGCACACCGTGCGCACTATTTGGAGGAGTCATGATGACCGACACCGCTATCCCGGACACAGCGACACCGGTGGGGGCTCCCGCGGTCCGGCGCAAGCTGCTCGCCCGTCTGTTCGGCGGCTTGGGCCGAGGTCTGTCCTGGTGTGTCGCGGGCCTTACCGTTCTCCTCGCACTCGCCTTCTTCGGCGGTCCGGTTCCGTTCGGCCCGGCCGAGGACACGGTCGCCGTCGTCGCGATGCTCGTGCCGTGGATGGCCGGTGTGCTCATGGTCTTCGCGGCCGTCGCCGTGGCGGCTGCCGCGCTCGCCTGGCGGTCTCGTCGCCGCGCCCTCCTCACGGCCAGCGCGCTCGCCGGGGTTCTCGCCATCTCGATGGTCGTGGTGCCGTTCGCAGGTGCCGCTGCGCTGGCCGACGAGTACGACGCGTCGTTGTCGTTCGCCGGCCAGCTCGCGGGCCTTGAGGCTCCGGCGCCCGATGCGACCGCGACGTACGCCGTCGTCGAGGGTGAGGAGCTGAAGGTCGACGTGCACCTGCCCGAACAGGTGGAGGGTGCGCTGCCCGCCCTGGTCTACGTGCACGGCGGTGGCTGGCGCGAAGGCACCCGCGACGAGAGCGCCGCTGCGCAGGAGTGGCTGGCAGAGCAGGGCTTCGCGGTCTTCTCGATCGACTACCGTCTCGCTGACGTCCCGCGTTGGCAGGACTCGGTCGGCGACGTCAAGTGCGCGCTGGGCTGGGTGCGGTCGCACGCCGCGGACTACGGCGTCGATGCGACCAAGGTGTCGATCGCGGGCGACTCGGCCGGTGGACAGCTCAGCATGATGGCCGCCTACACAGTCGGTGACGAACGGTTCGCGCCCTCCTGCCCGACCGAAGAGGCCCCGGTGGCCTCTGTGATGACCTGGTTCGCCCCGATGGACCTCGTCGGCCTCGCCAAGGACACCAAGATGCCTGCCTACGCCGAGCAGGCGCTGACGAGCTTTATCGGCGGCTCGCCCGATGCCGAACGCGCCGCCTACGAGGCATCCTCACCGATCAACGCCGTCGCCGAGGGCCTGCCGCCGACGATGATCGTGCAGGGCGCGGCGGACCGCCTGATCCCTGTGGAGCAGGGCGTGGCGATGGCCAGGGCGTTGGAGGAGGCCGGGGTACCGGTCTCGCTCCTCGATGTGCCGTGGGCCCACCACGGTTTCACGGGCCAGTGGAGCGGTTGGGCCGCCCAGGCGATGCGGCCTGCGGTCGGTGGCTTTCTCGACCAGCATGCTCGCTGAGCCGACTCGTGGACGCCCGCCCGGAGTGGCCTGCACGCTTAGAGTCTCTTCACGATGAGCACACGTGTAGAGCCGGTCAGCGGAGCGCTTCTCGTCGAGCGGGTCGTGGACCTTGTCCTTGCCCGCGCCGACGGTTCGGACGGACAGCACGTCGGCAAACAGCTCCGCCTGCTCGTCGACGGGCACCCGTCCACGCACCCCGAGCTGCTGGCCGATGCGCTGGTCGTGCCGCTCGAGGCTGCCGGCCGTCCCGCGGCGCGGGTCGGTGTCCGGGACTTTCTCCGCCCGCGGTCCCTCCGGCTGGAACGAGGGCGCGAGGACTCCGACAGCCTGCTCTACGACTGGATCGACGTCGGGGCGCTGAACCGTGAGGTGCTCACGCGTGTCGTCGACCGGCAGGAGTACCTGCCCAGCCTGCGCGACCCCGACACCGACCGCGCTACCCGGGTCGGTTACGTCTCCGCCGCACCCGGCACCGTCGTCGTGCTCGACGGGGCGCTCACCGTCGGACGCGGGCTCGACGTCGACCTCGTCGTGCATCTCGCGCTCAAGCCGGCGACGCTCCGCCGTCGGACGCCGCCCGCTGAGGCCTGGACCATCCCCGCCTACGAGCGCTACGCCCAGGAGATCGAGGGTGCACCGGACCTGGTGGTCCGGGTCGACCACCCGGACCACCCGGCCCTCGTGCACACCTGAGCCGGTGCAGCAGTGAGTCAGTGCACCAGGCAGAACGGGTGGCCCGCGGGGTCGGCGAACACCCGGAACCCTTCCTCGTGGTTGGGAAGACGCGTCGCGCCCAGAGCAAGGACCGCTGCCTCGCCCGCGTCGAGGTCGGGAACCTCGATGTCGAGGTGGAGCTGCTGCGGGTATGCGGGATCGGGCCATCGGGGCGCGTTGTACCCCTCCACCGACTGGAAGAGCAGCGGCTTCGGACCGCCCAGCATGGCGACCCCCTCGGCGTCGTAGGTGACCGGCTCGCCCACCACGCCCGACCAGAACTGGGCAAGCTGCGACGCGTCAGGGCAGTCGAAGGTCGCGCCCATGACGGTGACGCCCTCGGCCTCCTCCTTGAGACAGATGTCGAACGGGTGCCCTGCCGGGTCGACGAGAGTGATCCACTGCTCGCCCTCCCGCAGCACGGTGGCCCCGAGCTCGACCGCGCGGGCGCTCGCGGACGCCAGGTCCGACGCGTAGAGGTCGAGGTGCGCCTGCTGCGGGTGCTCCTGACCCGGCCACTGCGGCGCCACGTGGTCGGGCGCCAGCTGGAACGCGATGCCCCAGCGGTCAGGGGTCACGACGGTGGTCCAGTCGTCATCCGCCTTCGACACGGTGCCGGCCGTCAGCGCCTTCCAGAAGTCCGCCTCGGCAGTGAGGTTCGGGACGTCCAGGACGACGGAGTCCAGGGTGCCGACTCCGCCAGGAGCGGGCACGGCAGAAGTTGGTGCGGTCATTGACTCAACCCTTCAAGAGGTCGTCTCACCGAGAGTGTTTCGCTCCTCCACCATGCACCGAGCCACTGACACTCCCCACCGGACCGGCCCCCGGAGTTATCCACAGGCTTCGTCCACAGCCCTGTGAACAGGTTGCCGGTCCCCGCGGTCGAGCTGACCGGCTACCGGGCCTTCCGCTGACCCTTCACGCCCAGCACCGTCGCGACGGTCGACCACGGACGCCTGGCCGCGCGCGGCAGCCAGCCGCGCGGTATCCATGCCGGTGAGCCGTCGAGCGATCCGGCCTCGTCCGCGGCGTCGATCTCCGCGAGCAGCGCCCGGACCCGGGCGGTGATGTCGTCGACTATCCGCTCGACCTCCTCGATCGGGCGGCCCGCGGGGTCGTCGAGCGGCCAGTCGAGGTAGCGGCGTCCCGGGTAGACGGGGCAGGAGTCACCGCAGCCCATCGTGACGATGACGCCGGAGGCGCGCACTATGTCGTCCGTGAGCTCACGCGGGAACTCGATGAGCCCGTCGAGGCCGCGCCGGGCCAGGACCGTCTCCGTCATCGGGTCGGGCTCGGCCACCGGCCTCGTCCCGGCGGTGCGTACGCGGATGCGGTCGCCCGCGAGGCGCCGGGTGACCGCCGCCGCGATCTGGGACCGGCCGGTGTTGTGGACGCAGACGAAGAGCACGTCACGCGGGGAGCCGTGCGTCACCTCCGTCATCGCGGCGAGGCGGTCGGTCGCGAGCCACGCGGCCAGCGCGGGCAGGTGCCCGGACGACCCGATCCGCCGGCTCAGGGAGGAGTAGCACTCGCGGACGAGACGATCCACGGTTCCGGCGCCCGCGTTCGCGGCGAACCCTTCGCTGAGGGTCTCGATCACCCGGTCGAGCAGTGCCTCGTGGTCGTGCACGTCGAGCGCCGCTTCGCCCGGGTACCGGGGCGCCGCGAGGGCCGCCGCGCCGAAGCGCGCGATCCCGCGCGACGACACCCGGTACGACGGCACCGGCCCCACGACGGCGACCAGGCCTACCGCCACCAGCGCGTCGAGACCCTGTGCCACGTCCGCGACGGCCGGTACGTCGACAGCGTCTCGCGGCGCGTCTGCGGCGGCGTACCGCGCCAGGTCCTCGGCGGTGGCGCGACCCGCGGGATGCGTGAGCATGCGGGCAAGCAGGCGCAACCGTTCAGGGTTCGCCATCGTCAGCTTCTGCGCGGAGCGCAGCTCGTCCGGGGTCATGATCTCTCCTTGGCGCGGTGTGTCCGGGCGCCAGGAGCGAGGCTACCTCGCGGCTTCGCCGAGCAGAGAACCAGCGTTGCCGAGGCCTCAGGACGAGGCGCCGGCGAACACCCGCGCTAGCACCGACGTCTCCGCGAGCCCGTCCGGCCCGGTGATGACCCGGTTGCCCCACGCCGTCCGCTGCGTCGGGTCGAAGCCCGTCACCATGTCCAGGTACTCGACCCCGCCGCCGTTGCCGCTCCAGGACCACGCGAACCAGCCGATCCCCTGTGACCGGGTGTACGACATGATCGTGGCCTCGTCGGGGTTGCCGTCGGAGTGGTCGTGCCCGAACTCGCCCACGATGATCGGCAGGCCCCGGCTCGTGAAGGCGTCGAGGTAGGAAGTGACCTCGGCGGCGGTGTCGTACACGCCGTACATGTGCACGGAGAACACGGTGTTGCCGTCCGGGTCGGCCGCGAGGACGTCCGCCGCGGAGTCCCGCATGATGCCCTGCCAGTCCTGGCCCCAGGACGGCGCGTCCACGACGATCGTGTGCTCGAACCCGGCGTCGCGCAGCCGCTCGATCGCGGCGGAGGTGTCGGCGGCCCAGTTCGCGTTGACCGCGGCGTTGTTGCCGTAGGGCTCGTTGCCGATGTTGATGAGCACGCGGTCCTCGGTGCCCCGCAGCGTGGGCAGCAGCGAGATCCAGTAGCTGGCGGCGGTGTCGAGGGTGCTGGCCGCGCCCTCCTCGCCGTAGCCGGTCGTGTCGTGGTCCTCCAGCATGCAGATCAGCCGGTTCCCTTCGCACAGGCTGACGACGTTCGCGACGTCGGCCGGCTCGTTGCGGTTCCAGCGGGTCCCGTCGCTCAGGACCACCCGTACCGAGTTGGCGCCGGCTTCGGCGATGTCGGCGAACGAGCCGGTCTCCGAGGCGTACCAGGTGTGGGCGTGGCTGACGCCGCGCAGCAGCAGGGGTGAGCCGTCGCTCTCGACGAGCTGCCCGCCGGAGACGTGGATGCCGACGGCGTCCACCCCGCCGGCGTCGGCGCCGCCGTCGGGGGCAGAGGGCGCCGCGGCCCCTGCCGACTGGGCGAGCAGCGGGACGAGCAACAGGCCGAACATCGCGGCCGTAGCGGTACCGGAGATGGTGGCGCGTGTGGGTCTCATGGTGCCTCCCCTTCGAGGTTTACATCGATGACAGCCCTCGAAGGGTCTCCCACACGCCCGTGGGAAAGACAGGAAGCGAAACGCTTAAGCCGTCCGGGTTCAGACCTCGGGAACCGGCGGTGTCCCGGGTTTGGGCGGCCGCACCGTCGGCACGTCGCCCACGATCGGCACGGGGCGCCGGTGGAACGGGAAGCCGTAGCGCGTGGCCAGGCCCGCGAGCGTCGTGACCCGGTTGCGCGGGCCGACCAGCGACATGATGTGCACGAACAGCCACGTCAGCCACGCCAGGCCCTTGGTGATCCGCAGGGACTTGCCGCCCGGCAGGTTGATCTCGGCGATCGCGGCGCGCCGGCCGATCACCGCCATCGTGCCCTTGTCGACGTAGCGCAGCTGCTGCAGCGGCCGGTCCTCGAGGAGCGCCCTGATGTTGCGGCCGACCACGGTGCCACCCTGGATCGCGGGCTGGGCCAGCTGCGGCAGGTCCGACGGCGAGACCGCTATGTCGCCCGCCGCGAAGACGCCGGGCAACCCCTCGACCTGCATGTCCTCGCCGACCTTGATGCGGCCGTACTCGTCCTGCGGCAGGCCCCAGCCGGCGACCTCCTCGTGCGGGCGCACACCCGCGGACCAGACGGTGAGGTCGGCGTGGATGCGCTTGCCGTCGGTGAGCACCACGGCGTCACGCTCGACGGCGGCGACGCCGGCGCCCAGGTGCAGCGAGACCCCGCGCCGGGCCAGCTCCTTGGTGGCGTAGGTGCGCAGCTTGGGCGCGAACGCCTTGAGGATCTCGCCGCCGCGCTGCACGATCTTGACCTCGAACGCGTCACCGTGGATCTCGGGGTAGGCGGGCGCCAGGCCGGCGGTCCGCAGCTCGGCGAGCGCGCCGGCCACCTCGACCCCGGTGGCTCCGCCGCCCACGACGACAACCCGCAGACCGTCGTCGAGCCGCTTGGACTTCGCCGCCTTCTCCAGGCGGATGAAGAGGTTGTCGCGGATCCGCAGCGCTTGCGACCGCGAGTACATCGGGAACGCGAACTCCTTGGCGCCCGGCGTCCCGAAGAAGTTGGTGGTCACGCCCGCCGTCACCACGAGGTAGTCGTAGCTGACCCAGTGGTCGTTCAGGAGGCGGATCTTCTTCGCCTGGTGGTCCGCCTCCACGAGGTGCTCGTGGACCACGTGCACGTTCTTCTGGTTGAGCCGCAGCCCGCGCAGGAAGTAGGTGACGTCGCCGGCGTTCAGCCCGCCGGTCGCCACCTGGTAGAGCAGCGGCTGGAAGGTGTTGTAGACCCGGCGGTCGATCAGCGTGATCCGCACCGGCGCGTCCCGCAGCGCCTTCACGACGGCCATGCCGGCGAATCCGCCACCGACCACCACCACGTGGGGCAGCGGTTCCGGGTGCCCCTCAAGGGGTGTCTCGAGGCCGTAGTCCTCGGTCTCGACGGAGCGGGCCTCACCAGGGTGCACGGGGGTTTGTGCGGAGTCGGTCACGCCCCAAAGTCTCTCACCGGATGAGCCACTCACATCCGCTGTGGACCGGCACCCGGTCGCTCGGGTTACCGTGGTCGGTCGTGAGCACCACCGACGACCTGAGCCGCCAGCTGGCCCACGGACTACGACCCCGGCACCTGACGATGATGGGCCTGGGTTCCGCCATCGGAGCAGGCCTGTTCCTCGGCTCCGGCCTCGGCATCGCCGCCGCCGGGCCGGCCGTCCTCCTCAGCTACGCGATAGCGGGCGCCATAGTGGTGCTCGTCATGCGGATGCTCGCGGAGATGGCCTCCGCACTCCCGTCGAGCGGGTCCTTCTCCGTCTACGCGGAGGCCGCGCTCGGCCGCTGGGCCGGATTCCTGCTGGGCTGGCTGTACTGGTTCACCATCGTCATGGTGCTCGGCGTCGAGGTGACCGGCGTGGCCGGGATCGTGCACGGCTGGTGGCCCGCCGTGCCCCAGTGGGCGGTCGCCGCCGTCATCGTCGCGGTGTTCGGCGCGATCAACCTCGTCGGCGTGCGCCAGTTCGGCGAGGCAGAGTTCTGGTTCGCGACCATCAAGGTCGCGGCGATCGTCGGGTTCCTGGTCCTCGGCGTGCTCATCGTGACCGGTGTCGTGCCGGTGGCGGGCAGCGCCCTGGGGAACTGGGCCGCGCACGGCGGCTTCGCGCCCGCCGGCCTGCCCGGTATCGCGGCCGGCCTGCTCACCGTGGTGTTCGCGTTCGGGGGCATCGAGATCGTCACTATCGCGGCGGCCGAGGCCAGGGACCCGCAGTCCGCGGTGGCGACCGCCACCCGGACGATCCTCTGGCGCATCCTGTTCTTCTACGTGGGCTCCGTCGCGATCATGGTCGCCCTGATCCCGTGGACCGACGCCGCCCGCCTCGAGTCCCCGTTCGTGTCCGTGCTCGAGATGGCAGGGTTCGACGGCGCCGCCCGGCTCATGGAGGTCGTCGTGGTGCTCGCGCTCCTGAGCGCCTTCAACGCGAACGTCTACGCGACGTCGCGCATGCTGTTCTCGCTCGGCGGGCGGGGTGACGCCCCGGCGCTCGCGACCCGGGTCTCGCGTCGTGACGTGCCGTGGGTGGCAGTCCTGGTCTCGGTGTTCTTCGGCGTCGTCGCGGTGCTGCTCAACTACCTGCTGCCCGAGTCGCTGCTCGGGGTGCTCCTCAACGCCGTCGGCTCGGCGCTGCTCGTGGTGTGGCTGCTGATCGTCGTCTCGCAGCTGCGGCTGCGACCGCAGCTGGAGGCCGCGGCCGCCGGGCGCGGCGAGACGTTGCGCCTGCGTGCCTGGGGCTACCCGTGGCTCTCCTGGGTAACGCTCGTGGCGCTCGTCGCGGTGGTGGGTCTCATGCTGTCCGACGCCGCCGCCCGGCCGCAGATCGCCGCGACCGCCGGCCTGGTCGTCGTGATCCTGGCGGTCTACGCGGTCGCGCGTGCGGCGCGGCGGTAGGCGTTCAGCAGACCGTCACCGGGGGTCCATCCGCCCGTCGGACGATCGCCAGCCCGGCCCTCGATCGTCGTCGGTATGAGCGAGCAGACTGCCGGCGGCATGCCGAGCGAGATCAACCCGGCCGACGGCGGCACCGCGGGGAGCGGGACGTCCGCCGTCGACCGCCGGACGTTCCTGTCCCTGAGCAGCCTCGGGGCGGCCGGCGTCGCGACCGCCGCGACCGTCGCGGCGGCCGCGCCCGCCGGCGCGACGGAGCTCAGCAGGCACTCCCAGCGCGGGCTGCGGTTCGGGCGGGACGGCAAGTTCAAGATCGTCCAGTTCAACGACACGCAGGACGACGAGAAGGTCGACCGCCGCACCCTCGAGCTGATGCGCGCGGTGCTCGACGACGAGCGGCCGGACCTCGTGATCCTCAACGGCGACAACATCACGGGCGGCTGTGACACCCCGCTCGAGATGCACCAGGCGATGAACAACGTGGTGCAGCCGATGGAGGAGCGCGCGGTGCCGTGGGCCATCACCTTCGGCAACCACGACGAGGACTCGACGCCGAAGAGCGGGGTCGACGAGACGGACATGCTGGCCTTCTACCGGTCATACCGGTACAACGTGAACGGCCCGACGGCGCGCGGCGTCACCGGCCAGGGCAACTCGAACCTGCTGATCGACGGCTCGAACGGGCGCCCGGCGTTCAACGTCTGGCTGCTCGACTCCGGGCGCTACGCACCCGAGCTGCTGGCCGGCCAGGACTTCGAGGGGTACCCCCACTGGGACTGGCTGCGCATGGACCAGGTCAAGTGGTACTACGACACGTCGGTGCAGATCGAGCGCAAGGCCGGGCACGTCGTCCCGGCGCTGATGTTCATCCACATCCCGCTGTGGGAGTACCGGTTCATGTGGTTCGGCTCGGTCGACGGCCGCACCGACGCCGACCACGAGCGGGGCAAGGCCCGGCACCGTATCGAGGGCGAGCGGAACGAGGAGGAGTGCCCCGGGCCGTTCAACTCGGGCATGTTCTCGGCGATCCAGCAGCGCGGCGACGTGCGCGGCGTGTTCTGCGGTCACGACCACGTGAACACCTACTCGGGTGACTACTACGGCGTGCTGCTCGGTTACGCGGGAAACACCGGGTTCGGCACGTACGGCCTCTCGGGTCCGGAGCGCAACCGCCTGCGCGGCGCGCGCGTCTACGACCTCGACGAGTCGGCGGACGGCGTCCTGACCGGCACGCGCATGCGGTTCGCCGCCGAGTTCGGCATCGACCTCACGGCCAACGACCAGTGGATGGAGCCGCTCCCGCTGCCGAAGGGCAAGTGACCCCGGCCCGGGGATGGGGGAGCATGTGCGCATGGTTGAGCTCCTCGCGGTCTGCCGCGTCCACGTCCTGCTTCCCGACGCCGGCACCGTGGGAGTAACGGCCATCGACAAGCGCCCGGTCGAGGGCCGCGTCAAGGTCCGGCCGTACGGGCTCTACGCGGACGTCCAGGCGGACCGCGCGAGCCACGGCGGCCTCGACCAGGCCGTCTACGCGTACGCGCAGGAGGACGCCGACTTCTGGTCCGCCGAGCTGGGCCGCGAGGTCACGCCCGGGCTGTTCGGCGAGAACCTGCGCGTGCGGGGGCTGGACGTGAACCGCGCGGTGATCGGGGCACGCTGGCGGGTCGGCTCGTCGCTGCTCGAGGTGACGCACCCACGCGTGCCCTGCCAGACCTTCGGCCGCCGGCTGGGCGAGCAGCGCTGGGTGCGCCGGTTCACGCAGGCGAACCGCACGGGCGCCTACCTGCGCGTGATCGAGAACGGTGACATCGGCGCGGGTGACACGGTCGACGTCGTGCACACGCCAGTGCACGGGGTGACCGTGGCGGACTGGTTCGCCGCGAGCTACGGCGTCGCCCGCCAGGAGGCCGGCGCTGCCGTGGACGCCGCGGACGACCGGGGCGCACCCGACCCGGACGCGCTGGAGAAGCTGGCGCTGCGGCTCCTGGACGCGCACACCCTCGGCGAGATCCGGCTGAGCGCCGGCATGCTTCGCCGCACCACCCAGGCGGCGACCGTCCCGGTCGACTGACCCGGCGTCCCGTTCTCGCTCTGTCCGGTCCGGTGTCAGTGTCGGCGGACGTAGCGGGTGCGGGCGGCGTCGTGTGCCTCGCGGAGCAGGCGCAGAACCGTGTCGGCGGTCGCCGGTCCAGGGTTGACGACGGCGATCCAGCCGGCGGACCCATAGACCGGGTGCGGCAGCACGACGTCGGGCGTGGCCGGGTCGATCGCGGAAGCCTCCGCGCCGTCGAGCCCGGTTCCGGCGTCGGCCTGGCCCGCGGTGAGTTCCCGGAACGTCGCACGGTCGACATGGATGTTCACGCGCCAGCGTCCGGCCGGGTCGAGGTCCGATCCGGTGTCGTCCGGGTAGTTCTTGGTGACGACGGTGCCGTAGGGCTGGACGGTCCGCGGCATCTGGCCGTCGGGGGCGTAGTAGAAGAAGGCGTCGCCCCAGGCCAGCTCGGGGAAGTCGGCGTCTCCGGCGGCGGGCGCCACGACGAGCGAGCCGTCGAGATCCCGCACGGTGTCGATGATCTGGTCGATACTCAGGTGGGTGCTCATGGTTCAAGCATCACCTTCAAGTGCTTGTGTGGGGTTGGCCCGATGATCCGAGGGGACCGCGCTCCGCTCCGGACCGCCGACGTCGCGCGGGAGTCCGGATACTCCGTGCAGCAGGTCCGGGACCTGGAACGGCTCGGCGTCATCCCGCCTGCCAGCAGGGCGGGCAACGGGTACCGGGCCTACACGGCCACGCACGTCCGGGCGCTGCGTGCCTACCGCGGGCTGGCGAGCGCCGCCGGGCCCGTGGACGCGCGGCGCCTGCTCACCACGACGTTCGCCGCGGCACGGGGCGATGCCGCAGGGCCGGGGACGCGCCTCGCCGATGCCGCCGCCGCGATCGGTGCGGTGCACGTCCGGCTCGCGCGTGAGCGCGACGAGGCGCTGCGTGCACGGGAGGCGCTCCGTGCCATCCGGGCGGAAGCCGCCGCGGCCGTGGCATCGGACGCCGACGCCACAGCCGCCGCACCCGGCCGGGCCGGCGACACCATGACGATCACCGAGCTCGCCGCCGCGCTCGGCGTACGCACGTCCACGCTCCGGTTCTGGGAGCAGGAGGGGCTTGCGGTCCCCGACCGCGTGACGACTCTGCGCGCTCGGCAGTACGGGACCGGGGCCATCCAGGAGGCGCGCATCGTCGCGGCCCTCCGCAGCAGCGGGTATGGCATCCCGGCCGTGCGGGACGTCGTGGCGACGCTGTGCCAGGTCGACGGCGCCGCCGAAGGACAGGTCGACGGCGCCGCCGAAGGACAGGCCGACGGCGCCGCCGAAGGAGCCGTCCGGGCGGAGCAGATACTGGACCGCCGTCTCGACCAGATCGCAGCCCGCACGGTCGCCCTGCTCCGCGCGGGCGCCGACCTGGCCGTGGTCCTCGACGAGGTGTGGCGGCAGCAGCCGGGGTGACGCCTCAGTCGTCGCTGAGCTGCTTGCCCTGGCGCACCAGGTCCTGCAGCGCGCGCTGCACCTTCTCGACGTCGGGCACGTCGTCGAGCACCATGCCCGGCTGGTCGGTGCCGTCGGAGATCACGAGGGTGCCGCAGCCCCAGAACCGGTCGCTGAGCTGCTTCTCGAACGTCACGTTGTTGATCCGGTAGAGCGGGATGTCCCGGCCGGTCTGCGTGAGGACGCCGGTGCGCAGCGCGACGCGCTGGTTGGTGATGATGTAGCGCGTGGTGCGCCAGCGCAGGAACGGCCCGGCCGCGGCGGCCAGGCCGAGCACCACCAGCGCGATCGTGGCGAACCCGAGCACCATGCCGTCCACCGGCAGGGGCACCACCCACAGCGCGACGAGGGCGGCGATCAGGACCACGAGCAGCAGGATCGGCTTGATGACCTTCTTCGGGTGGGTCCGGAGCTGCATCACGATGGTCTCGCCTTCGGCGAGGTGCTCTTCCCTCATTCCGCGAATACTGCCCTACTGGGCTGCCAGGTTCCATCCTTCTACGGTGCGCAGGCTGTGCCCGTACCCCAGCAGGCAGACGGCAGCGGTCCCCAGCTCGAACCGGGCCCCGAGCCGCGGGTCGACGCCGAGCCAGACCGTGGCGAGCACCCGCAGCAGGTGCCCGTGGGCCACGAGCAGCACGTCACCGCCGCCGTCCTCGGCCCGGCCGGCGAGCGTCTCCTCCGCCCTCGCCACCACCCGTGCCGCCCGGGTCGCCACGTCTTCCAGCGTCTCCCCGGGGCGCCCTTCGCCGTGCTCGGCCGACGGCGGCAGCACGCGCACGCCGTCGTCGAAGATGAGGAACTCCCGCCCCAGCTCCGCGGAGACGTCGTGCGAGGTGCGGCCGTCGACGGGGCCGTAGTCCCACTCGGCGAGGTCCTCGTCGACGACGGCGTCCGGGTAGCCGGCCAGCTCCGCCGTGCGCCGTGCCCGGACCAGCGGGGACGTGTACACGGCGGCGAACTCGTAGTCAGCGAGCGCGCCCCCGGCGTACCGCGCCTGCTTCTCGCCGGCCGGGGTGAGCGGGATGTCGGTGCGCCCCGTGTGCTGTCCGCTCGCGCTCCACGCGGTCTCGCCGTGCCGCAGGAGCACGAGCTGCGGGTCGCGGGAGGGCTTCAGGGGCTGCGGCCGTGGCTCGGTGCGGGATGCGTCAGACATAGGTGGAGCATCCCGCGCCTGACGGCCGCCCGCACTCGCGGCTCGCCGGGGCGCCGCGACCTGCCCCCGCCTGCCTGTCGCTGCCGCTGCGCGCCGGGGACGCCTCTGACCTGGGCGAACACGCCAGGCCAACACGCCGGGGGATCACTGGAAGTCCTGGTGCGCCCCACCCACCGGACCTACTCTGAGCAGCGTGACCCGAGGCATACCGGCGTCGCACGGCGCCGTTGATCGCTTCTCCACACGAGGCCTGCCCGCAACGCGGCGGATCGAGCTCTGGGAGAGGCACAACGCGCACGCCCTGGTGGCGCTGCAGTGCCGCATGCTCGACGAGGCGGCGCTCGAGGCCGCCGAGGCGAACCTCCAGCTGGACCGGCTGCACCTGGCGCACGTAGCGGCCAACCCGCACGCCGTCGAACGGACCGCACGGACCGTCCAGGCCCGCCCGACCGAGTCGGTGGCCCTGTACTTCACGCTCGCGGGCGAGGCGATCTTCGCCGACGACGACGGCACCCGGACCCTGCGCCCCGGCCAGCTCCTGGTGTGCGACGCCGACCGGCCGTTCCTGCGCGGCTTCGCGCACGGGCTGGAGGAGCTGGCCGTCAAGGTGCCCTACGACGTGCTCCGGTCGGTGGGCGCCACCATGCCGCGCGCCGCCAGGGTGATCGACTTCCGCAGGGGACCCGGCTCGGGAGGAAGGCCCGCGCAGGCCTCGGGAAAGGACACCTACGCGGCGGCCCTGGCCGCACTGGTCGCGCGTGCAGTGGGCTTCCAGGGGGACGGCTTGGTGAACGAGGACGCGCTGCTCGAGCTGGTCGCCGCCGTGCTGACCGAGCCGGACACCGCCGACCCACCGCCCGCGACGCGGACGCCGACGACGGGCGCCCACTTCGCCACCGCCGAGCAGTACGTGCGGCAGTGGCTGCGCGACCCCACGCTGTCCGCACGCCGCATCGCCGACGCGATAGGACTCAGCGAACGGCAGCTCTCGCGGGTGTTCGCCGAGTGCGGCACGAGCGTGCCGCGGTTCGTCGCCCGGCGTCGGGTGGAGATGGCGGGCCGCATGCTGCGCATGCCGTCCTACGCCGAGCAGACGGTCGAGGCCATCGGGCTGCGCTGCGGCTTCTCGTCGGCCGCGCAGTTCTCGCGCGTGTTCCGGGAGCAGTCGGGCATGTCGCCGTCGGAGGCCCGCCGGTACACGGGGCCTACCGACACCCTCCCCATCGGTTCTTGAGGATTTCCGCCGACTTTCATGGTCATCCCTTTCCCCAGGTGGGAGGCCACGGCAGCCTGTGCGCATGCCTGAGTTCGACGACGGTCTGACCGAGACCGCACTGCCCAGCAGCCCTGCCGGCGCCACGCCCACCGACGTCGTCGTCGAGACCGACGTCGTCGTCGAGACCGACGTACTAGTAGTGGGTTCGGGACCGGCGGGCGCTTCCGCCGCCCTGTTCCTGTCCAGCCTGGGGGTCAGCAACATCATGATCACCAAGTACCGCTGGACGGCGAACACCCCGCGCGCGCACATCACGAACCAGCGGACCATGGAGATCTTCCGCGACCTCGGCATCGAGGACCAGGTCCTCGCGGACGCCACACCGCACGAGCTGGTGGGCGACACCGTGTTCTGCACGACGATCGCCGGCGAGGAGATCGGCCGCATCCTCACCTGGGAGACCCACCCCGCGCGGGAGGCGGACGCTCGGCTCGCCTCGCCGTCGCTCACCGTGGACATCCCGCAGACCTACCTCGAGCCGATCCTGGTCAAGAACGCGACCCAGCGCGGCACGCAGTCGCGGTTCTCCACGGAGTACCTGAGCCACACCCAGGACGCCGACGGCGTCAGCACCCGGGTCCTCGACCGCGTCACCGGCACGCAGTACACGATCCGCTCGAAGTACCTGATCGGCGGCGACGGCGCCCGCTCCCAGGTGGCCGCCGACATCGGCCTGCCCATGGAGGGCGCGATGGACATCGCGGGCTCCATGAACATCACGTTCAAGGCGGACCTCACGCATCTCGTGGGCCACCGCCCGTCGGTCCTGTACTGGGTGCTGCAGCCCGGGTCCGACGTCGGCGGCATCGGGGCGGGCCTGGTCCGCATGGTGCGGCCGTGGAACGAGTGGCTGATCGTGTGGGGCTACGACATCGCGGGCGAGCCGCCGCAGCTCGACGACGCAGCGGCCGCCGACATCGTGCGCCAGCTCGTCGGCGTCGACGACCTGGACGTCGAGATCACCGGCTACTCCCTGTGGGGCAACAACCAGATGTACGCGACGCACCTGCAGCTGGGCCGCGTCTTCTGTGCCGGCGACGCCGTGCACCGGCACCCGCCGAGCAACGGCCTGGGCTCCAACACGTCGGTCCAGGACTCGTACAACCTGGCCTGGAAGATCGCCGCGGTGCTGAACGGCCAGGCGGCGCCGTCCCTGCTCGACACCTACTCGACCGAGCGTGCGCCGATCGCAGAGCAGATAGTGCTGCGGGCCAACAAGTCCGGCGGCGAGTTCCGGTTCATGGAGGTGCTGGGCGTCCTCGACGCCGAGACGCCGGAGGCGATGCAGGCCGCCATCGACGAGCGCAAGGCGAACACCCCGGCAGGCGCGGCCAAGCGTGCGGCGCTCGTGGAGGCGATGGACCTCAAGCACTACGAGTTCAACGCGCACGGCGTGGACATGGGGCAGTTCTACGAGTCCGTCGCGATCGTTCCCGACGGTTCTCCCCAGCCTGTGGACGAGCGCGACCCCGAGCTCTACTACAAGCAGTCCACGGTCCCGGGCGCACGGTTCCCGCACGTGTGGGTGGCGGACGTCGACGGGCACAAGCGCTCGACGCACGACCTCGTCCCGTACGGGCGGTTCACGCTCGTGACCGGCATCGCTGGCGAGGCCTGGGCAGACGCCGCGGCGAAGGTCGCCGAGGAGCTCGGCGTGCCCCTCGAGACGGTGGTCATCGGCCCCGGACGGGAGGTCATCGACACCTACTACGACTGGGCGAAGATGCGCGGTGTCGAGGAGTCGGGCGCGATCCTGGTCCGCCCCGACTCGCACGTGGCGTGGCGCGCGCAGACGCTCGCCGACGACCCGGCGCGCGCGCTGGGCGTCGCGCTCAAGGCGGTGCTCGGGCGGAGCGAGCACGATGCCTGAGGATGCCGAGGAACAGCCGGCCCGGGAGCAGGCCGCCCGGGAGCAGGAGCTCACCGACCGGGTAGCGGCGTCCTTCGACGGCGCCTCCGACGAGCGGCTGAGGACCGTCCTGCAGTCCCTCACCCGGCACCTGCACGCGTTCCTGCGCGAGGTGCGCCTCACCGAGGACGAGTGGAACAAGGGCATCGAGTTCCTCACGGCCGCCGGACACATCACCGACGACAAGCGGCAGGAGTTCATCCTGCTGTCCGACGTGCTGGGCGCCTCCATGCAGACGATCGCCATCAACAACGAGGCCTACGCGAACGCCACGGAGGCAACGGTCTTCGGCCCGTTCTTCGTGGACGACGCCCCGCGGATCAACAACGGCGGCGACATCGCCGGCGGCGCCACGGGGCAGCCCTGCTGGGTCGAGGGCACCGTCACGGACACGTCCGGCAGACCGGTTCCGGGAGCCCGAATCGAGGTGTGGGAGGCCGACGAGGACGGGTTCTACGACGTCCAGTACGGCGACGAGCGCACCGCCGGCCGCGCGCACCTCTACTCGGACGACGGCGGCGGCTACCGGTTCTGGGGCATCACGCCGACGCCGTACCCGATCCCGCACGACGGGCCGGTGGGTGCGCTCCTCGCGGCGTCGGGCCGGACGCCCCTGCGCGCGGCGCACCTGCACTTCATGGTGACCGCGCCGGAGCTGCGCACCCTGGTGACCCACATCTTCGTGCGCGGCGACGAGCAGCTCGCCTCGGACTCCGTGTTCGGGGTCAAGGACTCGCTGGTCATGGACTTCGAGGAGCTGCCGGCCGGCACGCCGACGCCGGACGGCCGCGCGGTGGAGGGCACGTGGTCGCGCACCCGGTTCGACATGGTGCTCGCCCCACGCGAGTAACCCGCACCACCAGAAAGTCAGAGTCACGGCACCACCGACGTAGCACGTACAACTACTGACTTGGAGTGACGACGATGGTTCGCAACGGACGGGTCCGGACGGTCAGGGCGACAGCGGCCTGGGCGTCGACAGCTGTGCTCGCAGGAACGCTCGCGGGCTGCGGCGACGTCGGCGGCGGGACGATCGGCGGGGACGGCGGGGACGACGACGTGCTGAAGATCGGCTTCGTCTCGACCGAGACGGGTCCGTCTGCGCCGTTCGGCGAGGCCAACACCTACGTGATCGAGGCGATGGAGAAGTGGTTCGCGGACAACCCGGTCACCATCGACGGGAGCGAGCACACGGTCGAGATCATCGTGAAGGACTCGCAGTCCAGCTCGGCGCGCGCGGGTGAGGTCGCCGCAGAGCTGATCAACACCGACGGCGTCGACCTGGTGCTCACCTCGTCCACGCCGGACATCACCAACCCCGTCTCGGAGCAGTGCGAGGCCAACTCGGTCCCGTGCATCTCGACGGTGGCGCCGTGGCAGCCCTTCGCGATCCGCGAGGGCGACCAGCCGGCCGACCTCAGGTACAGCTATCACGCGTTCTGGGGCCTGGAGGACGTCTCCGCGGTCTACGCGGACATCTGGAGCCAGGTCGACACCAACTCCAAGGCGGCGGGCCTGTTCCCGAACGACCCGGACGGCCAGGCCTGGAGCGCCAACTTCCCCGCCCTCACCGCGGACACGGGGGTCACCATCGACGACCCGGGCCTGTACCCGAACGGGACCCAGGACTTCTCGGCGCAGCTCTCCGCGTTCAAGGGCCACGACATCCTCGTCGGCGTGCCGATCCCGCCGGACTTCACCACCTTCTGGCAGCAGGCTGGGCAGCAGGGTTACCAGCCGAAGGTCGCGACGATCGGCAAGGCGCTGCTCTTCCCCTCGGCGGTCGAGGCGCTGGGCAATGCGGGCGACGGTCTCACCTCCGAGGTGTGGTGGCACCCGACCGCGCCGTTCTCCTCCTCCCTGACCGGGCAGACGGCGCAGGAGCTGGCGGACCAGTACGAGGCAGACACGGGCAAGCAGTGGACACAGCCGCTCGGCTTCGCAGAGGCCCTGTTCGAGATCACCGTCGCCGCCGTCGAAGAGGCAGGCTCCACCGAACCCGACGCGATCACCGAGGCCCTGTCCACGCTCGAGGTCTCCACGGTGGTCGGCGACATCGCCTGGGGTGTCGACGACACCGTCCCGCCGTACGTCGCCAAGACGCCGCTGGTCGGCGGCCAGTGGCGGCTGGACGACGGCGACAGCGGCAACCCGTACGAGCTCGTGGTGGTCTCCAACAAGCTGGCCCCGGAGATCCCGACGGGCGGCCAGGTGGAGCCCCTCCAGTAACCAACCCCCCGCTGGTCGAGCCGCCCCCACTGGTCGAGCCCGTCGAGACCCCGAAAGGACCGCACACGTGCCCCTGCTCGAGGTGTCGGCCGTCGCCAAGCGCTTCGGCCGCGTGGTCACCGCCCGCGACGTGTCCTTCGAGGTCGCCGCGGGCGAGGCGCTCGGCCTCGTCGGCCCGAACGGCGCGGGCAAGACCACCCTGCTCGACATCGTCGCTGGCACGCTGCGGGCCGACGCCGGGACGGTGGTCCTCGACGGGCACGACGTCACCCGGCTCGGCGCCGCGGCCCGCGCCGACCGGGGGATCGCCAGGTCGTACCAGGTGCCGCGGCCCTTCGGCGGCCTGACCGTGTACGAGAACGTGCTGGTCGGGGCGTCGTTCGCGGGGCGGCGACACACCGGGAGCGGTCCGGCACGGGACCCGCACGCGCAGGCCTGGCGTGCGCTCGAGGTGACGGACATGACCGAGGCGGCCAACACGCCGTCGGGCAGCCTGCGCCTGCTGGACCGCAAGCGGCTGGAGGTCGCACGGGCGCTCGCGACCGGTCCGCGCCTGCTCCTGCTGGACGAGATAGCCGGCGGCCTGACCGACCGCGAGCTGCCACAGGTCGTGAGTCTCGTGCGCCGCCTGCGGGACGACGGCGTGGCGATCGTCTGGATAGAGCACGTGCTGCACGCGCTGCTCGACGTCGTCGACCGGCTGATGTGCCTGGCCGGAGGCGAGGTGATCGCGCAGGGCGACCCGCACGAGGTGATTCGCAGCCCCCAGGTGATCGAGGTCTACCTGGGCTCGACGGTCGACGTGGGGACCGCATGAACGTCCTGGAGGCGACCGGCCTGGAGGTCCGGTACGGCGACCTGCTCGCGGTGGACGACGTGTCCCTGAACCTGGCCGAGGGGGAGACCCTCGCGGTGCTCGGCGCCAACGGCGCGGGAAAGTCCACGCTGCTGGCGGCGCTCGCGGGGACGCACCCGCCGACGTCGGGCAGCGTGCTGCTCGACGGTGAGCCGGTCACCCGGGTGCCCGCCCACCGGCGCGTCCGGCACGGGATCGCGCTGGTCCCGGAGGGGCGGCGCGTCTTCGGTTCGCTCACCGTCGAGGAGAACCTGCTCATGGGCCGCTACCCGAAGCGTCCCGGACCGTGGGACCTGCGCGCCGTGTACGACATGTTCCCGCTGGTGGCAGAGATGCGGGACCGACGGGGCGGTGTGCTGTCCGGCGGCCAGCAGCAGGCGGTGGCGATCGGCAGGGCGCTGCTGACGAACCCGCGGGTCCTGCTGCTGGACGAGGTATCGCTCGGCCTCGCGCCCACCGTCGTGACCCAGCTCTACGACGCCGTCCGGCGGATCACCGCGGCGGGCACCACCGCACTCGTCGTCGAGCAGGACCTGGATCAGGCGCTCCGCGTGTCCGACCGGGTCCAGTGCCTCCTCGGCGGCCGGACCGTCCTGGAGGCTCCGGCCGCCGGCCTGGACCGCGAGACCGTTGCAGACGCCTACTTCGGCATCACCCCGTACAGACAGACGACCAGTGAGACGGAGGAGTGATGGACTGGCTCAACGCGGGCGTGCAGGGCGTGCTGCTCGGCGGGCAGTACGCCCTGCTGGCCTGCGGCCTGTCACTGATCTTCGGCGTGATGCGCATAGTCAACCTGGCGCACGGCGTGCTCGCGGTGCTCGCCGCGTACCTCTCGCTGGTCCTGGTGCAGCAGGGGCTGCCGCTGTGGCTCGCGATAGTCGTGGTGGTCCCGGTGTTCGCGGCGCTCGGCTACGCGGTGCAGCGGGGCCTGCTCAACCCGGCGCTCGCGCAGGTCGGCGGGGACGCGGCGGGTGGCCCGCGCGGAGCGGGCGAGCTCGCACCGCTGCTCGTGTCGTTCGGCGTCGCCGTAGCGCTCACCAACCTGCTCCAGGAGGTCTTCAGCGCCGACACCCGCAAGATTCCCACCGGTGACCTCGCCTCGGCGGGGCTGCCCGTCGGCGGTCTCTCGGTAGGCGTCCTGCCGCTGATCACCCTTGCCGTCGCGGTCGCGGTCATCGTCGCGGTCCAGCTCTTCCTGGCTCGCACCACCACCGGCCGCGCCATGCGCGCGGTCGCCGACGACGCAGGGGCCGCCGCCATGTCGGGCGTCGACCCGAAGCACATGTACGCGGTGGCGACCGCCCTCGCCTTCGCCACGCTCGCCCTCGCGGGCGTATTTGTCGGCATGAGCACACAGTTCTCGCCGGGCTACGGAGACCTCGTGCTGCTGTTCGCGTTCGAGGCGGTGATCATCGGCGGCCTCGGCTCGTTGTGGGGCACCCTCGCGGGCGGAATGGTCCTGGGCCTGGCCCAGACGATCGGCGCGCAGATCGACCCGCAGTCCGGGGTGCTCGCCGGGCACCTGGTCTTCCTCGCCGTCCTCGTGGTCCGGCCGGGCGGCCTGATGCCAAGGAGCGTGCAGGCATGAGCGGGTTCGTCGTCACACGGGGCAGCCGGGGCTCCCTGGTCGGCGGCGGGGTCCTGCTGCTCGTCGTCGCGCTGCTCGCCGCCGTCGTGCCCTATGTGGTGACCCTCGGCGCGCTGTCGAGCCTCGTGATGCTCTTCGCCTTCGTGATACTCGGTACCACCTGGAACCTGCTCGCCGGATACGGCGGCATGGTGAGTGTCGGCCAGCAGGCCTACGTCGGCGTGGGCGGCTACGCCCTGATCCAGCTGGCCGACGCCGTCGGCGCACCGCCGTGGCTGGCCGTGCCGGCCGCCGGCCTGATCGGCGCCGCGATCGCCCTGCCGACGAGCTATCTGGTGTTCCGTCTGGCTGGCGGGTACTTCGCCATCGGCACGTGGGTGGTGGCAGAGGTGTTCCGCCTCGTCACCATGCGGATCGACGGCCTCGGCGGCGGGGCGGGGCTGTCCCTGAGCGCCTTCCGCGGCACCGACCGGGTGGAGCGCGTGGCGTTCGTCTACTGGTTCGCGCTGGGGCTCATGGTCGTCGTCGTGCTCGGGACGTACCTGCTGATGCGCTCTCGCGTGGGACTCGGGCTCACCGCGATCCGCGACGACCGCGTCGCGGCGAGCAGCCTCGGCGTGGCCGTGGACCGCGGGCGGCGCCTCGTGTACGTCGCGGGCTCGGCCGGAGCGGCGCTCGCGGGAGCCCTGATCGCGCTGAGCACCCTCGGGGTCACGCCGGGGTCGATCTACTCCGTGAACTGGACCGCCGCGATGATCTTCATAGTGGTGGTCGGCGGTATCGGGACCATCGAGGGCCCACTCGTCGGGGCCGTCCTCTACTGGGCGTTGCAGCAGGTCCTCGCGCCGCTCGGCACCTGGTACCTGGTGGTGCTCGGCGCTGTGGCGGTGGCGGTGGTCCTGCTGGCACCCCGCGGCCTCTGGGGCCTGGCCGCAGGCGGCTACCAGCTCTTCCCGACCAGCCACCGCACCCACCGCGTCGCCGTGGGCGCGACCGTCGCGCCCGGAACGGGCAGGTAGCCGCAACGATCGCGCCCGCGACAAAGTTGCGACGGCGCGGTGAGGGCGATGTCACAGCTTCTCCGGTCGACGCCGCGACTCCGTATCAACGAAACTGGTAGACCCGCACACACCAGCGGAGAACAACGTGCACCGTAGCTCGTACGCCTGCACCGGAGGAGGATCATGACGGACGCCGACGACGCTCAGTACCACTCCATCGCCAACCCTCGCCGGATCACGCTTCTACATCGGAGCGTCAGCGACACATATGGGTCGCAGCGCGAGGACCGCGAAGCCCCCGACGAAGCCGCTGCGAGCTGACCGCAGCCCGCCCGCGCCGAACAGCTGGTGCTCGACAGAGAGCCCGGCCGCACGCCCCCTCGTGGTGGCGGCGGCCGGGCTCTCTGCGTCCGGGTTGTCCACCATGCGAGACGAAGGCCAGGCTGTCGAAGTTCACCCGCTGGCCTCGGATCGACGCCAAGACCTGACGGTATGGGCGGCTGCGGCGGGAACCGATCCTGTGACGGACCTCACTCGCGTTACATACTTGAAACAATTCCAGGTAGCCTGGTGAAGCATCTTCTTCCACAATTCGGTACAGCGGGTCGGTGCGACAAGCAGGTGGGTACAGCGAGTTCGGCACGGCAAGTCATGCGGGCAAGGCCCCGCGGCGGCCGGTGCGAGGTGAGAAGGAACTCGCCGTCGGCGCAGTCCCATGAGGGGCAGGCCGGCCAGAGCAGGTCCAGATACGTACGGCGACAAGAACTGAGTGGGGAACCCAGGGATGAATACCGAATCGATTCGACACTTTACTGACGGACGCGTGCCCGACGCCGGGATCGCGCACCTCTTCAGCGTCGAGAACCGATTCCAGGCGCGGCTCGACGTCGAAGCCGCACTCGCACTGGCCGAGGCCGAGGTAGGGCTCATCCCCGAGCCCGCCGGCGAGGCGATCGCCCAGGCCGCGCAGATCGAGAAGCTGGACCTCGTCCGGGTCGCGGCCGAGACGGTGTCGGCGAGCCATCCCCTGATGCCGCTCATCGAGGAGTTCGCCCGGGTGGTCGGGCGGGAGTACGGCGGCTGGGTGCACTGGGGCGCCACCACGCAGAACATCACGCAGACGGCCGACGTGCTGGTGCTGCGCGACGCGCACCGCGCCCTCAAGGACCTGCTCGCCAAGGTGCTGCGGGGCATGTCGAAGCAGGCGGAGGCAAGCGCTGCGGTGCCGATGGCGGGCCGCACGCACAGCCAGCACGCCGTCCCGATCACCTTCGGCTTCAAGGTGGCGGTCTGGATCGACGAGCTCACGGCCCACACCGACCGCCTGGAGCGCCTCGAGGACCGGCTGTTCCGCGTCCTCATGGGTGGCGCCGTCGGCACGTTCGCGTCGTTCGGGCCCGCCGGGCGCGAGGTCGAGCGCCGCGTCGCCAACCACCTCGGGCTGGGCACCATGCCCGTCCCGTCGCGTGCGATCAACGACGGCATCGTCGAGCTCGTCCTCGTCCTCGGCCAGGTGGCCGGGACCGCAGGCAAGATCGGCAAGGACATCTACTCGATGATGCAGCCGGAGTTCGGCGAGGCGTTCGAGCCCATCCCCGACGGCACCGTCGGCAGCTCGACCATGCCGCACAAGCGCAACCCGCAGCTCGCCCTCGACCTCCTGTCGATGAGCGCCCAGCTCCGCGCGCTCGCCGCGCCGGCGCTCGAGTCGATGCAGCACGACCACGAGGCGAACGGCGGCATGACCGACCTCCTGGAGGAGACGGTCAAGCGGGCCACCGTCCTCGGCGGCGACATCCTGACCCGGCTCGACGT
Organism: Promicromonospora sp. NPDC023805; assembly: GCF_040639635.1. Classification (NCBI taxonomy): domain Bacteria; kingdom Bacillati; phylum Actinomycetota; class Actinomycetes; order Micrococcales; family Promicromonosporaceae; genus Promicromonospora; species Promicromonospora sp. NPDC023805. Next base: position 108,295 of record NZ_JBFAAH010000014.1, on the reverse strand, counting down.
CATCCTCGACGGCCTGGTGCTGGACGAGCAGCGCATGCGTGCGAACCTCGCCCTCAGCGAGGGCCTCATCGGTTCCGAGTCGCTCATGATGGAGCTGGGCGAGCGCATCGGCCGGCAGAAGGCGCACGAGGTCGTGTACGAGGTGGCGCAGGAGTCGGCGTGCGGCGACGCGCGGTTCCTCGACCTGCTGGTGCGGAACGCGACGGTCAGCGCCTACTTCGACAGGGACGAGATCCGGCGCCTGATCGACCCGCGCGCGTACCTGGGCGAGAGCATCACCATCGCGAACGAGATGGCGCAGCACGCGCGCGCCGTCGCCGACCGGCTCGAGTTCAGCGCTCGCACGGCCAAGCCCGTCCCGTACTTCCTGCGCGAGACGGCCACGAAGGACGACGGCGACGCCGACCCGGTCCCCACGGACGCCGTCATCCACGACACCGGTATCCACATCGACGCCGACTCGGGCCGGGACTCCGACCGGATGGCCCCCGTCGCTCGAACCCCTGAGGACCTCCTGCTCGTCGGCCTCTGATCGGCAGACGCCCCGGACATGCCAGACCCCCAGGTCACGTAAGTGGCCTGGGGGTCTGCCGCGTCCGGGGGGCAGGCCTCGGTCGACCATCCCTCAGTCGAAGAGGGTCTCCGCCACCCAGGTTCGCCCTGCGCTCGTCCCGACCGGGGCCGGCGGCGTCACCCGAACGGGAGCCTCCGGCGGCTCGGCGGTGAAACCGGCGCGGCGCAGCTCGGCGTCGGGGATCATCCCGGCGTCGGGCACGAGCATCTCGCCGACGCCGCCCCGCCCCGCGTCCCACTCCTCGGCGGCGAAGCCGGCGAGCTGGTCGACGCGTTCGTTGTACGGGTTGCCCACATGTCCCCGTACCCAGTGGAACCGGACCGGGCCCGTGCGTTCCGTCACTGCACGGTCGATGCCCTGCACCAGGTCGAGGTTCGGGACCGGGTCGCCGGACGGGGAGCGCCAGTCGTTGCGCTTCCATCCTTCGGACCACTCGGACACTGATCGGATGGCGTACTGCGAGCCGGACTCCACGAGCAAGGGCTCGTCACCAGGGTGCGCCTCGATGGCTCGTAGCAGGGCAGATAGCGCTGCGACCTGGTCGTTTCCCCGGGCAGCGCCGCCCGAGTCGAACTGACCGCCCGCGTGGTTGATCCACGCCCATCCGATCGCGCCGCCGGGTGCGGCCGACCCGTGCGTGCTGACGATGATCACGGCGTCCATTGTGCCTCCTTCTGCCCGAGAATCCGTACGGCAGGCCGGGGAACGGCACGTTCGGACCCGGCCGCGCACAGAGTTCGGCGGAGCGAAAATTGCGCACTGGGGCCACGAAACCCGCGCAAGGTGATCCGTGGGCATGATGACGTAGTGCCTCACGTACCGTCCGACCCGGCCCGACGCCCGTCCGTCAGCACTCCGACGCCCGCCGAGCGTGCGCAGGAGCTGCACCCCTCCCGCCGTCGGACCCGCGCCGACATCCGGCGTTGGCGCCGGCTGCTCGCGGACGAACGCGCCGAGGCAGCGGTCTATCGCGACCTCGCCGGGCGGCGCACCGGCGAGGAGCGCGAGATCCTGCTCGCGCTCGCCCGCGCGGAGAAGAGGCACGAGTCGCACTGGCTCGACCTCCTCGGCCCCGACGTCGGCGCGCCGGTACGCGGGGACCTGCGCACGCGCGCGCTCGGGTTCCTCGCACGCCGCTTCGGCGGCGTCTTCGTGCTGGCGCTCGCGCAGCGCGCCGAGGCCAGGTCGTCGTACGCGCACGACGCCGATGCCACGGTGACCATGGCCGCCGACGAGCAGATCCACGAAGAGGTGGTGCGCGCGCTGGCCACCAGGGGCCGGAACCGGCTCTCTGGCACGTTCCGTGCCGCGGTGTTCGGCGCGAACGACGGGCTCGTGTCGAACCTCGCGCTGGTGCTCGGCATCGGTGCGTCCGGGGTGGCGACGAGCACCGTGCTGCTGTCCGGGCTCGCCGGCCTCCTCGCAGGCGCGCTCTCGATGGGTGCGGGGGAGTTCGTGTCGGTGCGCTCGCAGCGCGAGCTGCTCGAGGCGTCGTCGCCGTCGGCCGAGACCGACGCCGCACTTCCGCACCTCGACGTCGACGCGAACGAGCTGGCACTCGTGTACCGCGCCCGGGGGATGAACATCGAGGACGCGACGGCGCACGCCGACGCGGTGCTCGCCAGGCTCGCGGTCACACCCACGGAGCAGCAGGGACCGCTCCTGCGGGTGCACGAGGCGTCGCCCGAGGAGCGCGCGGCGGACCCCGCGGCCGACGTGGACGATCTCGAGACGCACGGGACCGCGTGGGGTGCGGCGCTCTCGTCCTTCTGCTTCTTCGCGTCGGGCGCGGTGGTTCCGGTGCTGCCCTATCTGCTCGGCCTCGACGGCCTCGCGGCAGTGGTCGTCGCCACGGCTCTGGTCGGGCTCGCGCTGCTGGTGACGGGCGCCGTCGTCGGTCTGCTGTCGGGTACCTCGCCGCTCACCCGGGCGCTGCGCCAGATCGCCATCGGCCTCGGGGCGGCGGGTGTCACCTACGTGCTCGGCCTCGTCTTCGGGGCCACTGTGGGGTGATTTGAGAGTTCACCCTCAGGGCTCTCCACCGTGTTCCAATAGTGTGGATACGCACGGGAAGGGCGAGATGGCGCGCCTCTCCTGACATGTCGCAGTTCCTAAGCACAAAACTCGCGATCCGCAAACCGCAGGTCTGCAGTTGCCGATATCTGGAACCCCCACCAGATTGAATGTGTATGCATCTCTGACAGCGGCCCGCCAAGGGCCGGAGAGCCGGGAGACCGATGTCGAAGGACGCGCTGACGAGCACGGGGGATCACCTCCGTCGTGCTGTCGCGCGCGCCGTCGGAACCGTGGCCCTCGGTGCAGCGGGCCTCGCGCTCGGCGTCACTCTCGCTGCCCCTTCGAGCGCCGCTGAACGCGGCCCGCTCGATGGCGTTCTCAGCGACACGGTCGACGCGACGACGCAGACCGTCACGCGAACCACCGACCTGCTCGGGCTGACCAGGACCGTGGCCGGCCAGGCCACGGCGGACAGCTCCTCGGCGGCAACGGAGCCGCCCGCGCCGGAGCCGACGGTTCCCGCGCCCGGCCCGGCCGCCGCGCCTGCGTCGCAAGTGGCGCCCGCCGCCCTGGAAGAGCGGGATGCCCCGGCGCCGAAGCCTGCCGGAACGGTGGCCGAGCCGGTCACCGGTGGCGTGCTGGACCCGCTGACCGAGCCCGTCCGCGAGGCGGTGACGAAGCCGGTGGGCGATGTGGTCACGCAGGTCGCCAAGCCCGTCGCGCAGGTGACCGCGATCGTCGGGCAGGTCTCCGACCCGATCCTCGACCCGGTCCTCAAGCCGGTCACCGAGCAGGTCGGCGAGATCGTCAAGCCGGTGACCGAGTCCCTGGCGCCAGTCACCGGCGGCCTACTGACGCCCGTCGTCGACCTGGTCTCCCCGGTGACCGACATCGTGGGCGGCGTGACCACTCCGATCGTGGGGGCGCTCAAGCCCGTCACCGCCCCCGTCACGGATCTTCTCGAGCCGGTCCTGACGCCGGTCGTCGACGTCGTCGCTCCGATCGTGCAGCCGGTGGCTCCGATCGTCGAGCCCCTGGTTCCCATCGTCGAGCCGGTGGCTCCGATCGTGGAGCCGACCGTTCCGGTGCCCGGTGTTCTGGTGCCGGAGCCTCCCGTCGTCCAGCCCTCGCGGCCGGACGGTCCAAGCACGGTGGTCCCGGCGGAGCAGGCCGAGGGCACCGAGTCGACGTACCCGGGGTCGCTGCAGGCTCCCGGTGACGTCGCAGTCGTGGTCTGGACCTCTGCCGGGGTCCAGCACGCGATGCTCGACCTGATGCAGGCGAGCGCCCTCGAGGTCGCCGCTGCATCGGCCGTCGCGGACGCACTGCGCGCCGCGACGGGGGACGTCGTCCACTCGGGCGGCCACGGTCTCCTCGGCGCGGACCTCCCGTTCGGCGCCGGTGGCGTCGGCAACGCGGTGGCCGCGAGTGCCGCAGGCCTCCTCGGCGGCGGTGCGCCCCAGCTGAAGGTGCCGGGCGGTGAGCTCATCGCTGTGCTCTCCGCCCTGCTGGTCTTCCGGGCCCGCTCCTGGCGCGTAGCGACCGACGAGGCGCGCGCGAAGCTTTCGAGCAGCTACACGGATATCCCTGTCTCTCCTGCCTGACCTGGCTGGGCCGCGCCTTCGTGTGCGGCATCGCCCGGCGGTGCATCTGCCGTCGGCTCCACGCCAGGCAAGGAGAGACCCATGGACAAAAACTTCCGTCGCGTGCTCTACACGGCACTTGTTGCGGGCGGCCTCATGGTCGTCGGCGCTTCCTCCGCGCACGCCGCCGAGGAAGGTCTGTCTGATCCAGTCACTCAGGGAGCCATCGACTCGGTAGAGGAAGAACCCGCCGCGCGCGGTGACCTCGACGCGGTCGAGAGCGCCCCGGCGGGCACGGGAGCTGATGCCGCGGACGCCGGTGCCGCTTCCCATGACCAGGGCCTGGTGGGCGACCTCGTCGGCCGTGAGGGCATCATCGGATCGCTCCTGGATGCCGACGTCGCCGGGGTTGTCGACGGGACGCTGGGCAAGGGCGGCCTGGTCGACGACCTGCTGACGGGTGGCGTCGACGAGCCTGGCACGGAGGAGCCTGGGACCGAGGAACCTGGCACGGAAGAGCCTGGGACCGAGGAGCCTGGGACCGAGGAGCCTGGCACGGAGGAGCCTGGGACCGAGGAGCCTGGCACGGAGGAGCCTGGGACCGAGGAGCCTGGCACGGAAGAGCCTGGGACCGAGGAGCCTGGCACGGAAGAGCCCGGCACGGAAGAGCCGGGTACCGAAGAGCCCGGGACGGAAGAGCCCGGAACTGAGCAGCCTGGAACTGAGCAGCCCGGAACTGACGGACCTGGAACCGACCGCCCCGGTACGGGCGGCCCCGGTACGGGTCGACCGGGTAGCGGCGGTGGCGACGACGGCGGTCCGCGCACCGAGCGTCCCGGCACCGGTGGGTATGGGACCGACGGTCCCGACGTCCACACGCCGGGAGCCGGAAACGGCCAGATGACCGGCAGTGTCACGCTCGGGGGCGAGTTCGGCACCAGCGTCGGTGCCAGCTCGACGTCCAGCGTTGACGATGACGCTGCCGGGTCGGACACCGGCCGGGACCACCCCGGCGCGGGCGTCGACATCGGCTGGGGCGACAAGTCCGGCCCTGCCCCGCGCACCTACGAGGGAAGCTACCTCTCCGGCGGTCTGGGCGAGGACCTGCATGTCACCACAGAGCCCGAGGCGGAGGCGGAGGCGGCACCAGTCATGGTGCCCGACGACGGCCTCCCTGAGCCGGGCCACATGATCACGGGGCAGCTCTCGCTGATCTCGCTCCTTCTGGGGCTGGGGATCGCGGCGCTCCGAACGCGTCGCCGGTGAAGCGTGGCTAGTCCACGCTTCGCCGGTTGACAACGATCCGGGCGCGGTCCGCGTTCATGAGCCATCACGGTGACTCATGACCGAGGGCTGATCAACACCCGGGTCGGCAGGTTCGTAGGGTCGGGGCGCCGCTGGGGGGCGCCCCGGCCCGCGGACCAGGACAGCACAGAGCGGGAGCTCGGGACATCGGGGGGTGTCACGAGCGCCCGCTCTGCTGTTTGCGCGGGCGCGGCCTGCGGGGGCGCGGCCTGCGAGGCCACCTGCGTGAGGCCGTAACATCGGAGCACCATGCGCCATCTGCTCGCCGACACCACACCGCTGAAGGTGTCGGCCGACTACCGGCGGCTCTGGTTCGGGCTCTCGGTCTCGAACATCGGCACGCAGGTGACCATCGTCGCGGTGGGCCTGCAGATCTACGCCCTGACCGGATCGACGCTCGCCGTCGGTCTGCTGGGCCTGTTCTCGCTCGTCCCGCTCGTGGTACTCGGTCTGTACGGCGGGGCGCTCGTGGACCACTACGACCGGCGCAAGGTGTCGCTCCTGTCGTCGCTGGTGCTGTGGGTGGTCGTCGCCGGCATCGCCGCGCAGGCGTGGTTCGAGCTGGAGTCGGTGCACCTGCTGTACTGGCTGGTCGCGGTGCAGAGCGCGGCCTTCGCCATCAACAACCCAGCACGGTCGGCGATCATCCCGCGGCTGCTCCCGAAGGAGCTCATGCCGGCGGCCAACGCGCTGATGACGCTCTCCTGGAACGTCGCCCTGACCGGCGGGCCGCTGATCGGCGCACTGCTGGTCTCCCAGCTCGGCTACGCCTGGGCGTACACGCTCGACATGGTGCTGTTCCTCGCGGCGCTCTGGGCCGTGTTCCGGCTGCCGCCCGTGCCGCCAGAGGGCACTGAGCCCGGCGCCGGCGCGCTGAGCGGCAGGGGGCGGACGGGCGTCGTCGGGCTGCGCTCGGTGCTGGACGGTCTGCGCTACCTCGCGACCCAGCCCAACGTGCGCACTACCTTCCTCGTCGACATCTGCGCGATGGTCCTGTCGTTCCCGCGCGTCCTGTGGCCCGCTGCCGGCGTGATCTACCTCGGCGGCGGCGAGGCGACCACCGGCCTGCTCGCTGCGGCCTTCGCCGCCGGCGGCATCCTCGCGGGTGTGTTCTCCGGCGGGCTGACGCGCATCCGCAAGCAGGGGCAGGTGATCATCTGGGCCATCACCGCATGGGCCGTGTCGATCGCCGCCTTCGGGCTGGTCCTCGTGCTCGTGGGACGGGGCTCGCCGGACGGTCCGATCGTCTGGGCGGTCGTCGCGGCAGGGATTGCACTGGCCCTCGCCGGCGGGTCCGACAGCGTCTCTTCGGTGTTCCGGCAGAGCATCCTGCAGACCGCTACGCCCGACCACATGCGCGGGCGCCTGCAGGGAGTGTTCATCGTGGTGGTGGCCGGCGGACCGCGTCTCGGGGAGATGGTGCTCGGCGCCGAGGCGACCTGGTTCGGCGAGGGCTGGGCAGCCGTAGCCGGCGGCCTGACATGCCTGGTGCTCCTCTGGCTGATCGTCCGCCTGACGCCCCGCTTCTGGCGCTACGACGCCCGCCACCCGGAACCCTGACCCCACACACGCGCTGAGTGCTGGGTATTTGTGGGATTGAAGCGTTCCATCCCACAAATACCCAGCACTCAGCTGGGTGGGTCGGTAAGTCAGCTCTTGTCGGCGGGGGTGCCGTTGGCGGGGGCCGCCGCCAGGTTCGAGATGAGCTGGTGGATGTCCACGCCCGTCAGCTGCTTGATGACGCCCTGGCCCTCACCGAGCACCGATGCCACGTTCTTCGTGATCGCGGAGGCACCGTCCGTGGAGATGACGGTCATGCCCTGGATCGACGCGATCGGCTCGGCGGCGGCGCGGACGATGTCGGGCAGGCGCTCGATGAGCTCCTGCACGAGTGCGGCCTCGCCGTACTTGCGCAGCGCCTCGGCCTTGGCGTCGATGGCGGTGGCCTCGGCGAGACCCTGCGCCTCGATGGCGATGGCGCGCGCCCGGCCCTCGGCCTCGACACCGGCGGCCAGCGCGACCTGCTTGTCGCGCTCGGCCTCACCGGCGCGGCGCACCGACTCGGCGGACGCCTCGGCGTCCTGCAGCGCGGCCGTCTTGTTCGCCCCGGCGATGGTGGTGCGCTTGAACGCCTCGGCCTCCGTGGCCGCGTTGTTGGCGTCACGGCGGGCGTTGGCGCCCTGGACCTCCGCGTAGGCCTGGGCCTCGGCGGGCTTGCGGACCTCGATGTCGAGCCGCTCCTGCTCCACGCGCGCCTTCTCCGCCATGGCCTCGCGCTCCTGCTGGGCGACGAGCCGGTCCTGCTCGGCACGGGCGAGCTGGCCGGCGGCGTCGGCCTCGGCGTTGGCCCGGTCCGTCTCGGCCTTGATGGTGGCCTTCTTGAGGTCGAGGGCCTTCTTGCGGACGGCGATCTGCTCGGCGGCCTCGATCACGGCGAACTCCGCGGCGCGGTTGGCCTCCGCCTCGGACACCTCGGCGAGCTGACGGGCGTTGGCGGCCTCGGCGCGACCGAGGTTCGCGAGGTAGTCCGATCCCGGCGTCGAGATGTCGGAGATGTTCAGCAGGTCGACCTGGAGACCCTGCTCGGAGAGGTCGGTCTTGGTGGACTGCACCACGCGGTCCGACAGACCCTTGCGGTCCGAGATGATCTGCTCGATCGTCATGTCGCCGACGATCGACCGCAGGGAGCCCTCGAGGGACTCCTTGATGATCTCGGTCAGCAGGTGCTGCTGGGACAGGAAGCGCTGGGCCGCGCGCCGGACGCCCTCCTCGTCACCCCGCACCTTGAAGTTGATCGACGCCTTGATCGCGATCTTGATGCGGTTCTTGTCGACACCCTCGACGGTGATGCCGATCTGGCGCTGCTCCAGGGAGATCGCGAAGCCCTGCTGCAGCACCGGCCACACGAACGCCCGCCCGCCGACGACGACGCGCTGGCTCGCCATCTGCGCCTCGGACTTGCCCGCGCCGCGGCCCACGATGATCAACGCCTCGTTCGGCGGCACGCGCCGGATGCGGCTCGCGATGAACGCGAGCACGAGGAAGATCGCGAGCACACCTGCCACTACGGCGATGATGCCCACCAGCTGACCGGTCATTTCCATGTTGCTCCTGGGGTGCGTCGGCCAAGCCCGCAGGCGGTCCCGGCCGGATATGTGGTTGTGCGGGGATAAGACGGCAGACGGTGGGTACCGGGTGCGGCTCAGCGCACCGGCTCGACCTTGACGCGCCCACCGTGCTGCTCGACGACGACGATCCGCGCGCCCTGCTCGATGGGCTCGTCCGAGAACGCGAGCCGGGTCTCGAGCTCGGTGGCGACATCGAGGGAGACCTCGCCGTGCCCGCGGTCGACGTCGGACGTGACGGAGCCCTGGGCGCCCACGAGGGAGACGGGCGTGCCGTCGTCGCCGGCCTTGAGGCGCTTGAGCATTACGTTGACGAGGACGATCACCAGGATGCCGACCACGATCCCGGCCGGGTAGGCGACCCACGGCTCGAGCCCGGACGACAGCACTACCATGCCGGTCGCGCCGAACAGCATTCCGCCGGCGCCCAGCGAGGTGCCCGAGAGGGCGCCGTCGGCCAGGTCGATGAAGTCGCCGAGCACGAGCGAGGCGACCGCCAGCGCGAGCCCGAGAAGACCGATGATGATGAAGACGAGCATCCCGGGTCCGTTCGTGAAGATTTGGAAAAGTCGCATGCAACGTATCAGGGGAGCCTTTGCGATCGGGCGCCAAACGGGGTGAATTGCCGCCGCGCTCGTCACCTCTCGCTACCGCGCCGCCGACTGCCGCCGGAGAGTTTGGCTCGCGGCCAGCGTCAGGAGCGTCGCGAACCAGCCCGCGCCGACGGTGATGAGGAAGCCTGCGCCCGCGCCCGCGTCGTCCACGCGTGCTCCGGCGATCGAAGCGCCCAGCGAGGTGCCGATGCCTATCGAGGTGCCTACCCAGGTCAGCGCTTCGGTGAGCTGGTGCTTGCCGACCATGTCCTGCACCAGGCCGTTCCCGGTGATGAGCGTCGGGGCGATGGCGAGCCCGGCCACGAACATCGCGATCGCCAGCACCCAGAGCGAATCCGCCAGCAGGAACAGGGACATACCGGGGCCGAGCGTTGCCATGCCGATCACGAACCGGCGGGACGCCGGGCTGACGAAGTGGCGGGCACCGTAGGCGAGCCCGGCGAGCATCGAGCCCAGCGCGAAGACCGCGAGCACAACACCTGACAGGCCCTTGCTGCCCAGCTCCTCGGCGAACGCCACGGTGGTGACCTCCATGGAGCCGAAGATCATGCCCATCGCCACGAAGACGAACACCATCACCGGCATGCCGGGGATGAGCACGACGGCGCGGTGCCGCACCCCGGCGTCCGGTGCGACGACCGGCGGCTCGGTCGCGCGCTGCACCAGGAACAGCAGGCCACCCACCAGGGCCGCTACCCCGGCGAGCACCAGGGCCGACGGCGCCGCGACCGCCGTCGCGAGCGTCGTGGCGAGCACCGGGCCCACTATGAAGACCAGCTCGTCGATCGAGGACTCCAGCGAGTACGCGGTATGCAGGCGGCGGGGGTCGTCGAGCGCATGGTTCCAGCGCGCCCGGACCATCGAGCCGTACGAACCTTGGCTGGCGCCGGCGAGCGCGGCGAACGGCCACAGCACCCACTCGGGCGCGCCGAGCACCGCGGCCGTGATGAGCCCGCCCAGGCCGACAACCGACACGACGAGCGCGGGCAGCAGGACCGTTCGCTGACCGCGCCGGTCGACCCAGCGCGCGATCTGTGGAGCGATGAACGCCTGCGCCAACCCCAGGACTGCCGCGACCCGGCCCGCCATGGCGTAGCTGTCGTACAGGCCCTGCACCATCAGCACGGCACCGATCCCGACCATGGACATCGGCAGGCGAGCGAGCGCTCCGGCCGCGGAGAACCTGAGTGCGCCGGGGGTGCGGAGCACCGCTGCGTAGGGATTGGAGCGGGGTGAGGCAGCGGTCTGTGGCACGGATCGAGTGTCCCATCGACCACTGACACTGGCCCTGCCGTTCTCGGCGGGCCGCCGGTCTCCCGCCGGGCGACGAGCCGGGGGTGGCAGGCAGCGGTCCCGATGGCACACGATTGCCCCATGACCGATGAACCGCTGGTGACAGTTGCCGACAACCCCGAGAAGTCTCGTTTCGAGGTGAGCGTGGACGGAGCTCTGGCCGGCTTCGCCGCCTACGAGATCGACCGCGGTGCCGTCGTCTTCGTGCACACCCAGGTGTTCGAGGAGTACGAGGGCCGCGGCTTCGCCGGGCAGCTCGCGAAGGCCTCGCTCGGCATGGTGCGTGAGGCGGGCGGGAAGGTCGTCGCACTGTGCCCCTACATCCGCTCCTACGTGAAGAAGCACGCACCCGAGTACGACGACCTGCTGCGGCAGCCTGCGGCGGACTGAGACACGTGGATCGAGCCCGCGTCCGGTGAAAGTAAGTTTCGCAATCTTGATCGCACTGCAAACTTCACATCCGACGCGACATGTGCGAGAGTTTCCTCACGGCGCCGCCCGGTGGCATTGTTCGTCACCTCAGTGTTTCCCGGATCGGCGCCGGCCAACTTAGCAGGACGACTCAGCAGGACTACGACAACACAACACGACGCACCACGGCACCAACCCCCAGCAGCCATTACCGGAGGTCAAGTACGTGAGGCACCCCGTCCGCCGCGAGGCGACACCCATGCCCGCCTATGCGCGCACCACGTCGCTTCCGCCGGCAAAGTTGTCGGGGGTGATGTCGGGGATCGGTCGCCGTGAGTTCCTCACGATGGCGACGGCGGGCACGGCGGCAGCCGCGATCAGCGTCACCATCGCGGCGCTCGACCCCGCCACGGCACTCGGTGCTCCCGCCATGACGGGTAACGCCACGCCGGAGCCGTCGTCGGCCCTGAGCTTGAAGCGCGAGCTGCGCGCCATGTGGATCGCCTCGGTGGCCAACATCGACTGGCCTTCGACGAGCGGGCTCTCCGCCGCGACGCAGAAGGCCGAGTTCCTGCACTGGCTCGACGTCGCCCAGGAGAACCGGCTGAACGCCGTGTTCGTGCAGGTGCGGCCAACGGCCGACGCGTTCTACGACAGCCCGTACGAGCCGTGGTCCCAGTACCTCACCGGTACGCAGGGCGAGGACCCGGGCTACGACCCGCTCGCGTTCATGGTCGAGGAGGCGCACAAGCGCAACATCGAGCTGCACGCCTGGTTCAACCCGTACCGCGTGTCGATGCAGACCGACCCGGCCCAGCTGGTCGCCGACCACCCGGCGCGGCAGCACCCGGACTGGGTGTGGGCGTACGGCGGCAAGCTCTACTTCGACCCGGGCATCCCCGAGGCGGCGGAGCACATCCAGCGCGCGATCCTGCACGCGGTCGAGAGCTACGACATCGATGGCGTCCACTTCGACGACTACTTCTACCCGTACCCGGTGGCCGGCCAGACGCTGCCCGACGCCGGGACGTACGAGCAGTACGGCGAGGGCTTCGACTCCATCGAGGACTGGCGCCGCGGGAACGTGGACCTTTTCGTCGAGACGATGAGCGGCCGGATCAAGGCGGCCAAGCCCTGGGTGAAGTTCGGGATCAGCCCGTTCGGCATCTGGCGGAACTCCAGCACCGACCCGCTGGGTTCGGACACCAGGGGCTCCCAGTCGTACGACGACCAGTTCGCCGACACCCGCAAGTGGGTGCTCGAGGGCTGGCTCGACTACGTCAACCCGCAGATCTACTGGCAGATCGGGCTTGCGGTCGCCGACTACGCGGCTCTCGTCCCGTGGTGGGCGGAGGTTGCCGCGCGCTCCGGCACGCAGCTCTACATCGGCGAGGGCCTGTACAAGATGACGAGCGGGGTCTTCACGGACCCGGCCGAGATGACCAACCACATCGATCTGTGCCGAGAGGTCAGCCGGGACGTCGGGCCGATCCACGGCAACGTCTACTACTCGGCCAAGCACGTGCCGCTCGACGCGCAGGGCGGGATGTCGAAGGTCGTCGCGGACCACTACCAGAGCCCGGCCCTCGTGCCGCCGATGCCGCACCTGCCCGCGGAGCCCGTCATCGCCCCGGTCCTCGCGAACGTGCGCAGGGCGCGCGGCGGCGTCCGGATCCATGTGGCGGACATCGGCACCAGATCCGCCAGGGCCACGTCGTTCGCGGTGTATCGCGTGACCGGATCCGTCGGTTCCGTGGACGTCGACGACCCGGCGCACCTCGTCGGGACGTTTCGCTCGGTGGGTGGGCGCGTCCAGTCGTGGCTCGACACGTCGGCCGCATCCGGTACCGACTACACCTACGTCGTCACCGCACTGGACCGGGTCTGGAACGAGACCGGGCCCAGCCGGCCACGCGGCACCCGGTGAGCTGAGCCTCAGCGCTCGACAGGTAGCCCCACGCCCTGCCACGCGACGATGCCGCCGTCGAGGTTGGTCGCCTCGAAGCCCACCGCTTCGTTGAGCCACTGCGCGGCGCGCGCCGAGCGTCCGCCCGAGTGGCACATGACGAGCACCTGCGAGTCGGCGTCCAGCTCGCCGTACCGCGCGGGCAGGTCGCCCAACGGGATGTGCACGGCGCCGGGGGCGTGGCCGGCGTCCCACTCGTCCTGCTCGCGCACGTCAAGGAGCACTGACCCGTCGGGCACGGGAGAGGTCGGGTCGAGCTCTGCGGGGTGGACCGAGGGAACGTCGGGCTGCATCGGCGGGAACATGCCTTCAGCCTACGACGGCGTCGCTATCGCTCCGGCGGCGACGGACCTGCCCGGTACCTGGCAGTATCGGCTGCATGGATGCGCGTGCCGGAACTCCCGCCCAGCCCAGCGACCTCATCGACGTCGACCAGGTGGTGGGCGCCTACTACGACCTCTCGCCGGACCCGGACGACCCTGGGCAGCAGGTGGTGTTCGGCACCTCCGGCCACCGCGGGTCGAGCCTGGACCATGCCTTCAACGAGGCGCACATCGTGGCGATCACGGCCGCGATCGTGGAGTACCGACGTGGCCAGGGCACCGACGGGCCCCTGTTCATCGGCCGTGACACGCACGCGCTGTCCCAGCCGGCCTGGCAGACGGCGCTGGAGGTGCTCGCGGCCGCCGACGTCGACGTCATGGTCGATGCTCGCGACTCCTGGACGCCGACCCCCGCCGTCAGCCAGTCGATCCTGCTGCACAACCAGACGCGGTTCGCCGAGGGGACGCCGGGCCTCGCGGCTGCCGGCGCCGGCCTCGCGGACGGGATAGTGGTGACGCCGTCGCACAACCCGCCCCGGGACGGCGGGTTCAAGTACAACCCGCCGCACGGCGGGCCCGCCGGCTCGGACGCGACCGGGTGGATAGCGGACCGGGCCAACGAGATCCTGCGCACCGGCGTCGGGCAGGTGAAGCGCGTGTCCCTGGACGCAGCGCTGGCCTCCGACACGACGCACCGCCACGACTTCCTGTCCTCGTACGTCGACGACCTCGCCAACGTGCTGGACCTCGAGGCCATCCGCACGTCAGGGGTGCGCATCGGCGCCGACCCGCTGGGCGGGGCCTCTGTCGAGTACTGGGGCGCGATCGCCGAGCGGTACGACCTCGACCTGACCGTCGTGAACCCGCAGGTCGACCCCCGCTGGGCGTTCATGACGCTCGACTGGGACGGCAAGATCCGCATGGACTGCAGCTCGCCCTACGCGATGGCATCGCTGGTGGAGAAGATGACCGGGACCGACGTCGGTGGTGAGGCGCCCTTCGACATCGCCACCGGGAACGACGCCGACTCGGACCGGCACGGCATCGTCACGGCCGACGGCCTCATGAACCCCAACCACTTCCTCGCGGTGGCGATCGAGTACCTCTACGGCGGTGCGCGTCCCAGCTGGCCCACTGGCGCCGCGATCGGCAAGACCCTCGTCTCGTCGGCGCTCATCGACAGAGTGGCCGGAGACCTGAACCGGCAGCTCCTGGAGGTGCCCGTCGGCTTCAAGTGGTTCGTCCCCGGCCTGCTCTCCGGAGAGGTCGGGTTCGGTGGCGAGGAGTCCGCCGGCGCGTCGTTCCTGCGCAAGGACGGCCGCGTCTGGTCCACCGACAAGGACGGCATCCTGCTCGCTCTGCTCGCCTCGGAGATCCTCGCCACCACCGGCACGTCGCCGTCCGCGCACCACGCCGCGCAGGTCGAGCGCTTCGGGACAAGCTGGTACGCCCGGGTCGACGCCGCCGCCACACGCGAGCAGAAGGCCCGGCTCGGCGCGCTGTCGCCGTCTGACGTCACCTCCACCACGCTCGCCGGGCAGGACATCACGGCGAAGCTCACGGAGGCGCCCGGCAACGGCGCGAAGATCGGCGGGCTCAAGGTCACGACGGCGGACGCGTGGTTCGCCGCCCGGCCGAGCGGCACCGAGGACGTGTACAAGATCTACGCGGAGTCGTTCGTGTCCGCCGAGCACCTCACCGAGGTGCAGGAGGCCGCGAAGGCCCTGGTGGACGAAGCCCTCGCCTGACCAGTCCTTCGCTGGTCGAACCCGCCCTTCGTTGGTCGAGCTTGTCGAGACCCCGGTCCCGCCAAGCTCGACCGACGCCTAAACGATTCGCGTGCTACCGGGGCAGCCCGGTGCTTCCTAGCGTCACAGGGGTACACCTCGGCCGAACGGCCGGGCTGAACCCGACCGAACGGAGAGCGCCATGTCTCGCGTACGACGTCGTACCCGAACGGCGGCCCTGGCCGCTGCCCTCGCCCTCATGACCACCGGCACCATCGCGGTAGCGCAGAGCGCCACGGCCGGCGTGACCAGTCTCGGTGTGACCAGCCTCGGGGTATCCCCTGCGGCGTCGGACCTCTACGTGGACCCCACCACCCAGGCGTACGCCGCGTGGCAGGCGGCAAACGGGGCGAACAAGGACCTGCTGGCCAAGATCGCCCTGACGCCGCAGTCGTACTGGGTGGGCGACTGGGCGAGCGCCGACCAGACCCGCCAGCAGGTCGCCGACTACACGGGCCGCGCGGCGGCCGCCGGGCAGACCGGCGTCCTCACCGTGTACGCGATCCCTGGCCGCGACTGCGGCAACCACTCGGGCGGCGGGGTGCCCGAGAGCGAGTACGCGCGGTGGGTGGACACGGTGGCGTCCGGGATCGTGGGCAACCCGGTAGTGGTCCTCGAACCGGACGCGCTGGCTCAGCTCGGCGACTGCAACGGACAGGGTGACCGCGTCGGCTATCTGCGGTACGCGGCGGCATCGCTGGCCGACGCCGGTGCGCGCGTCTACATCGACGCCGGGCACTCCGGGTGGCTCAGCGCGAGCGAGGCCGCGCGTCGGCTACAGCTCATCGGTTTCACGGACGCCGTCGGCTTCGCGCTCAACACGTCGAACTACCAGACGACGGCGAACACCCAGGCCTACGCCGAACAGGTGTCGTCGCAGGTGGGCGGGCGGCCGTATGTGATAGACACGTCGCGCAACGGCAACGGCTCCAACGGCGAGTGGTGCAACCCCCGCGGTCGTGCCCTCGGTGAGCGGCCCCGCTTCGTCGACGACGCGACATCGCTCGACGCACTGCTGTGGGTCAAGCTGCCGGGCGAGTCGGACGGTGCGTGCAACGGTGGCCCCGCGGCCGGGCAGTGGTGGCAGGAGATCGCACTGGAGCTCGCGGCGAACGCGCGCTGGTGACAGGCGCGTACGGGATCAGTCGGCGGTTGTCACCAGAAGATTGACCAGCTGGCTCAGGACGGCGGTGCCGGGTGCGGCATCGCCGTCCTCCGGCGTGGGGTTCGCGGCGACGGCGGCCCGCGCCGACGACTCGTAGATGCTGAGGAGCATGTCGACCGCTGCCCGCCGGTCGACGGTGAACCGCAGGCCGAGGTTCTCGAGGATCCGCTCGATCGCGGCGCCGACCTCGGTGCGGAGCATCTCCTCCTGAGCGAGGAACGGGTGGCCGATCGCGGGGTCGCGCATCGCCAGCAGCTCCAGCTCCGCACGCATCAGCGACCATTGCCTGGCGTCGCCGGGGTCCGTGACGACCACCGAGAGAACGGTGCTGATCGCGTCGTGGTCCACCGAGCCGCCCCGGATGATGTCGGGCTGCAGCTCCTTGCCGACGGTCTCCAGGGAGGCGAGCTGCCTGCGCATCGCCCGTTCGGCGAGCGCGAGGAACAGCTCCTCCTTGCTGCTGAAGTTCGAGTAGAAGGCACCGCGGGTGAACCCGGCGGCCTCGCAGACGGCCTCGATGGACGCACCACGGATGCCGTGGCGCGCGAAGACGGTGAAGGCGGCGTCGAGCAGGCGCTCGCGGGTCCGTTCCCGGCGGGGCGTCAGGGCCGCCGCGAACGCACGCTCGACGGACGACTCAGGGCCGACGTCGCCTACGCGCTCAGATGTCACAGAAGCTCCTTGGGGTGTCAAGTGACCAGCCTATCAATACATCCGTGTATTGGATGCACCGATGTATCGGATACAGTGGTGCATCGAA
This sequence comes from Promicromonospora sp. NPDC023805, assembly GCF_040639635.1. NCBI lineage: Bacteria > Bacillati > Actinomycetota > Actinomycetes > Micrococcales > Promicromonosporaceae > Promicromonospora > Promicromonospora sp. NPDC023805. The sequence continues at coordinate 91,373 of NZ_JBFAAH010000014.1, read as the reverse complement.
CCGCCTTTGTCGTTCCCGCCTCTCCCCTGGAGCCTGCGTGTCCTCCGTTCTCTATTCACTCGGCCGCTGGGCCGTCCGCGCTCGTCGACTGGTCGTCGCGGGATGGGTCGTTGCGCTCCTCCTCGTGGGCGGTGCGGCCGGCCTGCTCCAGCAGGGCCTCGACAACGCGGTGACCATCCCTGGCACCGAGTCGCAGAATGCCCTCGACCGCCTCGCGACGACGTTCCCGCAGGTCAGCGGCGCCTCCGCACAGGTGATCGTGGTCGCGCCAGAGGGCGGGTCCATCAAGGACGAGCCGATGCGCGCGGCCATCACCGACGGCGTCGAGGCGCTCGAGGACGTCTCGCAGGTCGAGGTGGTCACCTCGCCGTACGACGAGCAGATGCCGGCGTCGATCTCCGACGACGAGCAGGCCACGCTCCTCACGATCCAGCTCGACGGTGACCAGGGGTCCATCACCGACGCGACCAAGGACGCGCTGCACGAGGAGGCCGACGCGCTCGCGGAGGCTCTGCCCGACGGTGCGGAGGCGCAGCTGGGTGGGCAGCTGTTCTCGTCGGAGCTCCCCAAGATGACACTCACCGAGGGCATCGGCCTGCTGGTCGCGCTCGTGGTGCTCGTGCTGACGCTCGGCTCCCTCGTGGGTGCGGGCCTGCCGCTGCTCAACGCGCTCCTCGGGGTCGTCATCTCGATGGCGCTGCTGTTCGCGGCCACCGCGCTCGGCCCGATCAACTCGACCACGCCGCTCCTTGCCGTGATGCTCGGTCTGGCCGTCGGTATCGACTACGCACTGTTCATCGTGTCCAGGCACCGAGAACAGCTCGGCAAGGGGCTCGGGGTCGACGAGTCGATAGCCCGGGCGACGGGAACCGCGGGTTCCGCGGTCGTGTTCGCGGGCCTCACCGTGATGATCGCGCTGGTCGGCCTCGGTGTGGCGGGTATCCCGTTCCTCACCACCATGGGTGTGGCGGCGGCGGTGACGGTGGGCATCACCGTGCTGGTGTCGCTCACGCTGCTGCCGGCGCTGCTCGGGTTCGCTGGGGAGCGGCTGCGGCCCAAGCCGTCACGGCGGGCCCGGCGGGCCGCCGCCAAGGCGGACGCTGCCGCCGTCGCGGCAGGCGACGAGCCCGAGGTGACCCGCCGCCGCGCGGACGTCATGACCGCACCGGAGCAGAAGCCGAACCGCTTCTTCGCCGGCTGGGTCCGGCTCGTGACCAAGGTCCCGGCGCTGACCGTCGTGCTGGTCATCGTCGCCATGGGAGCGCTCAGCTTCCCCGCGACGGACCTGCGCCTCGCGCTCCCGGACGCGGGCGTGATGGCCAAGGAGGACCCGGCGCGCGTGACGTACGACCTGGTCTCCGAGCACTTCGGTGACGGTTTCAACGGACCGCTGATCGTCACCGGCTCCATAGTGACCAGCACCGACCCGGTAGCGCTGATGGACGACCTCGGGGCAGAGATCGAGGGCCTGCCGGGCGTGGCCGACGTACCGCTGTCGACGCCGAACCAGACCGCGGACACCGGCATCATCCAGGTGATCCCCGAGGGCGGCCCGACGTCCGCCGCGACCGAGGACCTGGTACGCGAGATCCGCGCGCAGCACGACCACTTCCTCGACGAGTACGGCGTGGACCTCTCCGTCACCGGTTTCACGGCGGTCGGCATCGACGTGTCGGACAAGCTTGGCGACGCCCTGCTGCCGTTCGCCCTGGTCGTCGTCGGCCTCTCGCTGATCCTGCTGACCATGGTGTTCCGCTCGATCGCGGTGCCTCTCAAGGCGACCATCGGCTACCTGTTCTCCGTGGGCGCCGCGTTCGGTGTCGTCTCGCTCGTGTTCGAGCACGGCGTCTTCGCGGAGGCGCTCAACGTGACCCGTTCCGGGCCGGTCATCAGCTTCATGCCGATCGTGCTCATGGGCATCCTGTTCGGGCTCGCCATGGACTACGAGGTCTTCCTCGTGTCCCGGATGCGCGAGGACTACGTGCACGGCGGCAGCGCCAAGCACGCGATCATCACCGGGTTCCAGAGCTCGGCGAAGGTCGTCACCGCCGCGGCGATCATCATGATCGCGGTCTTCGTGGCGTTCGTCCCGCACGGTGACATGAACATCAAACCGATCGCCCTTGGCCTCGCCGTCGGTGTGGCCGTGGACGCGTTCATCGTGCGCATGATCTTCGTCCCTGCGGTGCTCGCGCTGCTGGGAGAGAAGGCCTGGTACATGCCGAAGTGGCTCGACCGGGTGCTGCCGTCGTTCGACGTCGAGGGCGAAGGCCTGGCCCGCGAGCTGTCGCTCACGGACTGGCCAGAGCCAGGTGCTACCGACGCGGTGGCCACCGGAGGCCTTGAGATCAGCAGCCGGTCGGGCCTGATCGTCGGTCCGGTGAGCGTCCGGGTGCCCGACGGCGGCACGCTGCTCGTCCGCGGCGACGCCACCGCGCCGGTCAGCGCCTTCCTGCTCGCGGTGTCCGGCCGGCTCCGCGTGACCGGGGGCGTGGCGAAGACCGCCGGGCTGGTGCTGCCCGAGCGGGCGTCGTCAGTGCGGCACAACGTGGCGGTCATCGACTCGGCCGCCGAGGGCGGACACCCAGCCGAGGCGGTCCGCCGGGCCCTGCGGGACAAGCCCCGAGTGCTCGTTGTGGATGCCACCGAGACGGTGGGCGACCTGACCGCACGGGCCGAGCTGGCGCAGGCGGTGGCCGGCGCGCAGCGTGCGGGCGTCGCTGTGCTGCTCGGCTCGACGGGATCAGCGGCAACCGACCTCGCGCCGTCCGGCACCCCGGTGCTGGACGTCAGTGCGGGCGCGCGCGCCGATTCCTCCAATACAGAACGTGACCAGTCACGTGACCAGCCGACCAACATGACAGAGCAGGAGGTGCGGGCATGAGCACCGCAACGAGATGGCTGCGGCCCGAGCCGTTCCGCAACCCGTGGCGCGCAGTCGCCGTGGCGCTTCTACCGCTGATGATCCTGGGGCTGCTGATCTCCGCCCTGTGGAACCCGCAGGACCGGCTGGACACCGTCAAGGCAGCGATAGTGAACCTCGACGAGCCGGTGAAGGTGAACGGCCAGACCGTTCCGCTCGGCCGTCAGCTCGCCGCAGGTCTGGTGAGCGGCGGTGAGACCGCGGACGCCAAGGCCGGAGAGGCGACGGCGGTGCCCGCGTCGGACGCGAGCTACGACTGGCAGATCACGGACGAGGCGGGCGCGGCCGACGGCCTCGCCGACGGTACGTACGCCGCGGTCGTGACCATCCCCGAGGGCTTCTCCGCCGCGGCGACGTCGTTCGGCGGCGACGACCCGACGAAGGCGCGCCAGGCCACCATCGACGTCGCGACCCCTGCCAACGGCCGGGTGCTCGACGATGCACTCGCACAGATCGTGGCGCAGACCGCCACCGGTGTGCTCGGCAGCACCCTCACCGAGACCTACGTGGACAACGTCCTCGTCGGCTTCTCCACGCTCTCGGAGGAGCTGGGCAAGGCCGCCGACGGCGCCGACCAGCTCGCCGACGGCGCGAACGAGGCGGGCAAGGGCGCCGAGCAGCTCGCGAACGGTGCCGGCGAGCTCGCCGATGGTGCGAACGAGGCTGGTGATGGCGCGAAGGATCTGGCCGACGGCGCGCACGAGGTTGCCGGCGGTGTGAACGAGGTCGGGAATGGCGCGAAGGAACTGGCCGACGGGGTGCACCAGACCGCAGCCGGCATGGCCGGGGTTGGCCAGGGAGCGAGCGGCCTGGCTGGTGGGGCTGGCCAGTGGGCCGCTGGAGCGAACCAGTGGTCGGCGGGTGCCGGTCAGCTGTCAAATGGCGTTGCCGGTTTGAGCTCGGGGGCCGCAGGGCTCGCCGACGGTGCCGGAAAGTTCGCGGACGGCGTGGGGCAGAGTGCTGATGGCGCGCGGGATCTAGCAGGTGGTGCCGCTCGGCTTGCAGGTGGTGTCTCCGGTCTGTCCGGTGGCGCTGGTGATCTGGCTGCCGGTGCGGACCAGCTGGCCGCTGGCGCCGCGGGCGCGGCGGACGGTGCCGGGCAGCTCGCGGGCGTGGCAACAGGTGTCTCGTCGGACGCGAACGGTTTGCTGGCGGACGCCAAGCAGATCTGCGCGGATGCCGAGGTCGCCCTCCAGATTCCCGAGTTCTGTGCCGGCCTCGTGGAGTACGAAGGGCTTCCCGCGACCACGGATGTCGTCAAGAACGGTCTTCTGGCGATGTCGGACAAGACGAGTGCGCAGAGCCTTTACGGGCTCGCTGACGGCGCGTCCAGGCTCTCTGGTGGTGCCGACGAGCTCGCCCAGGGCGCCGAGCAGCTGGCGGGTGGTGCGAACGAGCTCTCGACGGGCAACCAACAGCTTGCGGCCGGACTCGGTCAGCTGGAGTCTGGCTCCGCCAGGCTCGCTTCCGGGGCAACGGAGCTGGCCGGTGGTTCTTCGCGGCTTGCCTCGGGTGTCTCTGGTCTTGCGGACGGGGCCAGCGAGCTCTCCGCGGGGGCTGGCGGTATCTCCTCCGGCGCGACACGACTCGCCGACGGTGCTGGTCAGCTAGCTGTGGGTTCGGACCGAATCGCGACGGGCGCGGATGGCCTGGCCACCGGCGTCAGCAAGCTGGGAGCGGGTTCGACCCGGATCGCGACCGGCGTCGACGGCCTGGCCACCGGCGTCACCAAGCTGGGGACGGGCACCACCGGGCTCGCGACGGGCGTCGACGGCCTGGCCGACGGCGTCGGTGAGCTGGCCGGCGGCGCGACGGACCTGTCGAAGGGTCTTGGGCAGGCCACTGAGGAGATCCCGTCCTACACGGAGCACGAGCGCAAGTCGCTCGCCTCCGTGGTGGCCGACCCGGTCGCCACCGACGGCGAGGTCACCGACCTCGACACCGGCGCGACGGGCCCGATGTTCGCGGTCCTGGCGCTCTGGCTCGGCGCGCTCGCGCTGATGATCGTGTTCTCGCCGGTCCCGCTGCACGCTCGTGGGTCGACCCGCGGCGCGCTGCGGCTCACGCTCGAGACGTTCGCCGTCCCGGCGGCGGTCGGACTGGCCACGGGCCTCGCGGCGGGCGCCGTCCTGGCCGGGATCGAGGACCTCGACGCCGGTGGATGGGCGGCGACCATGGGCGTCGGCGCACTGATCTCGATCGCCTTCGTCGCGGTCAACCAGGCGCTCGCGGCGGCACTCGGACACGTCGGGCGGGGGATCAGCCTGCTGATCGCTGTGCTCGTCATCGCGACGGGTGTCGTGTCGACGGTGCCGGGGGTGCTCGAAGGTCTGGCGGCGTTCCTGCCGGTCGGTCCAGCGATCGCCGGACTGGGCCGCCTCGTCGAACCGGGTACGGGGAGCGTCGGCCTGGTGATCGCCTCGGTGGTCCTGTGGGGCATCGCCGGACTCGCGGTGACGACGATCACGGTGGCGCGACAGCGCACGGTACGGGTCGCGGAGCTTCTCCGGACCGCCTGACCCAGCCACCGCGTCAGACAGAACTGGGGCGAGATGGAACCGCAGCACCTGCGGTTCCATCTCGCCCCAGTTCTGTCTCGCCAGGGTTCTCGGCCTGGGGCCGCTCTACCTCGCCGGGGCTCGGCGGAGGCGTTGCGCCGTGTCCGGCCACGGGACGTGCACCCGCTTGGTGGGCTCCAGCGCCTTGGACAGGAACGCGTCGCGCAGCACTATCCCTTCGGGCGAGAGCTCGATGACCGTGAGCTCAGGACCTTCGCCGTCGAGCAACCAGTACTCCGCCAGCTCGCCCAGGCCGCGTTCGAGCACGAGCTCCTCGGCCGCGTGGTAGTCGTGTGCCTCGCCGACGACGTGCCCGAGGCGGTTGCGTGGCAGCACGTCGGCGTAGTCGTCGGTCAGCGGTTCGAGGTAGCCAACGGTCTCGCCGTCCTCCCGCGTGACGGCGAGCCAGGTGTCGATAGGCGCGATCTCGGGCATCGTCATGGCCCGACCATACGGTCGCCCCCGGCCCTGGAGCCCGCTGTTTTCCCGCCGTCACGCCAACCGGACGACCGTGCGAGACGACCATGCACCTGCTGCCAGGCCGCGCTAGAAACTGGCAGCAGGTGCATGGTCGTTCTTGGCCCTGTCAGCGGACGAAGCCGCAGTGAGCCGACAGTCAGTCGAAGTACGCGGGCACGTCGACGGCGCCGCCCTCCTCGGCGAACTCCGCGTGCACCGCGGCCCGCAGCCCGGCGTCGTACAGGTAGTCCAGGGCCGTCGACGCGAGCCCGGCCGCACTGTCGACCGCGGCGGACACCGCCGCCGGGGTTGCCGCCGCAGCGGCGAACTCGGCGGTGTGCAGTGCGATGTCCGGGGTCGAGACCTGCACCAGAGGGTGGATCCCCGGAATGCGGAAGGAGACGTTGCCGAAGTCGGTCGACGCCGCGAGCGTCTCCGAGAGCACACCGGCGGGCAGCGGGTCACGCCCACGGCGACGCTGAGCCGCGACCCACCGGTCGGTGAGCCGCCGGTTGGTGCGTACGGGCAGGCTCGGGTGTGCGCCGTCGTCCCAGGTGATCTCGACATCTGTGCCCGTCATGCGCGCGGCGCCGTACGCGATGTCGTCCAGGCGGCGCGACAGGTCGCGCAGGGTGTCGGCGTACTTGGACCGCGCGTACAGGTGCACGACCGCCCGCTCCGTGATGATGCTCGGCCGGGTGCCGCCCTCCGCGATCGTCGCGTGCACCCGGTCCACCGGCGGCATCTGCTGCCGCAGCAGGCCGATGCCCTGGTAGGCCAGGCTGGCGGCGTCCAGCGCGTTGCGGCCCATGTACGGCTGGGCGGAGGCGTGCGCGGGCCGGCCCGTGAAGGTCCAGGTCAGCAGACGGCGACCCAGCCAGACCTGGTCGGCGACGTCGAGCCCGTACGGGTGCACCATGATCGCGGCATCGATGCCTTCGAGCGCCCCGTTCCGGGCCAGGACCTCCTTGCCCGTGTGCCCCTCCTCGGCGGGTGTGCCGAGCAGCACCACCCGTCCGGCGGGCGCGTCGCCGGAGGTCATGACCTCGTGCAGGGCGAGGAACGCCCCGACGCCAGAGGCCGCGATGACGTTGTGGCCGCAGGCGTGACCGATGCCGGGCAGTGCGTCGTACTCCGCGCAGATCGCGATGGTCGGGCCGGCGGGACCGCCGACCTCTGCCCGGAACGCCGTCGGCACCCCGTGGGCGCCCAGCTCCGCCTCGACACCGTGCCGAGCCAGCACCTCGATCAGCGTCGCCGCGCTGCGGTGCTCCTCGAAGGCGGTCTCGGGGTGCTCGTGCAGCCGCCGCACGATCTCGGCGAGCTCCGGCTCCAGCCGCTCGGCCGCCCGCTCGATCGTGGAGTGGAGTGCGGCAGGCGCACCGCCGTCGGGCAGCGCGGCTTCCTGCCCGTCGACGGCGCCCGGGCCGCCCGCGGGTGCCACGCCGGCCAGCGCCTCCCGCCGCCCGGCGGTCTCGGCGACCAGGTGGTCGAGGTAGGCGGTGCTGGGCGGGGTGGAGCGGCTCATCCGGCCATCGTATGGAAGGTGCCGACGTCCAGGAGGAAATCGAACGGACAGGGCTCGTCGCCGGGGCGTACGGTGCCTGACGCCGCACACCACTCGTGACGGATACGACGTGAAAGGTTCAACGATGACTGAGATCGTGGCGCGTAATCCTTCGGGCGTGTTTCCGCCGTACGCCGGCTACGCCCATTCCGTCGAGGTCCCGCCCAACGCTCGAACCCTGTACATCAGCGGCCTCAACGGATACGAGTCCGACGGGGCCACCATGCCGTCGGACTTCGCCGGGCAGGCCAGGCTGGTGTGGCGGCACCTCGGCACCATCCTGTCCGGAGCAGGCATGGGCTACGACGATCTCGTCTCCCTGCGCTTCTTCCTCGCGTCCGCCGCCCATGACCCGGAGAACGTGGCCATCCTCAAGGAACACCTCGGCGACCACCGAGCGTGCAGGACGGTAGTGGTCCAGCAGCTCCTGGAGCAGGAATGGCTGATCGAGATCGAGGCGATCGCCGCAAGGGTTGACGACCCCGCTGCGGGCTGACTCCCCGGAGCAGCGTCTCAGGCCTCCAGGTAGTCCTTCACCAGCTGCTCGGCCAGCCCCGTGTACGTGGCGGGGGTCAGCTCGGCGAGGCGGGCGGCGACGTCGTCCGGCAGGCCGAGGCCTGCCACGAACTCGCGCATGCGCGCGCCGTCCACGCGCTGGCCGCGGGTGAGGTCCTTGAGGCGCTCGTACGGGTTCTCCATGCCGGGCACGCCCGCGACCGAGGCCGCGCGCATCGCGGACTGGACGGGCTCGCCCAGCACCTCCCAGTTGGCGTCGAGGTCCTCGCGCAGCAGGGTCTCGTTCACGGCGAGCCGGTCCAGACCGCGCGAGACGTTGTCGATCGCGAGCAGGCTGTGCCCGAACGCAGGGCCGATGTTCCGCTGCGTCGTCGAGTCGGTGAGGTCGCGCTGCAGGCGGCTCGTCACGAGCGTCGCCGAGAGCGTGTCCAGGAGCGAGCACGAGATCTCGAGGTTGGCCTCGGCGTTCTCGAACCGGATCGGGTTGACCTTGTGCGGCATCGTGGACGAGCCGGTGGCCCCCTCGACCGGGATCTGCGTGAAGAACCCGAGCGAGATGTACGTCCACACGTCGGTCGCGAGGTTGTGCAGGATCCGGTTGAAGCGCGCGATGTCGGCGTAGACCTCCGCCTGCCAGTCGTGCGACTCGATCTGCGTGGTCAGCGGGTTCCAGTCCAGCCCGAGACCTTCGACGAACGCCTTCGACACGGCGGGCCAGTCGGCGGTCGGGACGGCGACCGTGTGGGCGCCGTAGGTGCCGGTGGCGCCGTTCAGCTTGCCCAGGAACTCGGCGCCCTCGATGCGGCGCAGCTGCCGGCGCAGGCGGTGCGCCAGCACGGCGAGCTCCTTGCCCAGGGTCGACGGCGTCGCGGGCTGCCCGTGCGTCCTCGACAGCAGCGGTGCCGCCGCGTGCTCGCGTGCCATCCCGGCGAGCTGGTCGACGACGGCGGTCGCGGCCGGGAGCCAGGCGTCGCGGACCGCGCCGCGCACCATCAGCGCGTACGAGAGGTTGTTGATGTCCTCGCTGGTGCAGGCGAAGTGCACGAGCTCGCTCGCCGTGGGGAGGCTGGTCGTGCCAAGGACCTCGGGCGCTACGGCGATGCGGCGCTTGATGAAGTACTCGACGGCCTTGACGTCGTGCACCGTCTCGCGCTCGATCTCGGCCAGCTCGGCGATCTCGTCCGCGCCGAACGTCGCGGGGATCGCCCGGAGGTAGTCGATCTCCTGCGCCGACAGGGTCGGCGCGCCGGGGACCACCGGCGCCGCGATGCCGGGCGCGCCGTTGCACAGCGTGATGAGCCACTCCACCTCGACGTGGATGCGCTCGCGGTTCAGCGCGGCCTCGCTCAGGTGGTCCACGAGCGGGGCGACAGCCTTGCGATACCGGCCGTCGAGCGGTCCGAGCGCGATGGCCGGGCTCACCTCCGCGAGGGTCACGCGGGTGGCGGGGCTGGTCGGGCTGGCGGCAGGCGCGGTCGTCTCAGGCACGTTCTCCATTCTCCCACGGGAGATCCGCAGGGGGCCCGCACAGACCCGCAGGACGGCGCCGCACCGCTGCGAGCCCGACCACACCCGACCGCTTCGGCGACCTGTGCACAGGCGGTCGACCCCGGCCGACGACGGTGCGCGGCCCGCGCCTAGCGTCGTGACCGATGAGGCACACCGGACGGGGAGCACGAGGCATGGGTACAGCAGGACGAGCAACGAGGAGGAGTCGATGACCGGCGCGTGCGGACCTCCCGTACCCGGACCAGCGGATCCGACGGCGGCGTTCGCGGCCGCCGTGGAGCTCCTGGCCCGAGGGACCGATCAGCTGCTGGCCGCCGCCGTCGAGGTGGACTGGGAGGCACCCGCGGCGGAGCTGTACCGGGCGGAGGTGGCCGAGGCGGCGCTCGCCGTCGCACGCGACATCTCGAGACTGAAGGAGGCGATGAGTCGGGTAGCCGTCCTGCGTGCCGCGGGCGGGCAGGGATGACGGCATTCCTGACGATGCCGCCGGACGGCCCGCGCTCGCCGTCGGACACCGTCACGGTGTTCGGGGGCGCGGGTGTCACCGCTGTCGAGTCCGACTCGGTGCGCCGAGCAGCGGCCCGGATGGCGGCGGCCGCCGACGACCTGCGGTCGGCCGCGAGACTGTGCCTTGCCGCGAGCGAGGACGTCGTGCTGCCCGGCGTCGCCGGAGCAGCAACGTCCCGGCAGCCCGACGACGGTCTCGGCCGGCCCGTCGCCGCGCTCGCCCCCGTGGCCCGTGCGCTGGAGGAGGCCGTGCAGGATCTGGCACGAAGCCTCATCCAGCACGCCGACCTGTGCGACCTGCTGGGCTGGCGCCTGCTGCGTGCGGCAGGCCTCTACGAGGAGGCGGAGTCGACGGCGGAGCGAGTGGTCGGTGCCCTGGTCACCGCAGGAGCCTTCGGTACGGGAGCAGCGTTCGGCAGCCAGGGCGGGCTGGGGCTGGCAGGAGCCGGCCTCCTGGCCGCGGGCGAGCTGGCGGGTCGCTTGGGCGGGGGACTGATCACCGGAGGCGCGCCCTGGGCGGTCAGCGGACGGCTCGGTTCGGCCGCCGTGCGCGACCTGGCCCCGTACTCGGACGAGGTGTTCGCCGGGCTGGGCAGCGGCGTCGGGCAGGCGCAGCCGGGGCTCGCCAACGGCTACCCCGGCATCGCCGGAGGGGCGGGCGTGCTCGCGCACGTGACCCGGGAGCTTCCGCTGCTGGGAAACGACGACCAGGGGGTCCGGGTCACGCGGATCACCGCGGAGGACTTCGCGGACGGCTCGCCCCCGGCCTGGTCGGACACCGGCGCCCGGTCCGTGCAGGAGGCAGTGGCCAGGATCGACAGCCTCTACCCGGCAACGGGCGGGGCGCCGCCGGGCACCGTGGCGGTCCAGAAGGTCACCGGGCCCGACGGCGCGGTCTCGTGGACCGTGCTGATCCCCGGCACCCAGTCGGCGCTGCCCGCGGAACATCCGTGGGACGGCCGGACAGACGTCGAGCTCGTCGCCGACCAGGCGGACGGCGCCACCGCCGCGGTGGAGCGTGCGCTCGCCGACTCCGGCGTCGGACCCGACGAGCCGGTGACCCTCGTAGGACACAGCCTCGGCGGGATCGCCGCGACGGCGCTGGTGTCGCGGGCGGGTTTCGCGGAGCGCTACCGGATCGGTGGGCTCGTCACCGCCGGGTCGCCGACAGGCCTGCTGACCACACCGCCGGGTATCCCGGCACTGCACCTCGAGACCCCGGAGGAGCTCGTCTCGCACACCGACGGCCGGTCCGCCTCGGAGAATCCCCGCACCCGGGACCGGGTGACGGTGGTCCGGTCGCTCCGGGACTCCGCCGACGCGGACGACCGCGCGGCGTCGGGCGACGTGGTGTGGGCCCACTCGGTCAGCACGCACGTCCGCACGCTCGACCTGGCCATCGGCGTCGGCGATCACAGGGTGACCGAGGTGGCGGACCGGATCGGCCCACGACTGGACGGCACGACGGTGAGCACCACGTTCTACCGCGCGGAACGGGTCGGTCGGTGACCTCTCGGTCGGTGACCTCTCAGTCAGTGATCTTGTTGGGCAGAACCGCCAGGAGGATCGTCTGCACCACCGAGATCACGAGCGCCGCGAGCACGAACCACCAGAAGCCGCCGGTCACCTCGAGACCCCAGTTGGGCTGGTCCGAGAACCACGACTGGTTGGTGATGAGCGTCGTGATCCACAGCATGAACGCGTTGATCAAGAGTGACACCAGGCCGAGCGTGAGGATGTAGAGCGGCAGCGAGATGAGCTGGACTATCGGCTTCACGATCATGTGCACCAGGCCGTAGATCACCGCGATCATCACCGTGGCGAGGATCGTGCCCAGGGTGGTGTCGTTGCTGACGATGTCCATGTGGGAGCCGAGGATCAGGGCCGACAGCCCGATCGCAAGTGCGGTGATGAGGATGCGCGCCACGAGCTTCATCTGGCCATCGTGGCATGCTGACCCCCGTGGAAGAAGCATTCGTACCGCTCCGTCCGGCCGTGTCGGCACTCCCCGCCTACGTTCCCGGCGCGCGCGTCGGCGCGGGCGCACCGGCGTGGAAGCTCTCGTCCAACGAGAACCCGTACGCGCCGCTGCCGTCGGTCCAGGCCGCCATCACGCGTGCGGCGGCCGAGGTGAACCGGTATCCCGACATGTATGCCGAGGAGCTCGTCGGGGCGCTCGCGGCACACAGTGGCGTGGCCGTCGAGAACGTAGTGGTAGGCAACGGATCCGTCGCGCTGCTGTCGCACATCCTGAGTGCCGTCGTCGATCACGGGGACGAGATCGTGTTCCCGTGGCGCTCGTTCGAGGCCTACCCGATCGCGGCCGCCGTGTCCGGCGGCAAGGCCGTGACCGTGCCGCTCGAGGAGGGCACCGGCCGGCTGGACCTGCCCGCGATGGCTGCCGTCGTCACGCCGCGCACCCGTGTGGTGTTCGTCTGCTCGCCCAACAACCCGACCGGCCCCGCGGTGCACGCGGGCGAGCTGGAGACGTTCCTGGCGGCAGTTCCGAAGAACGTGCTGGTCGTGCTGGACGAGGCGTACCTCGAGTTCGTGCGTGACCCCGAGGCGCCCGACGGTATCGACGTGTACACGCGCCACCCGAACGTGCTGCTGCTGCGCACCCTCTCCAAGGCGCACGGCCTCGCGGGGCTCCGCGTCGGCTACGCGATCGCGGAGCCGCGTCTCGCCGCCGGTATCCGTGCGGTGTCCACGCCGTTCGGCGTCTCGCACGTCGCGCAGGCCGCCGCGCTGGCTTCGCTGGAGCCGACGGCGCAGAGCCAGCTCATGGCGCAGGTCGAGGCACTGGTCGGTGAGCGCACTCGTGTCGTCGAGGGCCTGCGTGGCCAGGGCTGGGTGCTCCCGGAGACGCACGCCAACTTCGTGTGGTTCGACCTGGGCGAGCGGACGATGGAGTGCGCCGCCGAGGCGAAGACGGCGGGCGTCCTGGTCCGCCCGTTCGCCGGCCACGGGATCCGCGTGAGCATCGGCGACCCGAAGGCGAACGACGCGTTCCTGACCGTCGCGTCCAGCTGGCGCTGATCGTCCCGCCGGGCGCCCCGGCCCGGCATCCGCCGAGACCGAGGCGCCCTCCGGAGGGGCTCCGAGGCCGGTGCGTCGAGACTCCGTCGCGCGGCTTGGTGGAATCCGACAAACGCTCCGCTGAAGGATTGGCCGACATCACGGCAGACCAACCTACGGTTCCGTAGCCTACGCTTGCGTAGGCTACGAGAGCGTAGGTTGCGGATCGGCTAAATTTCCGGCCGGACCCGTGCCAGGATGGAAAGGTCCCCGGGACGGGCCGGGCGTCTCCGCAACAGCGGGCGCTCGCGTCCGCAGTTGAAGGAGGAAGCGTGACTACGACCAACGGCTCCAACGAGGCGATCCCGACGTTGCAGCTACTCGATCCCCAAGGGAACCGCGTCACGACGCGCGGGTCCAAGGGGTATCGCGACCGCGCTGCGGCCCTGACCACGGAAGACCTTCGTGGCATGTACCGCGACATGGTCCTGACTCGTCGGTTCGACGACGAGGCGACCTCGCTCCAGCGACAGGGCGAGCTGGCCCTGTTCGCGCCCGCTCGTGGCCAGGAGGCCGCGCAGGTCGGCAGTGCCTACGCGCTGCGGCCGCAGGACTACGTGTTCCCCTCCTACCGGGAGCACGGTGTGCTGCACGTCCGCGGCCTGGACCCTGTCGACCGGCTGCGGTTCTTCCGCGGTTCGGACCACGGTGGCTGGAACCCGACCGAGCACAACACCAGCGTCTACACGATCGTGATCGGCGCGCACACCCTGCACGCCACCGGCTACGCGATGGGCGTCCAGCGGGACAACACCCCGCTCGACAAGCACGACGGCACCGCCGTGATCACCTACTTCGGTGACGGCGCCACCTCGCAGGGCGACGTCAACGAGGCAATGGTCTACGCGGCGGTGAACGACGCACCGGTGGTGTTCTTCCTGCAGAACAACCAGTGGGCCATCTCAGAGCCGACCACCCGGCAGACCAAGACCCCGCTGTACAAGCGGGGCGAGGCGTTCGGCCTGCCCAGCCTGCGGGTCGACGGCAACGACGTGCTCGCCGTGTACGCCGCCACCCAGGAAGCGCTCGAGCGCGCCCGGACGGGTCAGGGCCCGAGCTTCATCGAGGCGTTCACGTACCGCATGGGCGCCCACACGACGTCGGACGACCCGACCCGCTACCGCACCTCCGAGCAGGAGGAGCTGTGGCGGGGCCGCGACCCGATCGACCGGCTGGGTGCGCTGCTGCGTGCCGAGGGTGCGCTCGACGACGACTTCGAGGCCGAGATCAAGGCAGAGGGTGACGAGCTGGGCGCAGAGCTGCGCGACGGCGTCCGCGCCCTCGACGGCGGTCCGGCCGTCTCGAGCATGTTCGACGACGTGTACGCCACACCCCACGGCACCGTCGCCGCCGAACGTGCCTGGTACGAGGCCTACGACGCCGGCGACCCGCCGGCCCCGCAGTACGCGACAGCGGACTCAGCGCAGGGAGGCGCACGATGACAACCATGGCGGAACGCACTCACACCACGTCCGGCGCCCCGGAACCGGCGTCGGGCATCCAGACGCTCTCGTTCGGCAAGGCGATCAACGAGGGCCTGCGTGCCGCGATGCGGCGCGACGACAAGGTCATGCTCATGGGTGAGGACATCGGCCCGCTGGGCGGCGTCTTCCGCGTGACCGACGGCCTGCAGGCGGAGTTCGGCGAGCAGCGGGTGGTGGACACCCCGCTGGCGGAGTCCGGCATCGTCGGCACCGCCATCGGCCTGGCCATGCGCGGCTACCGGCCGGTCTGCGAGATCCAGTTCGACGGGTTCGTCTTCCCGGCGTTCAACCAGATCACCACGCAGCTCTCGAAGATCCACAACCGCACACGCGGCGCGGTGCAGATGCCCGTCGTCATCCGCATCCCGTACGGCGGAGGCATCGGCGGCGTCGAGCACCACGGCGAGAGCCCGGAGTCGCTGTTCGCGCACACCGCCGGCCTGCGCGTGGTCTCGCCGAGCACCCCGCAGGACGCGTACACGATGATCCAGGAGGCCATCGCCTCCCCGGACCCGGTGCTGTACTTCGAGCCCAAGAGCCGTTACTGGGGCAAGGGCGCGGTCGACCTGGGCGCTCCCGTCGGCACGGACACGCTGAACGCGGCACACGTCGTCCGCCAGGGCACCGACGTCACGTTCGTCGCCTACGGCCCGTCCGTCGCGACGGCGCTCAAGGCTGCCGACGCGCTCGCCGAGGAGGGCCGCTCCGCCGAGGTGCTCGACCTGCGCGCCATCTCGCCGCTCGACACGGCGGCGATCGTGGCGAGCGTGCGCAAGACCGGACGCTGCGTGGTGATCCACGAGGCGCCGGTGTTCTTCGGCGCGGGTGCCGAGATCGCGGCCCGGGTCACCGAGGAGTGCTTCTACGCCCTCGAGGCGCCAGTGCTCCGCGTGGGCGGCTTCCACACCCCGTACCCGGTGGCCAAGCACGAGCACGAGTACCTGCCGAGCGTGGATCGTGTGCTCGACGCCGTCGACCGCGCCTTCGCGCACTGAGCCGTGAGCGAGAGATGAACCAGCCACGGATGAGCTGTTTGAATGAGCTGAGAGTGAGTCGAGAGTGAGTTCGAAGACCCAGAGGTTCCCGCTCCCCGACGTCGGCGAAGGACTCACCGAGGCCGAGATCGTCGAGTGGCAGGTCGCCGTCGGCGACACCGTCGAGGTGAACCAGACGATCGTGGAGATCGAGACGGCGAAGTCGCTCGTCGAGCTGCCGTCGCCGTGGACGGGGACGGTGTCCGCCCTGCTCGTCGAGGCGGGCACCACCGTCGACGTCGGTACCCCGATCATCGAGATCACCGTGCCCGACACCGGAGGCTCTGCCGGTTCGGCCCCGGCAGGTTCGGCGGCCGGCTCCGACGGCACCCCCGCGGCCGGGGGCGCCCAGGACGAGAGCTCCGGATCGGTGCTCGTCGGCTACGGCACGGTGGAGGCGAAGGCCAGCGGACGTCGTCGCCGGCACCAGGCGGGCGCACCCACCCCGGGGCCGGTCGCGGCGGCACCCGTAGCGGTGGCCGAGACCCCCGCCCCCGCACCGGCGGCAGCCCCCGTGGCCGCCGCTCCGGCGCGGGTCGCGGCCCCGGCGTCGGACACCGGCACCACCACCGCCGCGAGAGCGCGGGTGCTGGCGAAGCCGCCGGTCCGCAAGCTTGCCAAGGACCTGGGGGTGGACCTGGCGGGTGTGCACGCGTCAGGTCCGGGCGGCATCGTGACACGCGAGGACGTGGTCGCCCACGCCGAGCGCTCGTCGGTGCGGACCCTTACCCACTACCCGGACGACGAGCCGTGGCTCGCCTCCGGCGTGGTCTCACCGGACGGGCGTCAGACGCGCGTCCCGGTGCGGTCGGTGCGCAAGCGCACCGCCGAGGCGATGGTCGCCAGCGCCTTCACGGCACCGCACGTGACGGTGCTGCACTCCATCGACGTCACGAAGACCATGAAGCTCGTGGCAAACCTTCGTGAGGACCGCGACTTCGCGGACGTCAAGGTGACGCCGCTGCTCGTCGCGGCCAAGGCGATCCTGCTCGCCGTGAAGCGGCACCCGCAGATCAACGCCTCCTGGGACGACGCCGCTCAGGAGATCGTCTACAAGCACTACGTGAACCTTGGCATCGCCGCGGCGACACCCCGCGGGCTCGTGGTGCCGAACATCAAGGACGCGCACACGCTCGACCTGCTCGGCCTCGCGAAGGCGCTCGCCGGGCTGACGGCGACCGCACGGGCCGGGCGCACGTCCGTCACGGACATGTCCGACGGCACCATCACGATCACCAACCTGGGTGTCTTCGGCATCGACACGGGGACGCCCATCCTCAACCCGGGGGAGGCGGGGATCCTCGCCTTCGGCGCGATCCGCAAGCAGCCCTGGGTGCACAAGGGCAAGGTGAAGCCGCGGTGGGTCACGCAGCTGAGCTTCAGCTTCGACCACCGGCTGGCCGACGGCGAGCTGGGCGCGCGGTTCATCAAGGACGTCGCACGCGTGCTCGAGGAGCCCGCACACGGCCTCGTCTGGGGCTGAGCTGAACTGAACTGAGCTGAACCGAGAACGAGTCAGACCCCCAGGTCGGGTGACCTGGGGGTCTGACTCATAGAACGACCGGGGCAGTGCGCTCGTCCGGATCCGTCTGGGAGATCCTCGGTGCGGAGAGCGCACTGCCTCGGTTTCTCACGGCGAATGGACTCGGTCGCCGTGCCTCAGGGAAAGTCTCTGGTCACGTGGCGGTCACGCCACGCGCATCCCTCCGATCGACCGGGGCCGGCCCCGGCGACGCTTGCGGCTGCGCACGGTGCCGTCGACGACGATCTCGCCGCCCCAGACACCCCACGGCTCGCGGCGCGCGAGCGCGCCCGCGAGGCACTGCGCCTTCAGCGGGCAGACAGCGCACGCGCGCTTCGCCTCCTCAAGGTCCGCGGGATGTTCCGCGAACCAGAGCTCGGGCTGTTCCGAGCACGGCACGGAGTCGTCGGTCACGGTGATGATGTTCGCGAGGTCCACACTGGTCACAACGCAGAGGAGGGCTAAAGGGTTGGGTTTGGTGCACAAATCCGCCAAATTCTTCTTGAAGTGGGTCTGAACTCGGTCGGAATGCCCCGTTTTCGGGGTCATGACGCGGTCAATCGGACATCTGCGGACGGTCGGAACCGCCACGGACCGCGCCTTAGGCTGGTCTGCGTGACCCCGACCGACGCCCGGAACAGGACCAGCAGACCTGCTCGGACGAGCACAGCGAGCGGCCCGACGAGCCCCTCGTGGCTCGTCACCGCCCTGCCCGCCGCAGGCCTCGTGGCGCTCGCGGCGCTCTTCGCCGCGGGTACGTTCTCCGGGGCCTTCACCGCGTTCGCGAACTTCACCGACCCGGGTGCCCTCGTGCGCTGGGGCGCGCCCGTCGCGACGGTGGTCACCGAGCTGGCCGTGGCGCTGACCATCGGCTCCCTTGCGCTGGCGGCCTTCGTGCTGCCGCGCGGACCGCTGGCCGACCGGGCCCTCGGCGTCGCAGGCGTCGCCGCCGGGCTGTGGACGCTGGCGGCACTGGTGCAGCTGGTGCTGCGGTTCTCGTGGTCCTGGTACCTGCCGCTGGACGCGGAGGGGTTCGGCCCGGCGCTGATCGAGTACGTGACGACCATCGCCGTGGGCCGCACGTACCTGGGGATAGTCATCGTCGCCGCGCTGACGGCGGCCATCGCGCTGCTGGTCCGCGGCCCGGTGGGCGCGCTGTGCACCATCGCGCTGCCGCTGCTCGCTCTCGGCATGCAGTCCTCGACGGGTCACGCCGCCGGGGCCGCCAGCCACGACGTCGCCATCTCTGCACTGTTCCTGCACCTCGGGGGTGCTGCTCTCTGGATCGGCGGGCTCGCGGCCATCGCCTTCGTCGGTCTCCGGCATGCCGCCACCGCCGACGTGATCCGGCGCTACTCGGAGATCGCGTTCTGGTGCTTCGCCGCCGTGGCGGTCTCCGGCGTCGTCAGCGCGTGGGTCCGGATCGGGTCGCTCGACGGGCTGAGCACCGACTACGGGATCCTGCTCGTGGTCAAGGCCGCGCTGCTGCTCGTCCTGGGCGGCCTGGGTTACCTGCACCGCAGCACCGTCGTCGCCCGGCTCTCCGCCGCGACCACCACCAGGAACGCGGCGATCGGCCTGTTCTGGCGGCTCGCCGCCGTGGAGGTCGGGGTGATGGGCGCCGTGTCCGGTGTGGCGGTCGCCCTCGGCTCCACCGCACCGCCCGTGCCCGACAAGGCGATCGCCGACCCGACCCCGGCCGAGCTCGTCACGGGCCACCCGCTGCCGCCCGAGCCCACGGCGCTGCGCTGGCTCACCGAGTTCCAGTGGGACGTCATCGTCGCGTTCGCCTGTGCGGCCGCCGTCCTCGTGTACGTGCGCTGGACGCTGCGGCTGCGGCGCCGGGGGGACGCCTGGCCCGTCGGCCGCACCATCTCCTGGTGCCTCGGCATCCTGGTGCTGTTCTGGGCCAGCAACGGCGGCGCGGCCGCCTACGGGCACGTCCTGTTCAGCGCGCACATGGTGCAGCACATGGTCCTCGCGATGGTGGTGCCGCTGTTCCTGGTGCTGGCCGCACCCGTCACCCTGCTCCTCCGCGCGGTCCCCGCCCGCAAGGACGACTCCCGCGGGCCACGCGAGTGGGTGCTCGTGCTCGTGCACTCCGCCTTCGGCCGGTTCGTGGCGAACCCGGTGGTGGCCGCCGTCCTGTTCGCGGGCGGGATGGTCGCCTTCTACTTCACGCCCCTGTTCGAGCTGTCGCTGACCACCTATGCCGGCCACCTGTGGATGATCGCCCACTTCACGCTCGTCGGGTACCTCTTCGCGAACGCCCTGGTCGGTGTCGACCCCGGGCCTGCCCGCCCCGGGTACCCCCTGCGGCTCGTGCTCCTGTTCGCCACCATGGCGTTCCACGCCTTCTTCGGCGTCACGCTCACCTCGGGCACCGCCCTGCTCGTGCCCGACTGGTTCGGGCTCATGGGCCGCCCCTGGGGACCCAGCGCGATCGAGGACCAGCAGAAGGGCGGCGCCGTCGCCTGGGGTATCGGTGAGCTGCCGACCCTGCTGCTCGCGGTGGGCGTCGCGATCTCCTGGGCCCGGTCCGACGCGCGCGAGGCCAAGCGGAACGACCGCAAGGCGGAGCGGGACGGCGACGCCGAGCTGGAGGCGTACAACGAGATGCTGGCCAAGAAAGCCGACCAGGCAACCCGCGACCGGGACTCCTGACCGCTACTTGGTTGCGGGCGCGATCGTCGCGCCCAGGACGGGCACGCAGCCGCAAAAATCGCGCCCACAACCAGAGGCGTGCGTGATAGACGTGTCCGGTGAGCGAATCCCCGCAGACCCCGTTCCACGACCTCGACCACTACGTAGCGGTCCCGCGCCTCGCCGGCCTCACGGCCAGCCCGGACGGCACCCGCGTCGTCACAGCAGTCCAGACGCTCGACGGCGAGCGCACCGGCTACCGCACAGCCCTCTGGGAGCTCGACCCGGCGGGTGAGACCCCGGCCAGGCGGCTCACCCGTTCCACGAAGGGCGAGTCGTCCGCCGTCTTCACCCGCTCGGGCGATCTCCTCTTCACCTCGGCCAGGCCCGATCCGGACGGTGCCCCGGCAGGCTCGGCCGCGGAGCCGACCTCGGCCCTCTGGCTCCTGCCCGCCCACGGCGGCGAGGCCCGCGTCATCGCGACCCCGCCCGGCGGCGTCTCAGGGGCACTCACCGCGCGCGACGCCGACACGGTGAGCATCGCCACGAGCCTCCTGCCCTCCGCCAAGGGTCTGACCCAGGACGCCGAGCTCCGCAAGGCCCGCAAGGACCGACAAGTCTCCGCGATCCTGCACACGGGCTACCCCGTGCGGTTCTGGGACCACGACCTCGGACCCGACCAGGTGCGGCGCTTCGCCGGCGACCTCGCGACGCTCACGGACGAGCCGGCGTCGCCGCTGCCGGAAGCCACCGGGACCACCGGCGCCAAGGACGAGACCGCCGAGGAGGAGAGCCCGTCGTCGGGCAAGCACCTCGACCTGCGTGACGTCACGGGCCCCGGCCGCCACCTCGAGGAGCATTCCGCGGACCTGTCCGCCGACGGCACCACCCTGGTCACCACCTGGAGCGTGCCCGACGCCGGTGCCGCGACCCGCAGCACGCTCGTCGTCGTCGACACGGTGACCGGTGACCGCCGGGTGCTCGTCGACGACCCGGACGCCGACGCCGGCGGCCCGCGCATCTCGCCCGACGGCGCCTGGGTCGCCTACGTGACCGAGTCCATCTCGTCCCCGGCCGAGGCTCCAGTGGTCCGCCTGGCCCTGGTGCCCACCGACGGCTCCGCCGAGCCGGTGGTGCTCGCCGACGACTGGGACCGCTGGCCCGGCCGCCCGACCTGGCTCCCGGACGGCAGCGGCCTCCTGGTCCAGGCCGACGACGACGGCCGCGGGCCGGTCTTCGTCCTCACGTTCTCGCGGGCTCTCCCGGGTAGCGACGTCACCGTCGAGGGGCTGACCGCCGACGACGCCGTCTTCTCCGACCTCTCCGTCACGTCCGACGGCGCCACGCTGTTCGCCCTGCGCGCCTCCTACGCGGCGCCGGCCGAGCCGGTGCGGATCGACCTGGCGGGCTTCCTCGCCTCGGGCGCACCGGGGGAGCGGACGCCGGTCGCCGCCACGCTGCTGCGCTCGCCCGTTGCGGCTCCCGCGCTGCCGGGCCGCCTCACCGAGATCGAGACCACCGCGGAGGACGGTTCCCGGGTGCGCGCCTGGCTGGCACTGCCTGCCGACGCCGGCCCCGAGGCCAAGGCCCCGCTCCTGCTCTGGATCCACGGTGGCCCGCTGAGCTCCTGGAACGCGTGGAGCTGGCGCTGGAACCCGTGGCTGATGGTCGCCCAGGGGTACGCGGTGCTGCTGCCCGACCCGGCGCTGTCCACCGGGTACGGCCAGGAGTTCATCCAGCGCGGGTGGGGCGCCTGGGGCGGGGCTCCCTTCACGGACCTCATGGCCATCACCGACGCCGCCGACGCGCTGCCGGAGATCGACGAGACGCGTACGGCGGCCATGGGCGGCTCGTTCGGCGGCTACATGGCCAACTGGGTGGCCGGGCACACCGACCGCTTCAAGGCGGTGGTCACGCACGCGAGCCTGTGGGCCCTGGACCAGTTCGGCCCCACCACGGACGCCGGCTACTACTGGGCGCGCGAGATGACGCCGGAGATGGCGCTGGAGAACAGCCCGCACCTGGCAGTGGGGGAGATCCGCACCCCGATGCTGGTCATCCACGGCGACAAGGACTACCGCGTCCCGATCGGGGAGGGCCTGCGCCTGTGGTTCGAGCTGCTGACGAAGTCGGGCCTGCCCGCCTCCGACGACGGTGAGACCGAGCACCGCTTCCTGTACTTCCCGGACGAGAACCACTGGGTGCTCACGCCGCAGAACGCCAAGGTCTGGTACCAGGTGGTGTCGGCATTCCTCGCCGAGCAGGTGCTCGGCGAGACGCCGGAGCTGCCGACGACCTTGGGCTGACCCGAGCACGGGCATGCCGAAGTAGAGCGTGCGTCCGGACCGACGCTCTACTTCGGCATGACTGTGGTTCAGCCCGCTCGGATCGCGCCGACGACGCGCACGCGCACGGCGACGTCGTTGATCTCCTCCGGCACCTTGTCCACGAGGCGGGGGTCCGTCACGTTGACCTGAAGGACCCAGCTCCCGCCGGATCCGGTCACCTGCTCGACCGAGACCTCCTCGGCCAGCACCTCGACCGATGATCTACCGGACGTGCCGGACTTCGCGTGCTTCTGTGCGGGGTACTCACGCGGGGGCAGCCCGAGGGACGTCGTGAACTCAGGGGCGACGCCAACTCCGATCACACCGTCGAGCCCGGTCACTTTTTGCCGTAATGCGGCTTTTGCGGACCGAGCCTCGTCGAGTGTTGCCATCCCGATCACCTCCTGGTCATCCATTGTGTCCCCCGTGTCTACCCCCTCGCTCGCCGTTCCCCGCCGGTTGACCCGCCCTTTGCGGGGTCCCCAGTGGCTTCGCAGGTCAGCGGGTTGGTGCGGTTCGACGCGCCGCGCGGACACGCCCGCGCCCCCGGCCGGCGGGACCGACACGCCCGGCACGGGAAACGCTGGTGCGCACACCGAACGCCCTCGAACGGGGGCCTGGCTCAGGCGAACGGGCCCGGCGGCTCCCCGGCCAGCTCGACCCCCAGGATCTCGAGCACCTGGTCGATCGGGTTGGCATAGGTGAGCCCCTTGCCGCTGTGCCCGCCGGACTCCGACCCGGCGAACAGGAGACCGAGCGCCACGCCGTCCTCCCGGTACACGAGGGCACCCGAGTCGCCGCCACGCGAGAACGGCTGGTCGTCGAGGCTCTCGATCTCGATCTGGTCGTCGAAGCTGAGCGCGCCGAGATCCTCGTAGCCCACTATGACGTCGTCCAGCTCGATGGCGGTGACCCGCCCGCGAGTGACCGACGTCGTGCGGCCCACCTTGCCGACGATTTCGCCACCGAGGGCCCGCGCGGTCTTGACCACGCGTCCCAC
The DNA here is from genome assembly GCF_040639635.1 of Promicromonospora sp. NPDC023805. Taxonomy (NCBI): domain Bacteria; kingdom Bacillati; phylum Actinomycetota; class Actinomycetes; order Micrococcales; family Promicromonosporaceae; genus Promicromonospora; species Promicromonospora sp. NPDC023805. The sequence goes on along the minus strand of NZ_JBFAAH010000014.1, from coordinate 68,246 downwards.
CGGATAGTCGAAGTCGACAGGGACCCGGTCGAGGCGCGCGATGGCGGCGTCCGTGTAAGCAGGCTCCAGCGCGTCCAGGTCCACTACCTGGGTCAGCTCGCCGATCCGGTCGCCCGGTGCCAGCCCGCCGTCCGCGGGTCCGGGCTGCAGGACGATGTCGCCGGGCCTGGCCTCGGGGGAGCCGGCCAGCACGTGGTAGTTCGAGAGCGCGTAGAGCTGTCCGTCCTCCGCGTCGTCCCCGGCACGTTCGCCGCCGCCCACGACCGCACGCGTCACGAACGCGCCGAGCGTTCCGGCCGTCACGCCCACGTGGCCGATGGAGATGCCCGGCCGCAGCGGACGGCGCCGGTCCGTGTCGCCGTCGGCCTGCGACGTCGGCGCGGGCGGGCGCGGACCCAGCTCGCTCACGGGGCGGATGCGCCCGGTCCGTCGGACGTCGACCTCGGGGCCGATCTCCGCAGAGACCCTGCGCACTATCGAGCGGGCCCGGGGAACCCCCAGGCGGTAGCGGACGGCGATCCCGAAGCCGCCCCCCTCCTGGGGCACGAGGCCGAGGGCGAGCGTGGGCGCGCGTACGACGTCGGCAGCCTCCGACTCGGTCTGCGCACCCAGGGACCGCGGTGTCGCCACTACTCCATGCTTCTCGGCGAGCTCTCGGGCGAAGGCTGCGAGCTGCTCCTTCATCTTCCTGGCCTGGTCGCGGTCCATGCCCTGATCCTCTCCTCACCCACCAACACACACGGCCCCCACGGGGGCGACACGCCGGTCTGCCCCAGAAAGTCATCCGATAGGCGGATATCGCCCCGCCACGTTTGCGCGGTACGTTCCTCTGCTACCACCCAACCACGGCCGGGTGAAAGCCAGGAAGACCTGGGATGTCACAAAGCATCCTCGGAAAACCTCCTGAATCGTTGGCGGTGCCCGCACTGGACGCCGGTAGACACGGAACGGCGAGAATGATCGGGACGATGGACGAGACGCGGAGCGTGCGGGTGACGCGCGCCGACGTGCGACAGGCCCTCATGTGGGCCCTCGAACGAGACCGCGCCGCTCTGCTCGCGCACCGGGCGGCAGTGCACTCCAGCAAGAGCGATCTCACGCGCCGGCGCGCCGACAAGGCACTCGTCGAGCAGTGGCGTGCCCGTACGCCGGACACCGGGCAGGACAGCCCACCCCGAGAGTGACAATGGGCTCGTGCGTACAGGAGTCCAGAACCTTCCCCGGGTCCGCGCGTCCGAGCTCGTCGGGCGCGGCTGGCTGAACACCGGCGGCAAAGAGCTGTCGTTGGCAGACTTTCGAGGCCGTGTCCTGATCCTCGACTTCTGGACCTTCTGCTGTATCAACTGCCTGCACGTCCTCGACGAGCTGCGCGAGGTCGAGGAACAGCACCGCGACGAGCTCGTCATCGTGGGCGTGCACTCGCCCAAGTTCGAGCACGAGGCAGACCCCGAGGCGCTCGCGGCCGCCGTCGAGCGGTACGACGTGCGACACCCGGTCCTGGACGACCCGGAGCTCGTCACCTGGGGCGCCTACACCGCACGGGCCTGGCCCACGCTCGTGGTCATCGACCCCGAGGGCTACATCGTGGCGCAGATGGCGGGCGAGGGGCACGGCTCCGCGATCGCCGCCCTCGTGACCGACCTGATCGCCGAGCACTCGGCCAAGGGCACGCTGCACCGCGGCGCGGGGCCGTACGTGCCGCCCGCTCCGGCGTCGGGCACGCTGCGGTTCCCCGCCAAGGTGCTCGCCCTGCCGAACGGCAACCTCCTGGTCGCGGACGCCGGGCACCACTCCCTGGCCGAGCTGGCACCGGACGGCGAGACGCTCGTCCGGCGCATCGGGTCCGGCGAGCGCGGCCTGGTCGACGGCGGTCCCGGCGAGGCGCGCTTCTCGGAGCCGAACGGGCTGTGCCTGGTGCCAAACGGGGCAACTGACCTCGGGTACGACGTCGTGGTGGCGGACACGGCTAACCATGCCCTGCGCGGGGTTCGGCTGTCCGACGGCACTGTTACGACCCTTGCCGGGACCGGTCAGCAATTCATGGTCGGCGGCCAGGAGAACGTCCTGGGTGAGGATGGAAAGTGGGGTCCGTTCGTTCCTGGCGCTGCGGACGACCGGCCCGAGGCAGTGAAGCTGTCTTCCCCATGGGATGTCGCCTACCTGCCGGAGCGGGGTGAGGTCCTGGTCGCGATGGCAGGCAACCACACGCTGTGGGAGTACGACCCGGCAGAGGATTCGATCGCGCTCGTGGCGGGGACGATGAATGAGGGGCTTCAGGACGGCGATCCGATGACGGCTTGGTTCGCACAGCCGTCAGGTCTGACGGTTGACGCCAGCGGACGAGTCTGGCTGGCAGATTCTGAGACGTCGGCTCTGCGCTGCTTCGATCCGGCCGAAGGGAGATCTGTCGGCCCGTTGCAGACCGCGGTCGGCCAGGGCCTCTTCGAATTCGGGCACCGGGACGGCCCTGCCGACCAGGCGCTGCTGCAGCATCCGCTCGGTGTGGCCACGTTGCCCGACGGCTCCGTCGTCGTCGCAGATACCTACAACGGTGCGCTGCGCCGCTACGACCCCGTCACCGCCGAGGTGACCACCCTGGCCAAGAACCTGGCGGAGCCGTCGGACGTGCTCGTCGAGGTGGTGGACGGCGCCGTGCACCTGGTCGTCGTCGAGTCGGCGGCGCACCGGCTCACGCGGATCGCGCTCCCGGCGAGCCTGGCGGGCGAGGTCCTGGACGGCGGTGCGCACCGGATGGCCCGGCCCGCGACCGACGTCGGCGCCGGACCGCTCCGGCTCGACGTGCCGTTCGCGCCCGCGCCGGGGCAGAAGCTCGACGACCGGTGGGGCCCGTCGACGTCGCTCCAGGTCAGCGCCACCCCGCCGGAGCTGCTGCTGTCCGGGGCCGGCAACGGCACCGACCTGATCCGCGACCTGGTGATCAACCCCGAGGTGGCCGAGGGCGTGCTGCACGTGACCGCCAAGGCGGCGTCGTGCGACGAGGTGCCCCTCCTGCCGAACGGCGATCCTGACCCGGACGTGTTCCCGGCCTGCCACCTGGCGCAGCAGGACTGGGGCGTCCCGGTCCGCGTGGTGCCGGACGGCGACGCCGGGCTCACGCTCCCGCTCCGCGGCTGACCCCGCCGCTGACCCCTGGGCTGAATCAGGCGGCCAGCACCCCGGGCAGCTCGGCCAGCGAGTCGATGACCGTCGCGCGCGCCGCCTCCGGCCGGAGCGCGTGGAGGTAGCCCCACGGGCCGCGGCGCAGCAGGATCGGCCGCATCCCGGCGTCGGCGGCGGGCAGGACGTCGTTGTCGAGCCGGTCGCCCACATAGGCGATCTCCTCGGGCGCGACCCCCGACAGCTCCGCGACCCGGGCGAAGAACCCGGGCTCCGGCTTCTGCACACCCCATTCGTCGGAGGTCCGGATCGCGCTCGCCGGCAGGTCCATCGCCTCCAGCGCGGCGCGCGCCTCGGGCGGCTGGTTCCCCGCGATGACGACGTCGAAGCCCGCCTCACGCAGTGCGGTCAGGGCCGGCCGGACGTCGGGGTAGAGGTCGTCGGCGTCGAACCCGTTGCGCAGGCCGTCCGGGTCCTCCTGGGTCCAGCGGGCGATCTCGGCCTCCAGGTCGAGACCCGGCCGCAGCATCTCGAACGCGTCTCTGTGCGGCAGATCGAGCGCTGCACAGCCGCCGAGCACGCCGAGGAACGTGAGCGGGGGGATCCCGAGCCGCGCGGCCCAGCCGAGCCAGATCCGGGACTCGTCGATGAGCGTCTCGCCGACGTCGAACACCACAGTGCGCACCATGGGTACGACCCTAGGGCGCGTCCCGGGGTCTACGGGAGGCGGAACAGCGGGTCGCCGGCCTGCACCCGGGCGCCCGGCCGGACCAGCTCCTCCAGGCCCTTCGGCCCGAGGTCCAGGGCGACGACCGGCACCAGGGGCGAGCGGCCGCCGTCGGACACCTCGGCAGGGGACCAGACGATCAGCTGCTGCCCGGCCGCGACCGTGTCGCCCTCCGCGACGAGCAGGTCGAAGCCCGCACCCTTGAGCTGGACCGTGTCTATGCCGAGGTGCACCAGCACGCCCCGGCCACCGGCTGGTCCGGCAGTCCCGTCCGGCGCCGAAGGCCCGGCGGACGGGACGAGCAGCACGAACGCGTGCGGGTGCAGCTTGACCACCACCCCTGCGCACGGTGCGACCACGCGCCCCCCGAGCTCGGGGTCGGGATCGATGGCGAGCCCCGGGCCGACGATGCTCTCCGCGAAGACGGGATCGGGCACGTCGCGCATCGCTACCACCCGTCCGACGACGGGGGATCCGACGATCAGGGCCTCGGCCATGGTGTCATCTTGCCAGACCGCGGACTTCCAGGAGAGCAGCCCTTTGCCTGCCCTGGCGGTCCCGTCGGTCCGGCCCTGCGCCTCCGCCCCGACACGTCCGTCCCGGCAGCTCCTCCAGGCGCGGTCTCCTCCCGCAAAACCGAGCCTCGCCCGGCGGGGCGCTCGCGTGTAACGTTCCGAGCGCACGCGACGACGAGCCTTGGGGAGCGTACGGATGACGAGCGAGAGGCTCACGGGGGTTCCGGCGAGCCCGGGGCGCGCAGCAGGTCCGGTGGTCCGGATGCCGGCCCGCGTGCCCGAGCCGAGGACGACCCGCCTGTCGGGGTCCGCCGACGAAGCCGTTCGCGCCGTCAAGGAGGCCGCCGCCCGGGTGGAGGCCGACCTCGCGGAGCGGGCGAGCCGCGCGTCGGGCACAGCGGCCGACGTGCTCGCGGTCACCGCGGCCATGGCCGCCGACCCGACGCTCGCCGCGGGCGCCGCCCGGCGGGTCCGGGAGGACCGGCTCACCCCGGAGCGTGCGGTGTGGGACGCCGCCGGATCGGTGGCCAACCAGCTCGAGGCCCTCGGCCCGCCCATGTCGGAGCGCGCCCGCGACGTGCGGGACGTCCGCGACCGCATAGTCGCGGCGCTCACGGGGGCGGTCCCGCCCGGTGTGCCCGACCCGGGGTATCCGTTCGTGCTGGTCGCGAGCGACCTCGCCCCGGCCGACACCGCGATGCTGGATCCGGCGGTGGTCACTGCGGTCGTCACGGCGCGCGGCGGCCCCACCTCGCACATGGCGATCCTGGCCCGTGCCCTCGGCATCCCGGCAGTCGTGGCGCTGCCCGGTGCGGGCGACCTCACCGACGGCGAGGAGATAGTCGTCGACGGCACGCTCGGCGTCGTCCTGCGCGCCCCGTCGCTCGCGGACGTGGAGGGTGCCCGACGCCGCATCACCGCCGCCACCTTCGACGGCAGGGGTGTCACGCGCGACGGGTCGGAGGTGGAGCTCGTGGCGAACGTCGCGGACCCCGCGGCGGCCCAGGCGGCCGCTGCCGCCGGTGCGCGCGGCGTCGGCCTGTTCCGCACGGAGTTCTGCTTCCTCGGGCGGGGCGAGGAGCCCAGCGTCGAGGAGCAGGTGACCGCCTACCGGGCGGTCCTCTCCCACTTCCCGGGCCGCCGGGTCGTCGTCCGTACGCTCGACGCCGGCGCCGACAAGCCGCTCCGGTTCCTCACCCCGGACCACGAGGACAACCCGGCGCTCGGTGTGCGAGGGCTGCGCACCGCCGTCGCGCACCCGGACGTGCTGGACCGTCAGCTCGACGCGATAGCGCAGGCCGCCGCCGCCGAGACCGCCGAGGTCTGGGTCATGGCGCCGATGGTCGCCACGGTCGACGAGGCGCGCGACTTCGCGGCCGCCTGCGCGGCACACGGGCTGGAGCAGTCGGGCGTGATGATCGAGACACCGGCCGCCGCGCTCCAGGCACGCCACGTCCTGGCCGAGGTGTCGTTCGCGAGCCTCGGCACCAACGACCTCACGCAGTACACGATGGCGGCGGACCGCGACCTGGCCGGCGTCGCCGCGTTGTCGACGCCCTGGCAGCCCGCCGTCCTGCAGCTCGTCCGAGTGGCGTGTGAAGGCGGCGCGATGCATGGTGCTCCCGTGGGCGTGTGCGGCGAGGCGGCGGCAGATCCACTGCTCGCTCCCGTCCTGGTGGGGTTGGGCGTAACGTCACTGTCCATGACCCCCCGCGCGCTGGCCGACGTCGCAGGCACCCTGGCAGGTGTGTCCCGGGACGAGTGCGTCGAGCTGGCACGGACGGTGCTCGAGTGCTCGACGGCGCAGGCAGCGCGCGACGTCGTACAGCAACGTCTGCTCACTTGAACCGGCACTTGAACCCTCGCTCGAACCCGATCTGAACCCACTGGTCACATCACACTCACGTTGGCGCTCTAAGGTGGCCCGCATGCCCGAACCGATTCGGACCGAACCGCACGAGCCCGCTGCACCTGACGTGCAGGTCACGCTCTCGACGGCCTCGGTCTTCCCTCGCCGTGTGCCGCTGGCCTTCGAGTCGGCGGCCGAGCTCGGCTATGACGGCGTCGAGGTAATGGTCTGGTCCGAGGAGGTGACCCAGAACCCCCGGTCCCTCGCGAAGCTGGCTGCCGACACGGGCATGCCCGTGCGCTCGGTGCACGCGCCGACGCTGCTGGTGAGCCAGCGGGTCTGGGGCCGGTCCCCGGTGGCCAAGCTCGAACGGACCGCGGAGATGGCTCTCGAGCTCGGCGCGGGGACGGTCGTGGTGCACCCGCCGTTCCGCTGGCAGTACAAGTACGCCCGGCAGTTCCAGGAGCAGGTGCGTGCGCTGAGCGAGACGACGGGCGTCACGATCGCCGTCGAGAACATGTACCCGTGGCGCGGCGGCAAGCGCGAGTTCCAGGCGTACCTGCCGGGCTGGGACCCGGCCGAGCACGACTACGACGCCGTCACCCTCGACCTGTCGCACGCGAGCGTGGCGCAGCAGGACGCGCTGACGCTCCTCGAGACGTTCGGCGACCGCCTGCGGCACGTGCACCTGGCGGACGGCAACTTCGGGGCCAGGGACGAGCACCTGGTGCCCGGCCGCGGCAGCATGCAGGCCGAGAAGGTGCTCCAGGAGCTGGTCGCGCGACGCTGGAGCGGCGACGTCTGCGTGGAGATCTCCACCCGGGCGGCGCGCACGGCCGCCGAACGGTACGACGACCTGGCCGCCTCGCTGAAGTTCGCGCGCGCCTACCTGTCGCCGACGCCGCACGATTTCCAGACTCCGCCCGGCGTGCCCCACCGTCCGCACGACGCCTGGTGACGAGTTATGTGATCCTGCTCTCGAAAGGGTTCGATTCTGCGCCTCGACGTGGCTAGACTGGCCTCCGTCGAGAACGTACGGCGCGGCGATCCGCCGCTGGGACCAAGGAGGTGGCGCGCATGACACGTAGCGAGCCTCCGAGTAGTCCGAACCGCAGCTGAGCTGACGGTTCCCCACCCGCCTTGCTGCGGGTTCTTGCGCACCGGTGCGCTCCGCCCTTCTCGGGCGTGAGGTCCACCGGTCGTTCGGCCGTCTCCGCTGCGGTGTCCGTTCGCAGTCCTTTTCCTGCGCTCGACCCCCAGGAGTTCCCCATGGCTACGTTCCTGCCCTCCCGCCCTTCGCGTCCGCTGCTCGGCGTCCGCCGTCCGCGCCGCGCCGTCAACGTGGTGCCCGACGTCGCCCCCCGCCCCGTCGCGCCCGCGCCCCGCTCGTCGGTGGTCGCCGCCGCGATCTACGACGACGGCATCCGCACCGCCGGCTACGACAACCTCGCGGAGACGTTCAGCGCGCTCCGCTCCCGGCCCGGCGGCATGGCCTGGATCGGGTTGGAGCGGCCGGACGAGGCAGAGCTGACGTCGCTCGCGCGTGAGTTCGACCTGCACCCCCTCGCCATCGAGGACGCGATCCAGGCGCACCAGCGGCCCAAGATCGAGCGCTACGGCGACACCCTGTTCGTGGTGCTGCGCGCCGCCCGCTACCTGGACGACGCCGAGGAGGTCGAGTTCGGCGAGCTGCACGTCTTCGTCGGCCCCGACTTCGTGGTGACCGTGCGCCACGGCGCCTCGCCGGACCTGGCGGCCGTACGGAGCCGCCTGGAGTCGGACCGCGAGATGCTGTCGCGGGGACCCGAGGCCGTCCTGTACGCGATCCTCGACAGCGTCGTGGACGGGTACGCGCCCGTCGTCGCGGGGCTGGACCACGACATCGACGAGATCGAGTCCGACGTCTGGGGCGGCGCCCCGGACGTGTCGCGGCGCATCTACGAGCTGTCCCGCGAGGTCATCGACTTCCAGCGGGCGGTTCGGCCGGAGCAGGCGCTGTGCGCCTCGCTCGCGAAGGGCGCCGACAAGTACGGCGTGGACTCGGAGCTGCAGGCCTACCTGCGCGACGTCGCGGACCACCTCACCGAGGCCGCCGACCGCATCGAGGTCTTCCGGGCAGCGCTGCGCGACATCCTGACGGTCGCCGCCACGCTGGTCGCGCAGCGGCAGAACGAGGAGATGAAGCACCTGTCGGAGGTCAGCATCCGCCAGGGCGAGGAGGTCAAGAAGATCTCGGGCTGGGCGGCCATCCTGTTCGCCCCGACGCTCGTCGGAACGGTCTACGGCATGAACTTCGAGGTCATGCCGGAGCTCGACTGGGCGTACGGCTACCCGGTCGCTCTCGTGGCGATGCTGGCCGTGAGCGTGGGCCTGTTCGGCGTCTTCCGCTGGAAGCGCTGGATCTGACTCGCTCCCACGCCGAAGCCGCCCTGCTTCGGCGTCAGGCGGGGACGGGCTCTCGGGCGCCTACCGCACGCAGCACGAACGACTCCGCGGCGCGGATGGTGCGTTCGCGGGCGAGGGGCTCGTCGGGGATGAGGCGGCCGGACAGGCAGGCGTTGACGAGATGCACCGTCGGCTCGATGTCCTGGGGCGGGAACGTGCCCGCATCGATCCCGGCCGTGAGGATCCGGCGGAGGATCGCCTCGACGATATCGGCGTGCTCACGCAGGCGCTGCTGCGTGGCGCGGGACAGGACCGTCCGCAGGTCCGGGCCGGGGGCGAGGTGGAAGACGCGGGTGAGCTGAGCCTGCTGGCGGATGTAGGTACGCAGCTGTTCGACGGGGTCGTCCACGCCGTCGAGCGCGCGCTCCAGCGTGTGGGCGTACTGCTCGGTCTCGTGCGTGATGAACCCGAGGAGCAGCGCTTCCTTGTCGTGGAAGTGGTTGTAGACAGCGGTCCGGCCGACGTGTGCCGCTGCGGCGATGTCGGCCAGGGTGATGGTGTCGAACCCGCGCTCCGCCATGAGCGTGGACAGAGCGGTGAAGAGCTTGTGCCTGGTCATCTGCCGGTGCTCGTGCAGGCTCTTCCCGATGATCTTGGGCATGCTGACATCATATGCCCGCGTCGTCAGGTAACTGGAACCCAGGATCGCGGTACGGGCCTGTCCTGATCGGCGACTGAGGGGGTCTTCGTGGTGACGATGGTGCGAAGCCCTCATACGCCGTCCTTTCGAAGACCGGTGGCGGAATTTCCATGCTCTTGCGCTGAGACTCAGTCGCCAGTGAATATCCAAAGGCATACATGTCGGACGCTGCACAAATAAACCGCACCCGCTGTCACGAACGTGTTTCCTCTCTGTAACATGCCTGCATCATCGCGGAAAGTGACCCGCAGTAAAGTGCGCCGCATGACATTTCTGGCGGGTGTGATTCCAGGGGAACACGCCTCGGGTCACATTCTGATCCTGCCCAGTACGAACGGCCCCGTCACCGTCAGCGAGCTTGCTGCCGCGTGGTTCTCCGACATCGAGTGGCTCCGAGAACCGACCCGCGCCTCAGGTTCTCGGCGGATGGCCGGTGCCCGGTTCCGAGGCATGGCGCAGCCGGACGCGCTGGTGCCTGGTGTCATGCGTCTGGGCGAAGGGCACGTGGCGACCGGCCCGTTCGAGGTCGGTGAGGCGCACCTCGCCGAGCTCAACATCTCCGCCACGAAGGCCGAGGCGTACTCGGTGGCCCGCGCCGACGGCCTGCGAGACGTCCGTGGTGCGGCTCCGACGTCGTACGGCGACCGGGACGGCATCGCCCGCACCTTCCCGCACGCCCTGCCGCAGGGCGAGGAGCTACGCATAGTGCAGTGGATGGTCGCGGCGGCCCGCAAGTCCGGTGGCGGAGTGCTCGTGGACGGCAGGCAGCCGCTGGTCCCGGACCCTGCCGCGTCGGTCAACGTGACGCTCTACGCGGCGCACGTCCTCCAGCCGGGCGACGTGCTGCCGATGCTCCGCTCGCTCATCGCCACCGCCGACGTCTCCGCCGAGCAGGTCACGCCGGACGGGTCGCCGCGCTACACGCTCGCCGGCAGCACCGCGTACGACGGAGCGCTCGTCGTCGACGTGGAGCGCGTCGACCGGGTGCCGCGTGCGCTCGGTTCGCTGGACTGGCGCAGCTACGGGCCATTCGCCTACCGGTTGAGCTGGGCCCCTGCCGATCCCTACGAGCTCGAGCTCGAGCAGGCGTCAGGACTGCACGTCATCGCCCGGGCCCGTATGCGCGCCTCCCTCGCCCGGCTCGCGGTGGCGCTCCAGAGCCGGATCGGGGGGATCCTCGTGGACGAGGGCGGCTTCATCACCGTGTCGGAGGAGCTGGACGCACGCAGCGATCCGACAGCAGGCGGCGCCCAGGGGTCGCGTGCCTGGGTTTGATCAACCTTTAGTTATCCACAGATCTTGTCCACAGCCCTGTGGGCGGTGCCGGAAATCCGCGCCTGTTCCTGTGGACAGAACTGTGGGCAAAGGCGGGGTGAAAATTACAACGGTGGAGCAGTTGCCGCTCGTGCGACACGCGGATAGAAACGTGGCAATGGTTCGACGATTCGGGTGCAGATGCGGTGCGCTGCAGCAGTACCGACCGGCCCGGGCATCGGACACATGGTTGACCGGAGAACGACAGGACGTCCCGTACCGCGGTGCGGGCTGTGGATGACGCCACAGGTCCTGAACGGGGCCGGAACACCGCCCGCGTCCGAACGTCCGTGGAGAACAGGCCCGGTGCCCCGGGGCTGACGGATGCTTCGGGGCCGTGACGTCGACACGGCGCCCTGGTCCTCACTGAGGGTGGACCACGGGTGCGCGGTTGTGCCAGGGCCCCCGGCCTGCCCCGGGGGCCCTGGCCGTGTCCCGGGACAGGGGGTCCCGGGCGGAGGGCTCCGGTCTAGGCTCGGCGCATGAGCAACCTCGAGACCTGGCCTGCCGAACAGGTCTGCGCGGCGGGCGAGCAGGGCGACGGCATCGAGCTCCTCAGCCCGCGTGACGTCCCGCTGGGCGGCCCGCGCTCGATGAGCGTGCGGCGCACCATCCCGCAGCGCGCTCGGTCCCTCGTGGGGGCGTGGTGCTTCAGCGACCACTACGGTCCCGACGACGTATCGGTCGGCGAGGGCATGCAGGTCCCACCGCACCCGCACACCGGGCTCCAGACGGTGAGCTGGCTCTTCGAGGGCGAGATCCTGCACCGCGACTCCGTGGGCTCGCTGCAGGCGGTCCGTCCGGGCGAGCTCAACCTGATGACGGCGGGGGTGGGCATCTCGCACTCGGAGGAGTCGCCAGAGGGGCGCCCGCCCCTCCTGCACGGTGTACAGCTGTGGACGGCGCTCCCCGGGTCGGCCCTCGGCATCGACCCGCACTTCGAGCACCACGGTGACCTCCCGGTCGCGCGGCACGACGGCGCCGTCGTGCAGGTGTTCATCGGGAGGCTGGCGGTGGCCGGCGAGCAGCTGGACTCGCCGGCGACGACGTACACGCCGCTCGTGGGAGCACAGATCGACCTGGAGCCGGGCGCGGAGCTTCGGCTCGACGTCGACCCGGGTCACGAGCACGCGCTGCTGGTGGACAGCGGCGACGTGACCTTCGAGGGCTGCGGGGTGCCGCCCGCCGGCCTTGGCTACGCGGCGCCCGGGCGGTCCGCCCTCGTCGTGCGCGCCGCTGCCGGCGCGCCTGCACGAGCGGTGCTGATCGGCGGTCTGCCCTTCGCCGAGGACGTCATCATGTGGTGGAACTTCATGGGCCGCACGCACGAGGACATCGTGCGGGCCCGCGACGACTGGATGGCGCTGGTCGCCGAGCTCGGCCCTGCGGGCGCCCCAGGGGGCGCCGGGGCGACCGGGTACACCGAAGGCGCCGCTGGACGCCGCTTCGGGCAGGTGCACGGCTACCCGGCAGGGCCGCTGCGTGCTCCGGCCCTACCGGACCTGCGCCTCAAGCCGCGAGCGCGGCCGGCCTAGTCTCTATCGGTGTCGACTGAGCCTGCGGTTCCGCTTCGGGCGCGTGCCTCGTTCCTCGGCCCGCACCCTGCGCTGCACCTCCGGCTCAGTCGATGTCGTACCGGAGCATGAACTCGCCGGCGTCGAGCACCACGTAGCTGATCTCGACCGGCGTGCCGTCCTCGGTGAACGCGGTGCGCGTGACCGACAGCACCGGTGTGCCGGGCTCGATCCGCAGCTCCTCGATCTCCTCGATGGTTGGCATCCGGCCCACCACGTCCTCGCGGAACCGCACAGGCGCGTGTCCGGCCTCGGTGAGGCGTGCGTGGGTGCCGCCCGGCCCGACATCCTGGGCGGCGATAGGTGTTCTGGCAGCTATCGCCGCAGGCAGGTACGACGTCGCGAACAGCACGGGCTTGCGCTCGCGCAGGTGGAGCCGCTCGCGCACGGTCACCTTGTCGCCCTCGGCGAGCCCGAGCGCCGTCCGCACCTTCTCGGGCGCTTCCGCCTCCGCGGTGACGGCGAGCGTGCGGACGGTGAGTCCGGCGCCGGTCTCGTCGATCTCGGCGGTCACCGTGGAGCTGCCGTCGGCTTTGCCGCCGGTGGTGTCCCGCACGATCGGTTCGAAGGCGCGGACGAAGACGCCGGAGCCGTGCCGGGTGACGGTCAGCCCCTCGTCCTTGAGCATCGACAGGCCGTGGCGCGCGGTCATGCGCGCCACGCCGTAGTTCGACATGAGCGCTGCTTCGCTCGGAAGGCGATCGCCCGGTTTGTAGGTCCCGGAGCGGATCGCGGCACGAAGATCCTTGGCGATGCTTGCGGCAGTCACACGTCCCTCTCTAGACACGGAACCCACCTAACCCGCAGCCAGTGCGTATACGCAACTTTTCGGCGTAGCGGTTGCGGTGCCCAGTTCGCGCCCAACAGGCTGTCTATGCGCCTAGAGGTAGGCGCGGAGAGGTGGGAGAGATGGCGACGATAGCGGGAAGCCTGGCCGATTCCGCGGCCGGTGCGGCGGACCTGCTGGCGGAAGTGGGCGACACGCGGATCAAGTGGGTAGAGGTGTTTCGCGACCATCTGGTCGTGCACCCGGCACGGCTGGCCGAGGGGGCGGAGATCGCGGCCCAGCTCGGGATCACCGTCGCCACCGACTACCCGGCCACCAAGCCGGGCTTCACCGTGTGGACGGGCCGTTGGAACGGCATGGAGATGTTCGTCTACGCCGAGCTGCGGGGGACCGCGCGGTCGATCCGGGCGTGGCCGACGTGACCGGGGGCTCCTGCGACGCGGACCCGGGTGCCGACCACTGCCCGACGCCGGGCACGCACCTCGCGGAGCTCGTCGGGGTCACCGCGCTGATCGCGCACATCTTCGACATCCACACCCTGGACGTCCGGGCGGGTGTCGACCACCTCGATCTCGAGGACGACGTGGTGGGCGTGCTGACCGTCGACGTCGTAGCCGCACGGGTGCCCGACGCCGTACGCCTCGCGCGGATGCTCCACCTGGCCGAGCGCCATGGGCACCACGAGAGCGAGGGCCGGCAGGTGTGGCGGTGCTGGAGCGGCTGGGTCCCGGCCGCCGAACGCGGGCTGGCGGTCTCCCTGCACCTGACCGCGCCGGTGCGGGGCTGAATCCAGCCCCCAAGAACGAGCGCCGCAGGCCCGACGGTGGGTCCGGCCTGCGGTGCTCCTGCAGGAGCTGACCGTCCTGACGACGCTGCCGGACGAGGTGTCCAGCTGAGCCGATCCAACGCTGAGCTGATCCGACTGTGGAACGGACGAAGCCCCTGGTCGGATCCTTTTGACCAGGGGCTTCGTGCTGGAGCGGGTGACGGGAATCGAACCCGCGCTATCAGCTTGGGAAGCTGAAGTTCTACCATTGAACTACACCCGCATCGTCCGGTTCTGCCCGGGTAACTGCTGTTTCAGAATCCCGCTAGGGTTCCGCAACAGCGCCCGTGAACCTGGCGCGCGACCTGATCATACCCAACCTCGCCCGGATGCCCGAACCGGATTCGGAGCGAGTGTCGCCGAGCAGCCGGAGCAGCCGTGAGCGAGCATCCCAGCGAGAAGCCCACCGAGCCGATCTACCAGGAGACGAAGCGGTTGCCCCCGCGTCCGCCGAGCAGGCAGACGCCCCCGCCGCCGCCCCCCGGTGCGACGCGCGCCATGAAGACGCCGAAGACTCCGAAGACTCCTGCGGGCCCGGCGGTCAGGTCGCCGTCGGGCGCGGCCCCTGCGAACTATCAGCAGCAGTACGACTACGACCGGCCCACGCCGCCCGCTGAGCACGTACCGGGGCGCAAATCCCGGATCACCGCGGGCCTGCTCGGGATCCTGCTCGGCGTGGTGGGCGCGCACCGGTTCTACCTCGGCTACAAGGGCCTGGGCTGGATCATGCTGCTCATCACCTTGGTATCCCTGGGGAACGCGTGGTTCGTGCCGGCGATCTGGGGCGGCATCGAAGGAGTCCTCTACCTCGTGATGCGCAAGGGCTACTGGTCGGTGGACGCGAAGCACAAGCCGCTGCAGTGGTGACGAGGGCCCAGTACCGTGTCGGGGTGCTCCTCTCCGATCGCGATATCCGTGCCGAGCTCGAGGCCGACCGCGTAGTCCTCGACCCGTACGAACCGTCGATGCTGCAGCCGTCGAGCATCGACGTGCGCCTCGACAAGTACTTCCGGCTCTTCGACAACCACAAGTACCCGTTCATCGACCCCGCGACCGACCAGCCGGAGCTGACCCGCCTGGTGGAGGCGGACAACGACGAGGCGTTCGTGCTGCACCCCGGGGAGTTCGTCCTCGGCAGCACCTACGAGGCGGTCACCCTGCCCGACGACGTCGCCGCCCGCCTCGAGGGCAAGTCCTCCCTGGGGCGGCTCGGCCTGCTGACCCACTCGACCGCCGGCTTCATCGACCCCGGGTTCAGCGGGCACGTGACGCTGGAGCTCAGCAACGTCGCGACGCTGCCGATCAAGCTGTGGCCCGGCATGAAGATCGGCCAGATGTGCTTCTTCCGGCTGTCGTCGGCGTCGGAGCACCCGTACGGATCGGATCTGTACGGCTCCCGCTACCAGGGCCAACGCGGCCCGACGGCGTCCCGCTCCTCGAAGAACTTCCACCGCACCGAGGTCTGACCACCGGGGCCGGGCGCCGCCGCCGAGGGCGCTCGCCGAGCGGTAGGCTCCCGGGTGCCCGGCGCGGACCGGGCACCCACCCGGACGTCAGAAGGGACCCCGATGGCCGCTCCCCAGCTTCCGCTCCTGCCGCGCACGGTTGCGCAGGCGCACCAGGCAAGACATGTGCTGACAGTGCCTGGCGACGTGGAGCTGGACGAGATCGAGGTCCTCGCCCTCTCTCGCTTCTCCGCCACCCGCTGGGACGTGGTGCCAGCTGGCATCCTTCCCGGCAACGTGGCGGGCGCACCGCAGGTGCGTCGCGCGCAGGGCAAGGAGGTCGGCGTGCTGCGCGTCTCGCGGCATGCGGTGATGAACGGCCCGTACCAGCCAGTGGGTGAAGGCTTCGATCTCGGCGTCCCGCCGGGGGCCGAGATGGCCTTCGACATCGTCTGCCACCGGGAGCGCGGCGAGGTCCCGTTCCCGGCGGGCGACCGCGACGGCATCGGACGGGCCTTCGCGGTCGGTATGCCGGAGCGCGAGGAGCGCCGCCTGGTCGAGTGGCTCGTCTCGGTCGCGCGCCGGCTGGGCGGCTCCCTCCGCCTGGACGTGGGCGGCCTCTGGGACGCCCCCGGTGGCCCGGCGGCGAAGCCCGGCGCCGGCGTGGTGCTCACCCCCGACGCCGGCGCGGCCATCGACATGACCGTCTACTCCGACGTCTGGCTCGACCCGCAGGCCGCGCTCACGATCCTGCAGAAGGTGCACCCGCGCGCCCGCCTCCACATGGAGGGCAAGGAGTGGGGCGGCCCGCCCCGGGGCATCGCCGACAAGCCGCTCTACCCCGGCGACCCCCTGGACCCCGAGCTGCGCAAGAAGCTGCACGCGGCCGCCGACGACTACGACATCAAGGCCCTCACGGGTCCGCGGGTCCTCGACGGGTACGGGCTGATCGTGGACCTCGACGTCGACGGGATCGTCTCGGTGGAGATCTCCGGCGAGGAGAAGCTGCCGCGCCTGCTGCGCGGCCTGCCATGGGCCGAGCAGGGCGCCGTGCGCTATTGGGTGCACTGGGAGCCGCACGACCTCGTGGAGTCGCAGCGCGAGTTCCCGTCCATGGAGCTACGAGTCGCGCGGAAGCGCGCGGCGGAGCTGGTGGCCCGGCTTGCCGGCGCCGTCCACACCGCCGCTGGAGGCGAGATCGCCGACGAGGATGGCTTTCTGGTAGACCCCTCCGACCTCTGACGTCGCTCTTGACCCGCCCTGCCGGTCCCGCGGGGACCGGCAGGGCGAACGCGTCAGGCGCGGCGAGTCAGAGGTACTGGCCGGGGGTCCGGCGCTCGCCGCCGGGCTCCTCGTCCTGCGCGCCGGGCATGGTGGGGCCGCCAGGACCACCGGGGCCGAACGCCCCCGAGCCGGGCGGTAGCGCGCGGCGCATCTGCGAGAGCTGCGCCTGGGCAGCCATCTGCTGCGCGACGAGCGCCGTCTGGATGCCGTGGAACAGGCCCTCGAGCCAGCCCACCAGCTGCGCCTGCGCCACCCGGAGCTCGGCGTCGGACGGCGCGGAGTCGTCCGAGAACGGCAGCGTGATGCGGTGCAGCTCGTCGACGAGGTCGGGTGACAGACCGTCCTCGAGCTCGCGGATCGAGCGCTCGTGGATCTCGGCCAGGCGCGTCCGGGCGGCTTCGTCCAGCGGTGCGTCGCGGACCTCGTCGAGCAGCCGCTTGACCATGCCGCCGATGCGCATGACCTTTGCCGGTTCCTCGACCTGACCGACGACGGCCTCTGCCTCGTCGATCGCTTCCTCTGCGGAGCCCTCGGGCCGGCGGCCCGACGGCACGGCGGCGCCGTCGGGCGTCACGACCTGGGGGTGCACGGTGGGCGCTCCCTCGGGGCGGTCGCCGCGCCGTTCGTCTGACTGGGGGATGGCTCGCTCGTCGGTCATGAGTCCAGTCTTGCCCGGATTGCCTGTCGCCCGCATTGCAGTATCTCGGCGCGGCCGAAATTGTCGACCATGCCTATATATAGGCACGCGATGATCAGGGCACCAGCAGAACCTTGCCGAACGCCTCTCCTGACTCCAGCAGGTCGTGCGCGGACTGCGCCTCCGCGAACGGGATGCGGGCATGCACCACTGGCTGTACGCGCCCGTCAGCGACCAGCGGCCAGACGTGCTGTTCGGTATCGGCGACGATGCGCGCCTTCTCGTCCGCAGGCCGGGACCTGAGCAGTGTTCCGGTGACCGTCCCGCGCCGGGCCAGGAGGTCGCTGAGGTCGAGCTCGCCCCGGCGCCCCTTTTGCATGCCGATGACCACCAGGCGCCCGCCCCTGGCGAGCGCCCGGACGTTGTCGCCGAGCGCGCCACCGCCGAGCAGGTCGAGCACCACGTCGGCACCGCGGTCGTCGGTCGCCCGCCGGATCTCGTCGGCGAAGTCCTGCTCCCGATGATCGATCACCAGGTCCGCCCCGAGCTCGGCGCAGCGGGCGGCGCGCTCGGGCCCGCCGGCCGTCGCGGCCACGTGTGCACCGAGCGCCCGGGCGACCTGGATCGCGAAGCTGCCGATGCCGCCGGAACCGCCGTGGACGAGTACCCACTCCCCGGCGCGCAGCCGACCGACGTCCACGAGGTTGTTCCAGACCGTGCACGCCGCCTCGGGAAGGGCTGCCGCATCGACCAGGTCGACGCCATCGGGAACCGGGAGCACCTGCGTCTCGCGGACCGCGACTTCCTCGGCGTAACCGCCGCCCTCGAGCAGCGCAACCACACGGTCACCGGCGCGCCATCGCGACACGCCGGGGCCGACACGCTTCACAATTCCCGATATCTCAAGACCCGGCCAGTCGGGCGCACCCGGCGGAGGGGGGTAGTATCCGGCGCGTTGGAGCAGGTCAGCACGGTTCACGCCAGCTGCAGCGACGGTGATCACCACGTCCCTTTGGCCAGCAATCGGGGGATTCAGGGATGAAAGGGAGAGTTTCCCTGATGGGCCCGGTCCAGATATCGTGACGGCTCGCACATCGATGAAGCCTACTTCCGTGTGGCCTCACGAAGGTCGCCAGCGGAAACCGGGTGCCGGTAACTTGTACGCAGCACCGAGGGATGCTCGGCGGGCAGTCGCACGCCACCCCTTCCGGATCAGTGATGGAGAGAGGTACGCATGTTCCGCAGGTTGGGAGTGCGCGGGAAAGTTCTTGCGACACTGGTCACGCCTGCCATCGTCCTGGTCATCGCAGCGGCGTACATCATCGGCCTGTCTGTGGTCGACGCGATGCGCGCGCAGCAGACGAGTGATCTCGTCGCCGCGCTGGAGTACCAGGACGCGGCAGGCACGACTTTCGCGCAGGAACGGTCGCTCAACATCGTGGCGATGATCGACAACGGTGACTCGGGTGCCCAGGCCAGTCGCGCTCTGCTCCAGGGGACGCCGGAGCTGGACGACAAGGGCAAGCCGGTCATCAAGGACGGCACGCCCGTCTGGGCGGCCCCGGCTGCTCAGGCGCAGACGATCACGGCACTCGACGAGCGCGACGAGGCGCTGCTCGACATCGACATCTCGATGCTGGACCAGCGCGTCAAGACCGCCGTCGCTGAGACCATCGAAGACCGCTTGGCCATCACCGACGTGCAGAAGAAGGTCGCCGCCGGCCGGCTCACCGAGCAAGCGGCGACCGAGGCGTACGGCGGCTACATCGACGGTGCCCTCGAGGTGATGGACGCCATCGCGGACACGTCCGAGGACCGTCAGCTGGGTACCCGGCTCGAGGCGTACCACTCGATGGACCAGCTCATGCTCACGAACACCTACGAGCGCCCGGTGGTCGCCCTGACGCTCGGGATCTTCAACGCCCACCCGCAGGGCGAGGAGGCCTCCCGGTCCCTGGCGCTGCGCGCGGCGGACCTGGTGAACCTGGGTGACCGCGAGTGGGACGAGACGCAGGACCTCTACGACCGCATCCCCGGTGACTACCAGGTCCCCGGCATGGACGGCATCTACGGCACTGTTCGTGACCAGGTGGCACGTGGTGACCTCGAGTCCATCCAGACGGCACAGGGCGAGGCCTTCCGCGACGAGTCGGCCAAGTGGGTCGACGAGGCGCGCATCGTCCGTGACGCCGTCCGCGAGGACGCCTCGGCCTTCGCGCAGGAGCGGGCAGACGTCGCAGCGAACCGCGCGTACCTCACCGGTGGTATCGCGATCGCGGCCCTCGGCTTCTCGATCATCACGGCGCTCGTCATCGCCCGCCGTCTGGTCTCCCCGCTGCGCCGCCTCACCCAGGCCGCCGGCGTCGTCCGTGACCGCCTGCCCACCCTGGTGGAGCAGGTCTCGGTGCCGGGCCAGGGCCCGAGCATCGACCTGGACCCGATCACCGTCGAGTCGTCGGACGAGATCGGCCAGCTGGCCGCCGCGTTCAACGACGTCAACCGGACCACCATCGACGTGGCCCGCGAACAGGCCGCCCTCCGTGGCTCGATCGCCGAGATGTTCGTCAACGTCGCCCGCCGCGACCAGGTGCTCCTGAACCGGCAGCTCGCGTTCCTCGACGACCTCGAGCGTTCCGAGGAGGACCCCTCGACGCTGTCGAACCTGTTCCGGCTCGACCACCTCGCTACCCGGATGCGCCGCAACGCGGAGTCCCTCCTCGTGCTCGCGGGCATCGACTCGGGTCGTCGCGTCCGCCAGCCCATGCCGGTCTCCGACGTCATCCGTACGGCGTCCTCCGAGATCGAGCTGTACGACCGGGTGCGCCTGAACCTCGTCGTCGACCCGATGATGCTGGGTCACAACGCGCTGAACGCGGCGCACCTGCTGGCCGAGCTCCTCGAGAACGCGACGATGTTCTCCGAGCCGCACACCCCGGTCGAGGTCACCACCGCGCGTGACGAGCAGTTCGTCACCGTCGTGGTCCGCGACCACGGCCTCGGGATGAACCCCGGCGAGGTCGCCGAGGCCAACCGCAAGGTTCTCAGCCACGCCGCGTCGGACGCCGTCGGCGCCCAGCGCCTCGGCCTCTACGTGGTCGGTCGTCTGTCCGACCGGCTCGGTGCCCAGGTCGAGTTCGGCGTGGGCGAGGGCGGCACCGGTACCGAGGTGACGGTCCGCTTCCCGGCGGTGCTGTTCATGCCGGACAACGCCATGCCGCTGCCGATGCCCACGGACCCGCTGGAGGCCAACACGCAGGCGGCCGCCTCGCAGTTCAACGGCGGCCTGGCCACCGGCCCGGGCACCGGTGCGATGCGCGGTGCGCCCGCCAACGCCTTCGGCTCGCCCATCTCGGCAGCGTCGCCGGCTACGACCTCTCTCCCGCAGCAGGGCGGCCTGCCGGTCCCGACCGGCACGTCGCAGATCGCCGCTGCCGCCTTCGCGGCGCAGCCGGCGCCCGTCGCGCAGCAGGTCGACATCAACGCCCTGACGGACGGCACGACGGCGCTCGGCCTGGCCCGGCGCCGCAGCTCGACCGCGGCACAGCCGATGGCCGAGACGACGCCGACCGGCTCGATAGTCCTGCCCGAGATCCAGACGCCGTCGCTCCCGCAGGAGTACCAGGGTGACGACAACGCGTGGGCACCGCCGTCGAACGTGTCCGAGGGCAGCTCGCTCCCGAGCCGTCAGCGTGCACCGCAGCCGGAGGAGCCGGTCGCACCGGTCGCACCGGTCTTCGAGGAGACCACGCCGGTCGCGGTGGACGTCGACCAGCGCAGCGCGCTCTTCTCGAGCTTCCGCTCGCTGAACACGATCGACCCGGTCGACGCCGGTGGGCCGCAGTCGCTGCAGCTCGACCCGGTGACGCAGGACCCAGCCGCGCTGCCGGGGATGTCCGACACCGACGTCATGCGGTTCCCGGCCGCCGGAGGTGCTCAGGCGCCTGCCGCACCGGCACCGGCCCGGAGCTTCGGTGGACCGCCGGCGGGCTTCGGTGGCTCGTTCCAGGGCGACGACGAGCAGTCGCACGGCTTCGCGGCGGATACGCAGCAGGGTCCGGACTCGTCCTTCGAGGCGCTGCCCGCGTTCGAAGAGCTCATGGCGGACCTCCCGAGCCGCCGCTCGACCGGCTCGGGTGCCCAGCAGGGTGCCAAGCCGGCCCAGCAGAAGCGCGGCCTGTTCGGTCGTCGGCCAGGCCAGCCGGCCACCGGCGAGCTGCGCGCCTACCAGCCGCAGGAGCGGCCGGCATCGCGTCCGATCCAGACCGTGAGCAGCCCTGTCGCGGACGTGCCTGCGTTCGGTGCGTCGAACGTGGAGACGCAGAGTTTCCAGGCGCAGAACCTGCAGGGGCAGAGCCTGCCGCCGCAGAACTTCCAGACGCCCAGCGGTCCGCCGCAGGACTTCCAGGACCTGCAGATTCCGCAGGACTTCCAGGCGCCGTACGTACCGCAGGGTGTTCCCGCCCCGCAGGCGGCGGGCCCGATGACCGGGGCCTTCCCGGTCCAGGCTCCTGCCCCTGCGCAGCCGCAGCAGCCCGTGGCGGACCCGACCTACCAGCGGGGGTACCAGGAGGGCTACCAGCGGGCGGTCCAGGAGTCGCTGACGTCGGCGACACCTGCCGTGCCGAGCGCTCCCGCGGGTGGCACGGTTCCGATGCCCACTCAGGCACATGCGACCGTTCCGGCTCCGGTCCACGGCAGCAACCCGTTCGTCGACGCGGCGCCGCGTGCAGCGGCACCTGCCCCGGCGCCCGAGCGGGCACCCATGTCGTTCGACTCGGGCCCGGCCACACAGGCCGTGCCGATGGCGGCCGTGCAGCAGTCCTTCGAGGCCCCGGTTCGCGAGCCGATCCGCGAGTTCAGCGAGCCGTACCCGACGGGTGCCGTGTACGACCCGACGTACGGTTCGCCTGCGCCGCTCGCCAAGCGGGCCGCCGGCACGGACGGCGACGGCAAGGACCCGCTCGACCCGGAGTACGTGCGGGACTCGGTGGAGGCACGTTCGGAGTGGACGGCTTCGGCGGTCCTCTACGAGGAGATGACGAGCCTCCTTCGCCGAGGGGCGTTCCAGGAAGATGATGTGAAGGAGAACGACTCGTACCGTCCGGCAGCCGTCAGCACCGAGGTTGCCAACGGTGGTCTGACTCGCCGTACTCGCGGTGCCTCCGGCACCGGGGCGGACCCCACTGTCGAGCGCCTCTCAGCTCGCATTGACCGTGATCCCGAGCAGCTTCGCTCGCGTCTCTCGGCATTCCAGTCGGCCACAGCCCGTGGTCGCTCGGAGTCCGTCGAAGAGGGCGAAACGGAGAACGCGAACGGCAAGAAGGCCGATGGGGACTCGACGTGGGCACCCTCGACCGTGAATCATGTCCCTGACTCAGCGCCGCAGTCGCGGTGACAAGCAAGCGCGTCTGTGGATTCTGACTAGGAGGAACAGAGAGTGACCCTCAGCACCGAAGCAACGAATTTCGGGTGGCTGCTCGACAACTTCGTGCGTACGGTTCCTGGCAGCCGGCACACGCTGGTCGTGTCGGCGGACGGCCTGCTCATGGCGATGTCCGACCAGCTGGACCGGACGAGCGGTGACCAGCTCGCGGCAATCGTTTCGGGTATGTCAAGCCTTACGCGTGGAGCATCTCGTCAGCTCAACGGCGGTAATGTCCGTCAGGCAATCATCGAGATGGACAACGGCTTCCTTTTCCTGATGAATGTCTCGAACGGGTCAGTGCTCGGCGTGGTGGCGGAGGCTACGTGCGACATCGGTCTTATCGGCTACGAGATGGCTCTTCTGGTGTCCCGCACCGAAGCCACGCTCACGCCGCAGCTGATCTCGGAGATGCGTGGCAGCCTCCCGGTCGATGGGCAGACCCGAGCCGCCAGCGTGGGATGAGGACTCGACCATGACGTACGCACCTTTCGGTTCCCAGGGGCAGGGGGACGTCCGTGAGACGTCCACCGTGCGCCCCTACGCGGTCACCGGAGGCCGGGTACGGTCGGAGCTCTCCGACCTGCCGCTTGAGGCCCTCGTTGAGGTATTGCCAGGCGCTGTAAGCAGTTTTGGGTTGCCACCCGAGAAACGCGCGATCCTCCAGCACGCCGCGCACACTTATGTGTCGATCGCCGAGCTCTCGGCCCTTCTGCGGCTGCCCCTTGGTGTCGTCCGGATTCTTGTGGCGGACATGCAGGAGGAAGGGCACGTGACCGTACACACCTCGACACCGGTTAACGTCCACACAGGCCACGGCAGCTCGAACTCGGGCCTGTCGCTGAGCGTCTTGGAGAGTGTTCTGAATGGCATTTCCGCCCTCTGACGGCGGGGCCCGCAGCGGTCCCAACTGGGCCCCGGTGTCGGGTAACGCCGGCACTGCGACCGCTTCCTCGAGCACGCCTGCGCGCCAGAGCGTGCTGGGTGGTGGCGGCGGTGCTCCGGCGCCTACCGCACAGGCCTCCCGTCCGGCGCAGGCGCAGCCTGCCCCGCCGGTGATGCAGCAGGCTCCGGCCGGCAACGCCGGCGCGCAGACCGCTCCCGGTGCTCAGCCCGCGGCCGAGCGCACCGCGCCCACGGTCGTCAAGATCGTCGTCGCCGGTGGCTTCGCCGTCGGCAAGACGACGTTCATCGGCTCGATCTCCGACGTCGAACCGCTGAACACCGAAGCAGCCATGACCGAGCACTCGGTGGGCGTCGACGACGCCGGTGGCGTCACCGACCGCAAGACCACCACCACGGTGGCCATGGACTTCGGCCGTGTCGAGCTCCCGGGCAACCTGTGGCTGTACCTGTTCGGCACCCCGGGCCAGGACCGCTTCCTCTTCATGTGGGACGACCTGGTGCGCGGCGCGATCGGTGCGGTCGTCCTGGTCGACACCGACCGTCTGGAGCAGTGCTTCCCGGCGATCGACTACTTCGAGTCGCGCAACATCCCGTTCGTCGTGGGCGTGAACTGCTTCGACGGCGTGGCCAAGCACCGGCTCGAGGACGTGCGGGAGGCTCTGCAGATCCCCTCGCACGTGCCGATGCTGTACACGGACGCACGCTCCCGGGCGGCGACCAAGCAGACGCTGATCGCGCTGGTCCAGCTCGCGATGCGTCAGCTCCGATCCGGTGCGCAGGCGCAGGGCTGAGGCACTCCCCAGCACTTCGCGGACGGCGGGCCACCCTGAGGGCGGCCCGCCGTCGCTGTCCTGTCGGACGCAGACCGCTTGCCGTGCCGTTCCACCTGCTCAGAGCGGGTAGACTGTACGTGGAGGGCTGACAGAGTGGCCTAATGTGACAGTCTTGAAAACTGTTGTGGGGCAACCCACCGGGGGTTCGAATCCCTCGCCCTCCGCCTGTATGACGCGGGACACCGATCAACGGTGTCCCGCGTCATTTTTTTGTGCGCGGGCTCGTGAGGAGCTGCGCTAGCTGATGCCCACGATCGGCAGGCGCAGTGCCGCCGGCGCCGCCTCGGGCACGACCGGGGAGGCGGGGCGTACCGGCTTCACGGGGACGTAGGCCGCCCCCAGGGCCGGACGGGCGTCCGGCTCGCCTGCGTTGGGCCACAGCGCGCACGCGCGCTCGGCCTGGGCGGTGATGGTGAGCGAGGGGTTGACCCCCAGGTTGGCGGTCACCGCGGAGCCGTCCATGACGTGCAGACCCTCGTGACCGAACACGCGCAGATACGGGTCGACGACGCCGCTCCCGGCGTCCGACCCGATCGCGCAGCCGCCGAGGATGTGCGCGGTCAGCGGGATGTTGAACGGGTCGCCGATGGTGCCGCCGGCGATGCCCTCGACGTCGCCGCCGCCCAGCTTGTCGGCCATGCGGCGTACGGCCTCGTGCCCTTCGGGGATCCAGCTCGGGTTGGGCGCACCGGTGCCCTGCCTCGACGTCATGAACCGGCCGAACGGCGAACGCCTGGTGAGCGTGACCAGGGAGTTGTCGTGGGCCTGCATGACCAGCGCGATGACCGTCCGCTCGGACCAGCGGCGCCAGTCCATCAGCACGGGCAGCCACTTCAGGTTCTTGCCCAGCTCGCCGATCCAGCGGGTGAACCGGAACGGCCCGCCGTCGACGAGGATGTGCTGCAGCGCGGCCATGACGTTGGAGCCGTGGCCGTAGCGCACGGGTTCGATGTGAGTGCTCTCGTTCGGGTAGAACGACGACGTGATCGCGACGCCGCGTGAGTAGTCCGTGGCGCCCACCTTGTGCGTCATCGCGCCGAGCAGCGCCTCGGAGTTGGTCCGCGTGAGGTGCCCGAGCCGCTCCGACAGCCGCGGCAGCGTGCCGGAGTCCTTCATGGCGTGCAGGAGGCGCTGCGTGCCGAGCGTGCCGGCTCCGAGGACCACCTGCCGCGCGGTGAAGGTGCGCTTGCCCGCCCACTTCTTGCCGGTGCGGTGGGTGCGTATCTCGTAGCTGCCGTCGGGCAGCTGGCGGACGCCGTCGGCAGTGGTGAGCGGGTGCACCTCGGCGCCCGCGCTCTCTGCGAGGTAGAGGTAGTTCTTGACCAGGGTGTTCTTGGCACCGTGGCGACAGCCGGTCATGCACTCGCCGCACTCGGTGCAGCCCGTGCGTTCCGGGCCGGCGCCGCCGAAGAACGGGTCTGGGGCGGACTGCCCCGGGGACGGGGCTTCGGCGCCGCCGGGCCCGAAGTACACGCCTACACGGGTGGGGCGGAAGGTGTGGCCGACGCCCATGTCCTCGGCGACGCCCCGGATGATCTCGTCGGCGGGCGACCGGCCGTGATACCTGACGACGCCGAGCATGCGCTCCGCCTGGTCGTAGTACGGCGCGAGCTCGGTCTTCCAGTCGGTGATGTGGGACCACGCAGGGTCGGCGTAGAACGGGTCGAGCGGACGGTAGAGCGTGTTGGCGTAGACCAGGGAGCCACCGCCCACGCCTGCGCCTGTCAGGCAGAGCACGTTGCGCAGCAGGCGCACGCGCTGGATCCCGTAGCAGCCCAGCGCCGGCGCCCACAGGAACTGCTTGAGGTGCCAGGAGTTCTGGGCGAACTCGTGGTCCTCGAACCTCCGGCCGGCCTCGAGCACACCCACGCGGTAGCCCTTTTCGGTGAGGCGGAGGGCGGCCACACTGCCACCGAAGCCCGACCCGATCACCAAGACGTCGTAGTCCATGTCCGCGAATGTACTCGCTATTGAGGCAGCGTGAAATACGCGTGTTCCGTGGTGACGAGGGCCCGTCCGGGCGCTCCACATGCCTCGGCAGGCAACGTGTTCACATGAAAAAATTGGCGGGATGACGGCGATGCGGGGCCGATCGGGGCGCCGTCGGCTCCTCCGCTTTGCTCAGTTCGCCGTACGCCAGGTAGCCTGGGCCGCGCGGCATGGCCCTGCCTGAGCAGGGCCGCCGCGAGGAGACGTCGCATAGTCAGGTCTAGTGCGCCACCCTGCTAAGGTGGTAACGGGGCAACCCGTTCGAGGGTTCAAATCCCTCCGTCTCCGCCAGGAAGGTCCCGGCCGCGCGTGACGCCCGGGGCCTTTTCTGTGGGAGGCTTCGGAACGTCGGTTCAGTTCGCGGACCGAACCCTCCGGAGGGCTGTGACGGAGTTCTCCTCGGGAATCGTGGGTTTGAGTTTGGGCCCGCGCCGAACAGGCGGTAATGTTCTCGTCGGTCGGCCGTGCGAACGGCAGGCAGCTAGCAAGTAGTACGACCAGCGCCCGTAGCTCAACGGATAGAGCATCTGACTACGGATCAGAAGGTTGGGGGTTCGAATCCCTTCGGGCGCACCGGAACAACAGAGCGCCTCGATCGAGTCCAAGGACTCGCTCGAGGCGCTCTACTTCGTCCAGGGTCCAGGCGATCCGCCCGCGCCACCTGTCTGAGATGGTCGGCTGCGTCAGGCCCATCACGCGCGCCAGCTGCCGCTGGCTGATGCCGCGCCTCCCGCACTCCGCCTTTACCTCGTCGCGGATGACCTCGCTGTAGGTCGTCGGCGCCTGGTACGCCGGCAACGCGTCCTTCACCAGCTCCTGTGTCGTCATGGCTGCCACGATATCGAGAAACTCGATCGCGCGCCATGGACGGCTGGCGTCTCCGCAAAGATCACCCCCTCGTCGGATCGCAGTCCGATGGACAGCGATCGAAATTTGCGATCAAATGACACTCATGTCAGTTACGACCGCACGCCACGCTGCTGTTCCACGCGGATCGCTCGCTGACCGCGCACGGCGGAACATCGAGGCCCGCATGGGTGAGCTGGGGCTCTCGCAGCGCCGTGCGGCCGAACAGCTGGGCATGTCCCAGCCGTCCCTGTCCGAACGCGCCAGTGGGCAGATCCCCTGGCGCCTGAACGAGATCGAAGCCGCGGCGGTCACGCTCGAGATGGACCTGTCGTCCATCCTGGCGCCCGTCGACGACGACGGCGACGACCTCGAGCTCTCGCTGTTCGAGCCGCTGGAGGACGTACGCGTCCAGCAGCGGCTCGACGACCTACGGGTCCAGCAGCACCCCAATGACGGCGCGCTGATCGAGACGCGTCGGGATCTCAGCGTCGACGTCGACGCCGCCCACGCCGTAACCAGCTGACCGGGGCCGGCCGCCGCAGGGGGGCGGCCGGCCTCCAGGCGCTCCACCCCCGCCCCGCGTCTCGCGACGACTGGGAGCGGGTTATCCGGCGCGCCCACAAGACGACGATTGGAGGGAACCCGCACCATGCCCCGCACCAAGTCGAGGCGACCGCCCGGCAGGCCGAAGACATACGGCAAGCCCTGGGACGCGGCGCCTCCTGCCCCCAAGCACTTCTGGCAGACCCGCGACCTGATGACCTCGCTCGCGAACTCCGGCTGGGGCGAGCTGAGCGGCCGGTCCATGCAGGGCGTGCGCTCCACGCTGCATGCCCTCGTGGCCACGCTCCCGTACGGCTCGGGCGCCGGCCGCGCGACCGCGTTCGAGGTCGCGATGCGCGCCGGTCTGTCCCTGAAGTGGACCGCGCGCTGCCTGCACATGCTCGAGGACCTCGGCCTGATCGAGTGGACGCGCGGCGGGATCACGATCGAGAGCGCGTCACGCCGGCAGGGCCGCCCGGGCTGGTTCCGCATCGTCCGCACGCGCCTGGTCGAGCTCGTCCTGCTCGCCCGCCCGATCAACGACGAGCGCACCCGCGACTACCGGGCCGCGACACTCGAGCGGATCCGGTCCATCAAGACCAAGTACGTCCGCACCCGCCTCATGAATCAAACACGCGGAAAGTTGCGAAAGCCCAGGTCAGAACATGTGGCACTGAGCGACTACCCCACCCCCCTAGCGGGAGGGTCCGGAGGCCCGTCTCTCCGCTCAGAGGATCTTCTCGCCTCTCAGGCCCTCTCAGGAGCGGCTGCGCCGCGCTCACAGGAGGCGCCTGCGGCGCGCGGGGACAGTCCCGTGGTCCTCATGGA
The DNA here is from genome assembly GCF_040639635.1 of Promicromonospora sp. NPDC023805. NCBI lineage: Bacteria > Bacillati > Actinomycetota > Actinomycetes > Micrococcales > Promicromonosporaceae > Promicromonospora > Promicromonospora sp. NPDC023805. The sequence continues at coordinate 39,716 of NZ_JBFAAH010000014.1, read as the reverse complement.
CCCGTCCGGCGTCACCGACGCTCAGGGCGCCCGTGCCGTGCTCGCCAAGACCCTCATGGCACGAGGTCCCCAGGGGGACCCGCACTTCGTCGCTCTCATGCGAGCGCGCGGGGTCATCCAGTGACCCGCCGGCGGGCGGCAAGCCCGGGGCAGACGCGCACCGGAAAAGCGGCCCTGAACAACAGGGTCGGTTCGGGCTCACCTAGACCTCTCGTCCTACTCTGGGAGGTATGCGAACCGAACACACGTGCGATCACGGCGCCGACAGCACACGGCACACCCGCGCGGGCGAGCCCATCTGCCCCCTGTGCCGGCTGACCTACCGAGCACTCGCCAACCTCCGACCGCCCGCCTACGACTACGCGGCGCTCGCGGCCCACGACCCACCGGAAAGAGACCGAGACCCATGACGTACCCGAACCCCAAGGTGATCCCGAACCCCGAGCTGCACGACCGGGGCGACTTCCTGCCCGACACGTCGTCCTGCACCACCTGCCACTCCGGGGCGGCGCTGCCCGTGGGCCAGGCCTGCCAGGCCTGCGGCCGTGACTACCGCGACTTCGGCGCACCCGCCGCCTACGAGCCCCGGATCTTCGACGGCCCCACCACGGTGATCCCCGACAGCGTCAAGGTGTCGCTCGGCTTCGCCGCCGGCAGCGAGGTCCGCGCGTTCGACGTGACCGGCATCCGTCTCGTCGTCCTGGTCACCGACGCCGACGTCGGGAACGCGCACATGGGCGGCGCCGCCAGCACCGAGGAACGCATCAGCATCCTGCGCCAGGTCCTCGCCGGCCTCGAGGCCCTCCAGTGAGCGCCGGCCTGGTCGGCATCGACGTCTCCTCTGGCGTGTCCCTGCGCGACGGCGCGGGCTTCTGCCGCGTCGACGCCACCCTCGACGACGGGACACGCGTCCAGGGAGACCTCCCGCCCGACGAGGTACGGCAGATGGCCCTCGGCTGGCTGCAGGCCGCCGAAGCAGCCGAGCACGACGCCGCGGTCTACGCCGAGCTGACCGAGAACCACGGCTTCTCGCTCGAGGCCGCCGGCTTCTTCCTCATCGGCCTCCGAGACCGCCGCACCGCCCCCCTCAAGCCTGGAGCAAACACATGACCGCCCCCCGCCGGCTCAACGCCGACCACCTCGCGATCGTCGTCCTGACCGTCCTGTTCGGCATCCTCATCGCCGCCGCGTCGTTCGTCCTGTCGTTCCACGGCCTGCGCGACGTCGCCACCTGGGGCCGCGTGCCCATCCAGCTCGCGTGGCTCGTGCCCGTCATGATCGACGCCGCCGTCCTGTGCTACACCCTCGCCTGGCTCGTCCAGCGCGCCCGCCGCGAGTCCACCGCACTGTCCTGGTTCGCGCTGGTGCTCATGGTCGCCGTGTCCACCCTCGGCAACACCCTCCACGGCTGGGAGCCCTCCACGGAGATCCAGCGCATCGTCGGGACCGCCGTCGTCGGCCTCGCACCCCTCGCGATGCTGCTCGCCTCCCACACCATCGCGCAGCTGCTCACCGCGCCCATACGACGCACCGACACCGTGGCGGCCGCGGACACGACCACGGCCACCACGGCGCCGACCACCACAGCGCCGACGACCGGCTCCATCCCCACCGTGACGTCGCCGACCACCGGCTCGATCCCCGCCATCACCGCCGTCGTCAGCCTCGACGCCGCCCGCGCGGTCGCCGCCCGCCGGCACGCACGCACGCAGACGCGCCGCCACCGCCCGCGCACCCCCGACCGCCTGGCGCTCGCGGCGCAGATCCGCGAGCTGCGCGCCGAGACCCCGCAGCCCAGCTTCAACGAGATCGCCCGCCGGGTCGGGATCTCCAGGAGCCGGGCGCACGCGATCTACCAGGAGGCGGCCACGTCATGACGGCCAAGATGACCAACGAGCAGGTCGTGGCCACCGTCGGTGACCTCCTCGAGGTACTGAGGCAGCCCGACCGGGACCCGATGCTGATCGCGATCCTGGAGTCGCTGCCCCTGACCTCCGACACCCTCATCAAGGTGCTGACCGTCCTTTCGTCCCGGGCCGGCCAGATGACCCTCGAGGCCGCCGGCGTCGACCCCAGGAACATGACCGGACGCGTGCGCCCGCAGTACGCCCTGCCAGCCGACGACATGTCCGACCACGCCAAGACCGGGGCCACCCTGCTCGGCCTGGGCTGCAACTTCCTCCTCGCCGAGGGCGCCGCCGCCGAGATGGAGGCGGCCAGCAGCCTCGACGCCGCGGTCACCACCGCCGTCGCACGGGGCCCGCAGCACACGTTCCTCGTGCTCGGCGAGATCCTCGGCCACATCCGCCGGCTGATCGACGGCGACACCAGGGGAGTGATCCGCGCATGAGCTGCACACATGAGCTGAGCAACGTCGAGATCCTCGACGTCATCGGGCGGGTGCTCGAGAAGCTGGCCCAGCCAGTCGCGGACGCAGACGTGTTCCGGATCCTGGACTCGCTGCCCGCCACATGCTCCACCTTCGCCCGGCTGCTCGGCGCCCTGGCGGTCCGGTCCGCCGCGCTCACGCTCGAGGCGGCCGACGTCGACAGGTCCAGCACGGTCGAGGTGGAGCTGGTGTCCTTCATGCCGCCCGACGACGTGCCCGAGTTCGCGAAGACCGCCGCCGAGCTGGTCCGCCTGGGCTGCGGCTTCCTCCTCGCGGGGCCTGACGACGACCCGGCGGCGCAGGCGCTCAACGAGGCCTCGCACGCCGCGGCCCACCGCGGCCCGGAGTTCGCGTTCCTGGCCCTCACCGAGCTCCTGGGCCGCATCCGCCGGCTCATGAGCGGCGACACCCGCGAGGTGATCACCTCATGACGACCCGCGCCCGTGAGAACCGTCGCGCTCGAGCTGAGCGACGCGCCGAGCTCCGCATGGTCCTGAAGTACCTGCTCGCCATCGTCATCGGCTCCGCCGGCGGCATCACTATCGACAGGTGGATCCACCTGTGAAGCGCCCCGCTGCTACCCTCCACACAGGGATCTCGAGCTTCCCTGGCACCCCCCTCGGGTGCGCTGTCGTCAGCGCCGCCGCCGGTCCGCGTCTCCTCATGGGCGCGGGCCGGCGGTTGCCCGCCACGACCCGCGTGATGCGCCCTGCACGGGCCCTCCTGAACGTCCTGACCGTGATCGCGCTGCTCGTCCTCGTTCTGCCCGTGCTAGGCCCCCTGGCGTACGAGATGGGGCTCTGATGCGCTCCGTGACCTCCTGGCTCGTCGGAGGCCTCCTAGGCCTCGGGTTCGCCGCCGGCGGGTACGTGCTGGCCGTGGCGACCGTCCAGGCCCCGCCCAAGTGCTCCGAGGCCTTCACCGCCGCGGAGGATGCTCTGGCCGCGTACGACGACGCCGTCGGCGTCGTCCACCTCCGTGCCACGCGCGGGCAGAGCGAGTTCGCCGGCTACGAGGCCGAGCTGAACGCCATCTGGGCCGAGCTCGACGAGCTCACGCCCGACTACCTCGCCGCCAAGGCCGCGTGTCTCGGCACGGACCCGCCCCCGCGGTCGACCAGGTCGCCGTCGCCGGCACCATCACCGACCGCGCCGAAGGAGGCGCCGTGAAGATCCGCTGCGGCCCCGCTCACTGCCCGCGGTGCCACACCCGCTACGACATGGACCACGGGCACGTGTGCCCGGGCGCGTACCTGGTGCTGCCCGACGTCGTCGTCGGGCCCGCCACGGTGCCCGCCCCGGACCGTGCGCACCCGCCCGGCCTGACGTGGCTCGCGCCGCTCGAGGCCCGCCCGATCGTGATCGGCCCTTCGGCCGACCGCCCGGAGCTGCGCCCCGCCCTCGCGCTGGACCTCGCCCGGTTCCGCGCCGAGCTCGACCGCGGCCGGCACGACTGGCCGGCGGTCCACGCACTGGAGACCGCGGTCGCCCAGGCCGCATTCACCACCGACCCCTACCACCGCCGCCGTCTCCTGACGGCGGCACGAAACCTGGAGATGGCATGACCTACAACACCCCCTTGGCGTCGTTCACCGCCCCGCCGAAGCCCACCAACGGCGTCGCAACGGCCGCTCTGGTCCTCGGGATCCTCGCCGCCGTCGGCGCCTTCATCCCGTTCGTGAACATCCTGTCGATGATCATCGCGGTCGCCGCCGCCGTCCTGGGCGGCGTCGCCCTCGGCAGGGCCAGGAAGGTCCAGGTCGGGGTCATCCGCGCCTGGTTCGGCATCATCCTCGGGCTCGTCACCATCCCCGTCGCGCTCGTGATCACCATCGCCACGGCCGACGTCCTGGCCGAGACCGAGACCGTGCCCGAGGTCAGCGCGTCCGTCGACCTCGAGCAGCCGGCGCCCGCCCCGGAGCCGGAAACCGAGGAGCCCGCCGAGGAGCCCGCTGAGCAGTCGGCCGACGAGCCGGCCGAGACCGTGGCGCAGGAGCAGGCCCGCATCTCGGCCGAGTCCTACCTGCTGATGGGCGGGTTCTCCCGGACCGGTCTGCTCGAGCAGCTCGCCTACGAGGGCTTCACGGCCGCGGACGCCGAGCATGCCGTCGCGAGCGTGTCCGTCGACTGGCGCGAGCAGGCGGCCATCAGTGCTGCCTCCTACGTGGAGATGGGCGGGTTCTCCCGTGCAGGGCTGATCGACCAGCTGCTGTACGAGGGCTTCAGCCAGGACGAGGCCGAGTACGGCGTCGACCAGGCAGGCCTGTAGCAGGACCGTGCCGGAGCCTCACCGGAAGAGGCAGCACCACGCGGGTTCGACCCCCGCCCGGCGCACCACCAAAAAAAGACCCCGACCGGACAAAAAGGAAAACAGGACATGACCACGAACGCGCTACCCCCCGTCCAGCTGATGACGCCGACCGAGGTGGCCCGGGAGTTCCGGGTGGACCCGAAGACCGTGACCCGGTGGGCGAAGGCGGGCAAGCTGCCGTTCATCCTCACCCTCGGCGGCCACCGCCGGTACCCGCGCGCCGCGGTCCTGGCAGCAATGGGGGTCTCCGCGGCGGAGCTCGACACCGAGGCCGACCAGAGCACGACCACCACGAACGAGGAGACCGAGAGTTGAGCGTCCAGCCCCCCGCCCGCTGCGACAGGTGCGAACAGCCGTTCGGCACCTGCCACCACACCGCGCCCCCGATCCAGGTCGGCGACGTGATCGACGAGCTGACCATGAACGTGGGCCGCTCGGTCCGCCTGCGCGAGCTGCGTTCGAACAGCCGCGCAATCGACGACGACGGCAACGTGTGGGTCAAGACCCGCCGCCGTGACGGCTGCTGGGAGAACATGACCGACGGCGCCATCTGGCCGATCCACCAGATCATCGACGGCCGCCAGGGGTACGGGCCGCTGACCATCGAGCACATCGCGGGGTCACGATGACCGCCGCCGAGCTGGTGCACGTCGCGGTCCCGCGCCACGAGGTCGACGAGCAATGCACGCTCGTACTGCGCAAGGACGGCGTGACCATCACCGGACCCGCCAGCCCGACCGCGCCCCTGACCGTCGCGATGCCGTGGTTCGGCCAGGTGAAGAACGTCTACGCCAGCGTCTCTGACGGCTGGGATCTCGTCGAGGCGTACCGCGAGATGACCCAGGACCAGGCCGACATGGCCTGCGAGTGGTCCGACTACCGGAAGCACTACGGCTCAACCCCCGACCTGAAGATCTACCACGCGTTCGTGGCCGGCTGGGCATCCGCCAGAGGCACCTCACACGAGTCGGTGCAGTCATGACCGCCCCCGACGTCACCCCGGCCATCCGCCGGGCCGCACAGGCCCTGTCCATGGTCCCCGAGGACGGCTGGGACACCTTCGTCCCGACCGCCACGGAGGCGCTCGCTGCCGGGCTCGTCGTCGAGGAGATCGCGCAGGTGCTGGAGAAGCACCAGCTCGGCCCGTACATGGAGCAGCCCGACGTCGAGCAGTGGGGGTACGCCTGCACGGGCTGCGACGAGTTCATGGAGCCGGCCCACCCTGGCCGGCGATCGTCCGTCGACTTCGCGCTGCTCGTGCACCAGGCCGTCGTCCTGCGTGCCTCGATCGTGGGGGAGGCCCAGTGATCCCGTCCGGCCCCGGTACGAGCGTGGGCGCCGCGCAGGGCATCCTCTGGACCCGCCTGCGCGAGGTCCCCACCCTCGCCGGCATGCGCGGTTACGAGGCGAGGGTCCTGGACGGCGAACTGCACGCGATCGTCAGCCACGAGCCGACGGGCTGGCACCTGAGCGTGTCGTTCCAGCCACACCCTGGGGCAGCCCGGCGCCTGCCGTCGTGGGACGAGCTGAAGGACGCCCGGTACCGGTTCCTGCCCGACCGGGCGCACATGGCCGCACTGCTCCCGCCCCGCGCGGAGTGGGTCGACGTGCACCCCACCACGCTGCACCTGTGGGAGATGCCCGCCGCGACCGTCCAGGCACCCCCGGCCACACACGTGGTGGCCGCGGAGGCACCCAGGGAGCCGTTCGCGCTGATACCCCCGACGTGCGGCTCCTGCGGGCGTGAGCGCGGCCTTCAGGACCCCTACGACTACAACCCGATCCAAGCCCTGACCGGGTACCCGCTGGGCTGGTACAGCGGCGACGACGGCGAGATCTGCCCACAGTGCATGACCGAGCTCACGACCCGGTGGCGCCGATGACCGCCCCGCGCCTGTTCCACGGCGGCGTCCCCGGCCTGCGCCCCGGCGACCTGATCGAGCCCGGCCACACCCGCAAGACACACGACGGGTGCGCCTGGTGCGCCGCGAGGGCCGTCCTGCCGCCCACCCTGGACGGGAACGCCGGCCACGCCGACCAGGTCTACCTCACACCCCACCGCATGTACGCCCGCTACTACGCATCGCTCTACGGCCGCGGCGACCTCTACCAGGTCGAGCCCGTCGGCGACCTCGTCCGCTCCACCGAAGACACCGTCGAGACGTGGCGCGCGCCAGCCGCGCGGGTCCTCGTCGCCGTCGACCGGGCCGTCCTGCTCACGATGCCCGAACGCCGCCGCCTAGACCGACAGTGGGCCGACGCCGACCGCACCGCGGCCGCCGCCCACCGAGCCCACCAGAACCACCACCAGAGCCTCGAAGGAGCCACCACATGAAGGACCCGACCCCGACCGACCCCGAGCCGATCCCCACGACGACAGAGGCAACGCCGGCGCTCCGACGCGCGGCCGAGGCACTGCACACCGCCTGGACCGACCTGCCCCACGAGGTACACGGACACGCAGCGGCCGAGGCACTTGCCGCCGCGGCGCTCGCTGCAGCGTTCGACAGCGCGGAGATCGCGCTGCAGCTGTGCGAGTACACCGGGCGGGCCGCGTACCAAGGGCCGATCCCGTGCGAGGAGCACAGCCTCGCCGTCGCCGTCGTCCGTGACGTGATGCTCGGCGGCCACCAGGGCGTCGTCGCCCACCGCGACGAGATCATCGGCGGCGATTCGGCCGACAACCTGACGATCGATCCCAGGGCGACACCGATCGGCCGCGCCGTCTCCGCGCTCGAGGACAGGATCCGACGATCCATCGGCATCGAGCTACGTCCCGCGCAGCTGCCCGGCATGACCGGGCAGCTGTTCGGCGCCACGATGCCCGAGCTCGCCCGCGACGCAGTGTCTGCCGCGCTCGACGTCGAGGAGCTCGCGCGGGCGATCGACCCCAGGGCGTTCGAGCCGAAGACACGCCGGAGCTCCTTCGCTCACTACGTCGGCGCTCAGCGCGCTGCACTCCAGAAGGCCGCCGCCGTCCGGACCATGGTCCTCGGAGCCGGCCAATGACCCCCGACGAGGTACCGGCCGAGTTCGTCGAGAAGGCCGCTCGAGCGATCTGGGAGTACGACACGCCCGCTCCCGAACTCGGATGGCCGCACTGGGACGTAGCGGTCGAGCGCGCCGCGAACGAGCTGTGGGACCTGCCGCAGATGGTGGCCGACACCCGCGCCATGGCCCGCCACGCCCTCGCGGCCGCGCTGCCCGGGGCTCAGGAGCAGGCGTGGGACGCCGGCGCGAACGTGGGCGCCGGCGCCGCCGTGATCCTGGGCCGTGCTCCCAAGGACCTCCCGGAGCGCGCACGCGGGCACAACCCACACCGCGCCCCGATCCTCGGAAGTAGCTCGTGACCGACCCGATCGCCCGCACCATCGTCAGCCAGCTCGGCGACCTGTACATGGACTTCACCCACCCGGCCACGTCGGATCGTGCCGAGTTCGTGAAGTACCGGCAGGCCACCAACGACCAGGCCGACGTGTTCGTCGAGGCGCTGTTGCACGAGTACGGTGCCACGGTGCTCCAGCAGGCGGCCGACGACTGGCAGCGTGGCGAGTGGGCGAACGCACCACGACGCGCCGACCGCGTCCAGGAGCGGATTGCCAACGGGCAGCACGTCGGCGACTGGCTCCGCGCCCGCGCCGCCCGCCCGCCCGCCACGGCCAAGGGGCCAACACCGCCGGCTCACCCGCTGACCTACCACGAGGCGCTCGCTGCCTGTGGTGGGCTGCTGAACGCCCCGGCCGGCGACGGGTGCGATCACCTCTGGCGCACGTACGCGGACGCTCAGGGCCCGTACGGGTGCTGCGTGCGTTGCGCCCAGCGCTGCCTCGCGTGCGTCCGCGGGCTCGACGCCCACGGCCCGGGACGGGTCATGGTGTGCACGGTCTGCGGCACCGGCCACGGCGTCGAGAAGGCGCCCCGTGCCTGACTCGATCCCCTGCACCCGTTGCGGGCAGAACCTCGGCTTCCGCGCGACGCGGTTCCACTACCGGGTCGCCTACTTCCTCGGCCTACGTACCGAGGTCGCCCGCCGTTACGTCCTGCGCCTTACCCGAGTGAGGGACCACGGGTGGCACGCCGAGACCGCGTCGGAGCGCGTCGACTCCATGTTCAGCGAGCTCACGCTCTGCAACCCGTGTGTGCAGGCCGTCTGGGACTTCGCCCAAGGTAGGGAGGCACCTGGTGGCTGACCTGGTCGACGACGCCCTGAACGGCATCTACCACGCCGTCACCCGGGCCACCCTGCCCGTGGTCATGGACTGGATGTGGGAGACGCTGGCGCGCTGCCAGCCCGGCGCGAGCAGCCGGCGCTACGGCAAGCGTGCGACGGACCCCGCGACCGGCTCGGCGTGGGCGGCCATGGTGACCGAGCGCACCGTGGAGGCCTGCTACGTCGCACTGGCCGCTGACTCGTCCGTCTCGCGCATGGCTGCGGCCCGGCACGCGCCGCACACCGTCGAGGCCCTCGAGGAGCACGAGGCGGGCAAGTGCCCCCACGCGTGCAGCCCCGACGCTGTGGCCGGCCAGGCGACCTACAGCGCCATCAACGCGGTCCGGCACGCCGTCGCCGCCCTCGCCTACCGGCACCCCGACTTCACCAAGGGCCCAGACGCTCTCGCCACCGCGACCCGCAAGGTCTGGGCCGACGTCGACCCGGCCCGCGTCCTGGCACTCATCACGGGCGAGGAGGCCGCCCGTGGCTGACTGCGGCCAGGAGCTGTGCCCGATGTGGGACGGCCACGGCTGTCCCTGCAGGGCGTTCGGCCTCGACCCCGACAACCCGCCGACGGACGGCGTATTCACCATCGAGATCCCCCAGGAGAGCACTGATGACGACGACTGATCCCACTGCCAGCACTTACGCCGAGACGTGGGCCGGCCGGGGCGTACCGATGGACGAGCTCGCCGCGTTCGTAGCCCGCGCGGTCGACGCCGGCGCGCCCCTGACCGCCCGCATCCGCCTGGAGGACGCGGACCGCAACGTCCTGCTCGGGCTGACCGCCCCGGGAACACGGATGTCCGTCACCTGGCCGTACCGTCCCCGTCCCGCTGCGCCAACCCTGCGCGGCGGCGCATACGACGAGACCGAGCAGGTCATTGCCCTCGAGGACGCCAGGTACCGCCAGGAGCGGGCCAAGGGCGGTCCGGTGGACCCGAGCCGCCTGGTCCTCGTCGGCGAACACGAGGGCGAGCAGCTCGAGGTGAGGACCCATGCTGACCCGCCGGCGGCCGCCGGCGGGCTCGGTACGGCCGATCCGTGGCCGTTCAACCCGGGCGACGTCGTCGACGACATCGGAGGCGCCATCACCGAGTGGCTCGACGCCGCACCCGAGGGAACCATCGTCCGGACATCGTCCGGCGACGAGTGGACGAACGACGGCACCAAGCCGGGCGACGCGCTGCCCACGTGGATCCGCCGCCGCGACCGCACATCCCCGGGCTTCGCCGCCCGCAGCGCGTCGCCCGGGCTCGTCGAGGGCGGCCCGCTGACCGTCGTCACCGTCGGACCCCGCCAATGAACCCGTTCTTCCTCGAACGCTCGTACTACCGAGGCGTGCCGCCGCGCGACTGGCGTGCATCGATATGCGTCGATGCGAGGCCCCGCAAACACGACACCCGCTTTACATGAGCGGGTGTTTTCGGCCAGTGGATTAAGACTCTGACCTGCACGGATACCCTGTGGATGGGCTTTCGAGTAAGCGGGCAGTGAGCATAGGGTGAGCGCATGAGCAACGACGAGAGCCCTGCCGCCCGCACGTACGTCCTCGCGCCGACCCTCCTGCAGGCGAGCACGCTCGCGCGCGTCAACGGCCTCTCGCCGCACTCGCGCGACGTCGTGCTCGTGTCGCGCGGCAAGCAGCTCTACGGCCACTCGATCACGGCGGACGACCGCGTCATCTGGGCCGAGACGTCCGCGTCGTGGTCAACGGGCCAGTTCGAGGACCTGGTCGAGAACCTGGAGATCGCGCAGCTGGAGATGACCATGGCCGAAGTACATGGATCGAACGCCGGGCGGTAAGCCCGGCGGCACGACGGCCCGCGGCTACGGAGCCGACCACCAGAAGCTGCGCGCCTGGTGGAAGCCGGCCGTCGACGCCGGCAAGGTCCCGTGCGCACGGTGCGGCGTGCTGATCCTCACCGACCCGCGAGAGCTCGGCGACGGCTGGCAGCTCGACCACGACCCCACCGACCCCACACGCCGGCGCTACCTGGGCCCCAGCCACACCAGGTGCAACCAGGGCGGGGCTCCGCTCAGCGGCCTGACCGACCCTGACCCGACCCCTGCCACAGAATGGTGACCATGAGCATCCACATCAACCCCGGCTCCGGGCCCGTGCTCGACGCCACGGAGGAGAACGCGACCGCGAACATGGAAGCGTTCGCCGCCGGTCTGCGCGACCTCGGTGTCGCCATTACCGAGGTCGCGCGCCACGCCGAAGAGGACTACGGCGAGGGCCGCTACGCGTACACGGTCAAGACCGGCGACCAGCGCACGCTCGAGGTTCAGATGCCGGGCTGGCCCCTCGATCGGGTCCGCTTTGTGGACGCCGACCACCAGGACATCTGGGACTTCCCGCGCCTGTACGTGGACGACAGCTCGTGGGTATGGACGTTCGCACTCACGGCCTGCCTGCCTGGTGGGCCGCCGCTGGATGATGCCGTCGCGGTCTGGTGACCCGTTGACCATCACGATCGTCTGCGGCCCGCCGTGCGCGGGCAAGAACCACCACATCGAGGAGCACAGCAAGCCGGGCGACGTCGTCATCGACTGGGACGCGATCGCCGTCGAGCTCGGCTCACCCAAGCAGCACCATCACCCCAAGGCCATGTACGCCCGGATCGCCGCGGAGTACGAGCGCCGGCTCGACCAGGTGGAGCAGGACCCGCCGGCCGACCACGACGTGTGGATCATCCGGGGCCTGCCCGAGGACACCGAGCGCCAGGCGTGGGCCAAGCGATTCGGCGCCGACGTCGTCGTCCTCACCCCGCCCCTGGACGTCCTGCTGCAGCGCGCCCGACAGCGTGGCCACGCCGTCGGGCTGACCGAGTGGTCCATCCGCAAGTGGTTCGAGCGCGCGGGCAAGGACGCGGGGCCGGTCGCGATCGCCGACCCGACCCCGTTGTCGGCCACCAGCTGGTGACGATGTGCGCCTCCTGCGAGGCAGGCAGCCACCGCCATGACCGGCACACGCACGACGGCACCGACGCCGGGTGCCCGAACCTGGCCCGCAACCACCAGCACCCCAACGACGGATGCACGTGCGCCGTGCGGCTGCCGGCCCTGTTGCCCAACCTGCACCGCTGCACGTGTGGCCACGTCCACGAGCACCGCAGTCCTCAGGGCTACGGGGTAGACCCAGCGTGAAGAATACTTTCATAAATCATGAAAACTAATGCCATCGAAGGGGCCATGAAAACCGGGCAGAAGATCATGAAAAGAACTTTCTCAACACGTCCGATAAATACTTTCACGATAGGTATAGACAACTGACGCCAACAGATACCAACTCAGATATTACCTCACCAAAAAACAGGGTAGGGACCGCAGTCTTCTCCGTATCTCTCCCCTCAGGGGGTGAATTCGTGAAAATGTGTGAAAGTTTCACAGAATATCGCGTGGTAAAAGTTTCCAACACGATGTCTGAAAGTTTCACAGTGGGGTGATATGGCAGAAAGTTTCATAGATTGCTCCCGTCGTCCGGATAGATCGGACCACGCTGGCGCTAGCCGTTTCGCCCGGTACACGGAATGATGCTCCCCATGGCTATCTGGCTCACCGTCCCCGGCGCGACGTGGGCCGACGTGCGCGTCGGCGACCGCATCTCGCTCAGCACCCCCGGCGTCGACGACCTGCAGATCATCGGGCGCGTGAGCCGGCTGACCGAGGACGCTGCCGAGTTCAAGGACGGGATGATCATCGTGCCGAAGGCCGACTACGCCGTGACCGTCGTGGTGAGGCAGTCATGACCGCCGAGTTTGAGGCGGTGCTCGCCGTCTACTACGGCTCGGACGCCTCACACACGCGCACAGAGCTGCTGTGGGACCTGCGGGACCGCAACCGGACCCAGCTCAACCACGCGGCCTTCATCGTCGCCAACGCGGGCCGGTACGACGGCCGCGGGATGCCCACCACGAGGATGACGGAGCGCCTCGCCGCGCAGCGCGAGCTCCTGAAGGTCATCGCCCCCGAGATCGTGGCCATGGAGGCCGAGGCGGACCGCACACACTTCCCCGAGTGGTCGAGCGCTGAGGTCGTCAGTGTGGCCTTTCAGCATGCCTGAGCGTCCGTCCGGCAGGGCCGCACTGCCCCTGTCGTGCGGCGTCGCGCTGATCGGCGTCGCCACCATGTTCGCGTGGCTCTGGCCCGAGGGCGACGGGCGGTACGCCGCACTCGCGCCGTTCGGCTTCGGGATGTGGTGCCTCGTGTGGGGCCTCTACCTGCTCGTGGACAGGATCGAGCGCCGCTGAACCCCCGTGCGCGCCGACTACCCCGCCTCCGCGAGGGAGACGGGGCGCCGCGCGCGACGGGGCCTCACGCGCCGGCGGCCGCCGGCTGCCCGACGTACGTGATCTCGGGCAGCTCGAGCGCCGCGAGCGTCTCGGCAGGGTCGAAGCCGGCGTCGATCAGCGTCTTGGCGGCGCCGGTCTTGGACGTCCGCTCGCGGTCGTCGGCCTCGCGGTCCTCGGGCACGACCCGGTCGTGGTCGAACTCGAGGCCCTCGGCCTCGAACATCGGCAGGAGCCGGTGGTTGAGCGCCTGCTTGAACCGCTCGACCCGGGGCCTGACCAGCCACCGCGCGAACGAGATCTCGCCGGCCTCGGCGTTGGCCTTGTTGACGTCCTGGCTGTTGCCGAGCATGTGCCCGTGGATCCCGAAGGCCTCACGCAGGACCTCGCGCGACAGGTTGCGCAGCTCGACGAACTGCATGTCCTTCTGCGACATCGAGCGGTCTTTCCACGTGCCCTGCTCCAGGACCGCGACACGGTGCGCCTGGGCCACGCCCTGGTGCTGCTCGCGCCAGCGGGTCGTGAGCTCGTTGAACGCCTCGTCGTCGAGCCGGTCCGGTACCTCGATGATCCCGCCGGGCTCGGCGGAGTTCACGAAGAAATTCCGGTTCCACTCGGCCGAGTACCGGGCTGAGTCGAGGTCGACCATGGCCGCCTGCACGGGCCCCAGACCGCGGTAGGGATCCAAGGGGTTCGGCATCATCAGCGGGATCACCTCATCCAGCCCGAGCGGCACCTGCTCCCCGGTCATCGCCGTGTAGATGTACCCGGACAGGAAGTCACCGCCGGGGATCGGCGTCATCCGGTCGGGCCGCACCGGCCACAGCTCGAGCGGAAGCGGCGATCGGGGGTCCCGGTAGACGCAGATGTAGCCCTCGCCGACCAGGTCGACGTGCTGCTGGACGTGCTCGAACAGCTTCTGCCGGCTCATGAAGGGGTTCGGGTTGTTCAGCAGGTCCAGGGCGGCGTGCTTGGTGACCTCGGTCCGGTCGCCGTGGTCCGGCCCGAACCGCCGGCGGCCGTCGACGCTCGGGCGCCACAGCCTCCAGTCCACCGCGCTGGTCGCGTTGGAGGTCCGGTTCACGATCGAGAACAGCGTGCCGACCTGCCCCATAGCCCGCATCTGAGCCTCGGCGTTGTTGGTGCCGGCCCAGGGCACGCTCAGCCGGCGCCCGGCCCGGCCCAGCATGTCGGGCGACTTGTTGGTGATGCCGCCGGCGAGGCCGCCGATGATCGACTTCATGGTGAGACCCTCCACTCGAGGATGAGGAACGCGATCCCCGCGGCTGCTAGGCCCAGGGTGGTACCGAGCTCGGCGCGGTTGATGGTCCACGCCGCGAGGACGAGGAAGACCAGGCCGAGGATGCCGAGGATCAGGGGTATGTAGGGGGCGAGCTTGCGGATCACGGGGGCATCATCCTCAGTCGTGGTGCGGTAGGCGGGGGCAGTGTGCGGGCGAGGTGGACCGCGCCCGCGGCGGCGTAGACGGCGTCGACGTGGGCGCCGCCCAGGGCGAACACCCACCGTTTGCCGGTGAACTGCTTCTCGGCGGTGCCGAGCTGCTTGTTCAGGAGCGGGTCGCCGCCCTGGGCGACCTGGCCGGTGGTGACCTGCTCGGCGAATCCCATGCACACGGCGGCCGTGTCCCGGCTGATCTCCTCCACGACGACTCCGCGCGGCGCCCAGGACTCCCGCTTGCGCAGGCTCGCGGCCACGGAGGCCGCGGGGCCGCCCGGGAACCACCCGACCTTGCGCGGCTTGACCTTCTTGACCCAGCCGGGCAGGTCGGCCTGGAGCTCCTTGGTGCAGCCCGGGCCCGTCCACGCGGCGACCGGGTCGATCCGCACCCGCCCGTCGTCCTGGACCGCCGCGGCGTACAGCGTGGCGTGCTGGCTGTCCTCGGCGACGTCGACGACCAGTGCCACGCGCGAGCGGAGGGCCTCGAGGTTGCCCGCCTGGAGGCAGCCGGCCTTGACGTCCGGGTGGCGGATGCCCAGCGGGATGCGCTGCAGCGGGTCGTAGGGCCGGGCCCAGGTCTCCATGTCGACCGCCGGGTCCATGACCGAGGCGCGCATGCACATCTTCTCCGTCTTGAAGCCGGCCAGCTTCTTCCCGCCGATCCGCATCGCCGCCGCGCCCTCGGTCAGCAGGTCCTCCATCGGGATCCGCCGGTTCGCGTTCGGGTTCGCCTGCGCCAGCGCCTCCGGGTCGACCGGGCTCGAGCCGTCCGGCGCGCTGTACTCGAACAGGCCCAGGCGCGGGTCGCCCTCGCCGGTCTCGATGTACTGCACCGCGTCGTCGCGCAGATCGTTCAGCACGACGGACTTGCTCGAGCCGGCGTTGGAGATGCCGATGATCTGCGCGTCCGGGATCGCGGAGGTCGCTGGCTCGGACGCGTCCCACGCGGAATAGTCGTGGTGCTGGCGCAGCTCGTCCAGGACGAGCCGGTCGATCGTCAGGGACCGCCCGCCCTCCTCGTTGGACGCCGCGATCTTGTACCGCGACCCGTCCTCCAGGGCGTGCTCCTCGGCGTCGGCGCGCCACAGGACCTGCTCCCCGTTCGCCTTGCGGATCCCGCCCCGCTTCGGGATCTCGGCGTTCAGCGCCGGCACGCGGCGCGCGAGCTTGCACGCCTTGCGCCAGGACTCCGCCGCGTAGTCCAGCTTCGTGCTGGTGCCCAGCACCGTGCCGACCCGGTCGACGAAGATCCAGAACAGCGTGAGCACGACCAGCAGCTCGGTCTTGCCGTTCTGCCGGGCGACCAGCACCAGGGCCTTGCGGAACCGGGGCCGGCCGTCCTCGAGCAGCTCGCCCAGGTGGATGACGACCCACTCCTGCCACGGGTCCAGCGGGTGACCCAGCACGTCGCGCGCGAAGTCAATGACGTCGAACCCGTACGACGTGCCCGGGGTCAGAGGCCTAAGAGGGCGAGTCCACAGCCGTGGCTCGGTTCGCCCGACGATTTCGGAGTTCGTCGAGGGCAGCTGTGCCAGCGTCAGCATTCGGGGTACCCCCTCCCTGCAGCACGCCCCCGCGCGCCTTCGGCGTGAGCTGGAGGGACTCGAGCGCGGCCAGCAACTTCGGCCCGACCACGGCGGCGACGTGGACCTCCTCGATCCGCACAGCCAGGTCGAGCAGCTCGTCGTACTCGTCGTGCCGGCCCTCCTGCTCGAGCCGGCGCAAGATCTTGACCAGGGCCTTGGAGATCGGCGCGGAGTCGTCGAGCTCCAAGGCGTATCGCTTGGCCAGGGCTACCGCCGCGGCGTCCGCGTCGGCCGGCGTGCGGGCGCGCAGCGCCGTGTGCAGCGCGTTGAGCACCGACGGTGTCCTGCGCCGTGCCGCCATACCGCTCACCTGCCCCTCGCGCCGTCATCACCGTGTGGATGCACGAACGGAATGCCATGGCCCCGATGCATGCCCATCGTGCATCCACGCATGTAGGCTACGGCCCGTTAGCAAAGTTACGGCCAGTAACGCAGGCGAGGGAGTGGCGGATGCCCAAGAGGCCGAATTCTCATCCGGGAGTGCCGGCCCGTCTCGTCACTGATGTCTGGCAGCACCTGCGAGCCCGCGACGAACGCTCCCGCCCGGCGTCCGCCGCCCGGATCCGTGTCGTGGCCAACGCCGAGACGGACACCACCCGGATCGACCTCATGGACGAGATCGGATTCTGGGGCACCACCGCTCAGGACTTCGTCGACGAGCTCCTGGCGATCGACGCGAGCGTCATCGAGCTGCACGTGAACAGCCCGGGCGGCGACGTGTTCGACGGGCTGGCGATCATGAACGCCCTGGCCGACCACCCCGCCACCGTCAACGTTGTCGTCGACGGCCTCGCTGCGTCGGCGGCCAGCTTCATCGCCATGGCCGGCGACAACGTGAAGATGAACCGCGGCAGCCAGCTCATGATCCACGACGCGATCGGGTTCTCTTACGGGAACGCCGCCGACATGGAGGAGATGGCGACGCTCCTGAGCCGCATCTCCGACACGATCGCCGGGATCTACGCCGACCGCGCCGGCGGCAAGGCGGACGACTGGCGCGACCTGATGCGCGCCGAGACCTGGTACTCCGCGAGCGAGGCCGCCGATGCCGGCCTCGCCGACGAAGCCGTGTCCGGCCCCAAGGACCCGCCCGACCCCGACGAGGGCGACGAGGGCGACGACCCGCCGGCTGAGCCGGTCGAGCCCGCCGAGCCGGGCGAGGACGACCCGCCGGCCGAGCCCGCCGACGAGGACGCCGACGTCGACGAGGACGACGACGTCGCCCCGGCCGCGAGGTTCGCCGCGGCGTTCTCCCGTTTCGTGTACGCCGGCCGCGCCCAGGCGCCGGCCCCACCGACCCCCGGCAAGCAGCCGGGATTCCAGTTCGACCCGGACGCCTTCCGGGCGGCCATCAAGGAAGGAATGACGTCGTGACGACCAAGATCGCGATCCCGACCACGGCCGACGAGCTGGAGGCCATGCTCGGCGACTCGGCCAGGATGCAGAAGGTGTTCGCCGACCCGTCGAGCTTCAAGGAGTACATCGGCAACTACGCCCGGGCCACGATGGCCAAGGACGGCAACATCGCCATCCAGGTCAAGGAGGAGACGCAGCGCGTCCTGACCCAGTGGCTCAAGGAGACCCCGGACGCGAAGGTCCAGCGGCTCAACCTGGACCCCAACGCCCCGGTCAACACCAAGGGCCAGGGTCTCTACTCCAAGACCGCGCCCGGCGCGAAGATCGACGCCGAGCGGATCGTGGACAGCAACCGCGACTTCCTCTCGACGATCTTCCACGGCAACCGCAGCGACGACGCCCAGGCCAAGCGCGGCAAGCTCGACGCGATCCGCAACGCGTTCGGCTCCACGGTCCCGTCCGACGGCGGCTTCCTCATCCCGGAGTCGCTGCGCAGCGAGCTCCTGCGCGTCGCCCTGGAGACCGCGATCGTGCGGCCTCGTGCCCGCGTGGTCCCGATGGAGACCCTCACGGTCCCGTTCCCGACCATCGACTCCACCTCGCACGCGTCCAACGTCTACGGCGGCGTGACCGCGTTCTGGACCGAGGAGTCCGGCACGCTGTCCGACACCTCTGCGAAGTTCGGGCGGGTCAAGCTCGAGGCGAAGAAACTGACGGCCTACTCCGAGGTCCCGAACGAGCTGTTCACCGACAGCATCATCAGCCTCGAGACGTTCATCAACGAGATCTTCCCCGAGGCGATCGCCTGGTTCGAGGACATCGCGTTCATGCGCGGGACCGGCGTCGGCGAGCCGCTCGGCTTCCTCAACGCGCCCGCCGCGGTGTCGATCGCCGCTGAGGGCGGCCAGGGCGCGGACACCATCGTGTGGGAGAACATCGTCAAGATGTACTCCCGCATGCTGCCCACCTCGCTGGGCCGCGCGGTGTGGATCGCGCACATCGACACCTTCCCCGAGCTCGCCACCATGGCGCTGTCCGTCGGCACCGGTGGCTCCGCGATCTGGCTGAACAACGGCACCGAGGGCCCGCCGATGACCATCCTCGGGCGCCCGGTCCTGTTCACCGAGAAGGCCGAGACCATCGGCGACGCCGGAGACATCAACTTCGTCGACCTCGGCTACTACCTCCTGGGCGACCGGCAGGCCATCCAGGCGAACACCTCGCCCCACTACAAGTTCCAGAACGACCAGACCGCGATCCGGTTCATCGAGCGCGTCGACGGCCGCCCCTGGGTCCAGTCCGCGATCACGCCCAACAAGGGCACGAACACCCTGAGCCCGTTCGTCAAGATCGCCGCCAGGGCCTGACCCGAGCCAGCCCGGGCCGGCAGTAACGCCCCGGCCCGGGCCAGTTCCGCAACCGGCATTCACACCCCGAGAAGGAAGGCACCACGATGGAAGCCCTTGGGCGGCTCTTCAACATCATCCCGACCGCCGACGCGGTCGAGGTCAACATGCGTGACTGCTCGGCCATCACGTTCCTGTGCGTCGGCGGCAACGCCGAGACATTCACACTCGCGCAGGCCACCGACGCCGCCGGCTCCGGCGCCGTGACCCTGTCGACCATCACTCGTTACTACGCCAACTCGGCGGCCGCCGGCGCTACCACCTGGTCGCTCGTGGAGATCGCCGCCGGCGGCGTGGTCACCACCACCACGGCGCTCCCGGTCGCAGTGATCCACGTGTCGGGCACCGAGCTGTCGGACGGGTTCGACTACCTGCGGGTCTCGTCCAGCTCGACGGGCACGGTCGTGGCCATCACCCACGACCTCGACGTCCAGCGGAGCCCCGTCAACCTGCCTGCACTGGGGGTCTGACACATGTCGACCATCATCCAGGGCACGCAGCTGCGCGAGATCGCGCTCGGCAAGTACCTGCAGGGCAAGACCAGCACGCTCGCCGGCGCCGCGGTGCACCAGATCTTCACCGTGGCCGGCGGCGAGGTGCTCATCACGGCGCTGTGGGGCAAGGTGACAACAGCCCTCGCCGGGGCGAACACCATCAACCTGCAGACCGACCCGACGACCGGCGACACCGTCGTCATCGCGACGGCCACCGACCTCGGCACCACGGACACGGCCGCCGGAACGACTATCGGCGTGACCGCGAACACCCTCGTGCCCGCGACGAACCTCGTCAAGGGCGGTCTCCCGCTCGGACCCATCATGGTCACGACCGGCGAGATCGAGTCCGACGTTGTCGGCGCCGGCGCCGACGGCGTCATCCAGTGGTTCTGCACGTGGGTGCCGCTCACCGCCGGCGCCACCGTGGTGGCGGCGGCCTGACCATGGCGAAGATCAGCCGCGTCGGCGGGTTCACGGACGCGACAGCCCGCGGGTTCGTGTCACCCGCCGACGCGCTGCGGGCGCGCGGCAAGCTCGGCCCGTACGACATCGAGTTCGAGCTGGTCGACCCGGACGACGTCGACAGCGTCACCGGCGCGCTGACCGGCGAGCCCGGCACCACGCCCGCCGGCGGCCACGCCGTCGACGACGACGTCGCCACGGCCAGGGTCGAGCCGGAGGAGGAGGAGTCGTGGCCTGGGAGCAGCTCCGAGACATCGCCCGAGAAGCCGCCGACGAACGACGAGCCGAGCAAGCCCAGCCCCCGCAGGCCTGCCCGTTCGGGGGGACGCCCCTCCGCGAGCACGAAGGCGTCCGGTACTGCCCCGACGGGGACTACGAGTGGCCCCGAGACGGCCGCCTGATCTGACCGAACCGCACGACCTACCAGGAGGTGGGAGGCCATGGCACTGAAGGACCGGCAGGGCATGGCCTACGCCTCCCGCCAGGACGTCAAGCGGGCGCTCGACATCGTCGAGACGGCCCGCGCCGACGACCAGATCGACCGTGCGCTGGCCTCGGCCAGCGACACGGTCGAGGCCCTGCTCCTGCGCCGGTTCTACCCCGAGATCGACACCCGGTACTTCGACTGGCCGGACCGGTCCGGGTCGCGACCGTGGCGGCTGTGGCTCGGCCACGACGAGCTGATCTCGGCCACCACGCTCACGAGCGGCGGGACGGTCATCACCGCGGCCGACTTCTTCCTCGAGCCCAGCGACGGCCCGCCGTTCAACCGTATCGAGATCGACCTGTCGTCCTCGGCGTCGTTCTCCGCCGGCAACACCCACCAGCGTGCCATCGAGGTCGCCGGCGTGTTCGGGTACTCCGCGGACACCGAGCCGGCGGGCACCATCACGACGGCCATCGACGGCTCGACCACGACCGTCGACATCTCGGACGGCACTGCCCTGGTCGGCGTCGGGGACCTGCTCGTGCTCGAGGACGAGCGCGTCACCGTCACCGAGAAGGGGTTCCTCGACTCCACCAAGACGCTCACGGACGCCGTCGCCGTCGGGTCGGCCGCGATGATCACCGTGTCGGACGGCTCGGCGTTCGTCCCGGGCGAGGTCCTCCTGGTCGACGCCGAGCGGATGCTCGTCATCGACGTCAACAGCAACACCCTCGCCGTGAAACGCGCCTGGGACGGGTCCACGCTGGCCGCTCACGCCTCCGCGGCGCCCGTGCGGGTACAGCGCCGCCTGACGGTCCGCCGCGGCGTCCTGGGGACCACAGCGGCATCCCACTCCACCGTCGCGATCGCGAAGCACGTAGTGCCGCCCATGGTGCGCAACCTGGCCGTCGCCGAGGCCATGGCCGCGCTGCTCCAGGAGCGCACCGGCTACGCCCGGGTCATCGGCGCCGGCGAGGGCGAGTCCGAGGTTCGTGGTGTCGGCCTGGCCGACCTGCGCGACCAGGCGACCCGCGCCTACGGCCGCGGCCGCGTGAGAGTGAGGGCCGTGTAGATGGCGCGCAAGAGGATCAAGCTCGAGGGGATCTCCGGCCTGCAGGACGAGCTGCGTGAGATCTCCGCCGACCTGGTGAGCGAAGCCGGCGTGGCAGAGGAGATCATCGCCGAGGAGCTGGCCACCCGCATCGCGGCCGACACACCCATCGACACCGGGGATCTTGTGTCCACCGTCAAGGCCGTTGGCACCCAGGTGCACGTCGGCGGACGTAAGGCTCCGCACGCGCAGATCGTGGAGTCCATCACGCCGTTCATCCAGCCGAACGTCGACGCGATGCGAGAGGAAGCCCCGCGGATCGCTCGTGAGCTCCTGGCCAAGGAGCTCCGCCGATGACGACCATCGACCCGGCCGGCGCCGTGCAGGTCGGCCTGCGAGACCTGTTCCAGTCCGACCCGGAGATCCAGCAGTACATCAGCGGGGTCCTGGACGAGGTCCCGGACGTGGCAGCGCGGCAGTACCCGTTCATCGTGATCCCCGACCTGACCTCGGTCCCGGACGGTACGCACGACGACCCGGGCCGCAAGGTCACGGCCCGCATCCAGACCCTGGCGCGCGGCGACGTCGACGTGCAGGAGGCCCGGCTGGACAACCTGATCGGCGCGCGGATCGTCGCGCTCCTGGACCACGGGCACAAGACCCTCGACCCGTTCGTGAAGGGCGCCACCATCTGGATGGTCCGTCACGTCGAGTCGCGGAAGATGCCCGACGCCGACCGGACCGTCCGCCGCCGGCTGGACCGCGTAGACATCTTCACCTCACAGATCTAGGAGCCCGACATGGCCGCACTAGCAACCATCGAAATCGCCACCGTGGCAGGTCGGCCCGACCTGGACACCGACCTCGTCGCGGCGGCGTCCGGCGGCGACACCGCCGAGGTCGGCGACGGGTACTTCCTGCTCGTGAAGAACGGTCACGCCTCGGCTTCGCGCACCATCACGATCGACACCCCGGGCACCGTCGACGGGCACGCCATCGCGAACGCGACCCTCGTGGTGACGACGCTGGACTACGGGATCATCCCGCTCACGAACCTGTTCCGGGGCACCACCGGCCGGGCAACCATCACCTACAGCGACGCGGCGGCGAACATCACCATCGCCGTCTACAAGATCGGGAAGTGAGGTCATCGTGGCCGGTATCGATGCCTTTGGCACCCAGTTCAAGCGCGACTCGACGGGCGGCGGCGTCTACGTCGCCATCGCCAACGTGTCCGACCTCTCGGGGCCGTCGCGCTCGCGTGACGCCATCGAGGTCACGGCGCACGACAGCCCCAACCAGTACCGCGAGTTCGTCAAGGGCCTCAAGGACGGCGGCGAGGTCACCCTCACGCTGAACTACGACCCGGCGAACAACACGCACAAGGCCCTGGACGCGGACTTCGAGGAGGACGCGCTGCGTGGCTACCAGATCGTCGTGCTTCCCGGCGAATCGGACGAGCACACCTGGACGATCAACGGGCTGATCACGAACCTCAGCGACGCGTTCCCGATCGACGACCGCATGGAGCGCGAGGTGACCCTGAAGATCTCGGGGAAGCCGACCCTCGCCGCGACGTAGATCAGCCCCGCCGTCATCCAGCGATCAGAAGGGAACCAGGTTGAGCAGCCTCAAGGACACCATCCTCAACGCCCCGGACCTGCAGTGGCAGGACGTCCCGGTCGAGGAGTGGGGCGTGACCGTGCGCGTCTACAGCTTCACCGACGAGCAGGTCGGGGCGTGGCGCGCCAAGACGCAGGCGCTGCGCATGAAGCAACGCCGCGGCGACCCCGACGTCGACATCGAGGTGGAGATGAAGCACCGCCGCGCCGAGCTCCTCGTCCACTGCCTGCGCGACCCGGCGGACGGTTCGCGGATCTTCGCGGACGGCGACGCCCCGAAGCTGGCGAAGAAGCACGCCGGCGTCATGCAGGCGCTGGACGACCTCGCGATCGAGCTGTCCGGCCTCGACAAGACCTACAAGGAGCAGGTCAAGGACGCTGAGGCGGATTTCTCGCCCGGCCAGAGCTGAGGATTCAGTACGACCTGGCCGTCGCTTTCCACATGACACCCGGGGAGGTTCTGGTGAGGTTCACCGACGCCGAGATGATCGGCATGGTGGCTTACCAGAATCTCTACGGGCCGGTTACCCCGCAGCGGCTGGACATGGTGGCCGCGAGGCTCGGAATGGATATTGCCGCACCACACATGAAGAAGGGCAAACGCCCGAAGCTGAAAGACCACCTGATCTTGTGGAGCCGCAAGGTAAAGCAAAAGACAGGCCGGGAACTGCTGGGAATGCTGAAAGGCATTCAGGCCGAGTACGACCGTCAGGAGAGGTGAGCCATGGCCGACGACATCACCTTCAAGGTCGGCATGGATGTGGGCGACGCCACCACCGGCCTGACGAAGCTCGACAAGCCGCTGTCCAAGCTGGACAACGACACGAAGAACCTCGACTCCTCGACCAGCAAGCTCGACGCGTCGTTCGGCAAGATGACGTCCGGGGCGGTCTTCCTCACCTCAGGGCTGGATGGCCTGCAGGGCGGCATCGACGCCGTGCGCGACTTCTCCAGCCGCGCCGAGATCCAGAACGACAAGCTGGCCCGGTCGCAGCAGGCCGTCGATCAGGCGTCCGTCGACCTCGAGCAGGCGTCCATCGACCTCAAGCAGGCCATCATCGACGTCGACCAGGCGGAACGCGACCTCGCGCAGTCGGGGATCGACGTGGAGCAGGCGCAGCTCGACCAGAAGTTCGCCGCGCAGGACCTCGCCGACGCCATTGCGGAGTACGGCGCTGGATCCCTCGAAGCCCAGCAGGCGCAGATCGATATGAAGCAGTCGACGGAGGACCTGTCGCAAGCGGAGCAGGACGCGAAGCAGGCCGCCCTCGACCAGACCCAGGCCCTGACGGACCAGGGGCAGGCTGCTGTGGATGCGTCGGTAGCGCAGACGGACCTGAACGAGGCGAACCGGGCGAACTTCGTACCGACCGGGTTCGAGGCGTTCCTGGCGACCCTGGCGCAGTTCGCGCCGATCGTCATGCTCATCGTCGGTGTCATCCAGCTGTGGAGCGTCGCGCAGGGCGCCCTGAACCTGACGATGTTCGCGTCGCCGATCACGTGGATCGTGCTCGCCATCATCGCGCTGATCGCGGTCATCGTCCTGCTCGTCATGAACTGGGACAGGGTCACGGCGGCGATCAGCGCCGCGTGGGACTGGCTGAAGAACCAGGCCATGGCCATCTGGAACAGCATCGTCCGATTCATCACCGATGTGGTTCAGAAAGTGGTCGACTTCGCGAAGCGGGCCTGGGCTGCTTTCGTGGCCAATATCCGTTCCGTGATGATCACCATCGCCGTGTTCATCTTCTCCCGGTGGAACGCGATCAGGGCGTTCTTCACCAGCGTCCTCGCGGCCATCGGCTCAACATTCACACGCACCGTGAACGGCGTGAAGAGCCTGTGGAACGGGTTCATCGGGTTCATCCAGGGCGCCGTCGGCCGGATCGGGTCTTTCCTGTCCGGTATCTGGGGCGGCATCACCGGTGGGCTGAGATCTGCACTAAATGGCGCGATCGGGCTGATCAACGGCGCGATCGGCGGAATCAACGCGCTCATCTCCGGCGCCAACCGGGTCCCAGGCGTCTCGATCCCGTCGATCCCGAACATCCCGTTCCTCGCCGACGGCGGCATCGTGACCGACGCCACGCTCGCCGTGATCGGCGAGTCCGGGCCCGAGGCCGTCATACCGCTGAACCGCGGCGGCGGCCCGGACTTCGGCGGCGGCGCACAGGAGCTGTACATCCACCTCGACGGTGACGAGGACCTCGTCCGCCTGTTCCGGCGAGCGATCGCGGAGCGGGGCGGCGACGTCCAGGCCGTGCTTGGGATCGCAGCATGACCGCCTACATCACCGAGCTCCTGGTCGACGGGCAGTGGCAGAACGTCACCCCCGACGTGCGGGACTCCGATCCGATCGTCCTGGAGCGCGGCCGGCGCGACTGGGCGACGGACACCGACCCGTCCACGTGCTCCCTGCGGCTGAACAACGGCCCGAGCAAGGTCGCGGCGGGCGTCCAGGGCCGATACTCGCCCCTGAACCCCCGCAGTGACCTGTTCGGCAAGATCGGCCGCAACACACCCATCCGTGTCCGCGAGGATGCCCCTCGGGACGCCTTCATGGTGCTGCCCGGCTTCGAGTCGTCGTACGTCACCACCCCGGACGTCGCGGCGCTCGACGTCACCGGCGATCTCGAGCTCCGACTGGACTTCCACCCCCCGACGTGGCGACCGGACGAGGATTTCGGCCTGGCCCGCAAGTACGACTTGGTCGCCAACCAGCGGTCATGGGTGCTTCTGCTGGACACCACGGGCATCCCGTACTTCCGGTGGTCGCCGGACGGCACGATCGCGAACGCGATCACGGTGTTCGCCACCGCAGCTATCCCCTCCGACAGCGGCCGGGTGGCCCTCAAGATCACGCTCGACGTGAACAACGGCGCGGCGGGCAGCGACGTTCAGTTCCTCACGGCGCCCTCTATCGACGGCACCTACACGCAGCTCGGGACCACGGTCACCACAGCCGGCGTCACCTCGGTGCACTCAGGTACCGCGCCGCTGGAAATCGGGCGTGTGAACGACCCGGAGGGCACGGGCATCCTCTCGAGCCCGCTCCAGGGCACTGTGTACGCCTTCTCGTTCCGCAGCGGCATCGCCGGCGCGGAGGTCGCCAACCCCGACTTCACCGTGCACGAGCCGGACACCCGGACGGTCACGGACGACGCGGGCCGCACCTGGACCCTTCACGCCAGCGCCGCGCTGGTGGACCTGAGCATCCGCTTCACGGGCGAAGCGAAGTCATGGCCCCCGGAATGGGACCTGTCCGGCGCGGACCGGTGGGTGAAGCTGACCGCCGCGGGCATCACCAGGCGCCTCCAGCGGGGCAAGAAGCCCCTGAAGTCATCCCTGTTCCGTGACCTGTCCATCAAGGACGACGTCGTCGCGTACTGGCCCCTGGAAGACGTGAAGGGCGCCACCCGGTTCAACGCTGGGAGACCCGACGACAGCTCGTTCCTGATCGCGCAGCAACCGGCCGCGGTGACCCTGGCAGCCGATGAAGAGACATTCTTCGCCTCCGCGCCGCTGCCGACCGTAGGAGCTGCGAGCATCGCCGGCACGGTCCCGAACTACACGAGCGCCGCGGACCAGCGATTCGTCTTCCTGATCTCGATCCCCGTCGACGTGACCTGGGCGACAGAGAAGACCATCGCCCGGATCTACACCACCGGCACGATCAAACGGTGGGACATCAACAAGACCAGCGCGGACAGCACCCGAGTCCAGGCATTCGACGCCGACGGCGTCCAGGTCGAGAACCAGGTGGTCGCACTGAACATGTTCGGCCTGCCCTGCGCGTTCTCGCTATGGCTCCAGCAGGACGGCGCGAACGTCGACTGGCAGATTGCGATCTTCCCGCTCGGCGGCACCACAGCGCTTGCGTTCGGGGCCACCATCGCGGGGAGAACCTACCGTCGGATCTCTCGAGTGGTCCTCGGGACGGTCGACGACATGGAGGCCACCACGTACGGGCACGCGTTCATCCTGAACGGCGACGTGCAGTCGATCTGGGACACCATCCGCAACTCGATGGTCGGGTGGACCGGGGAGACAGGCCTGTCCCGCCTGGTGCGCCTTGCGAACGACGACGGGCTGCCCGCCGTGCGGTCGATCGGCGCGAATAATGCCGAGACCATGGGTCCGCAGCTGATCAAGGCGCAGATGGAGCTGTTCCGGGAGGTCCCCGCGGCTGACCTGGGCATCCTCACGGACCGGCCGGACGCGATCGGCTTGCAGTACCGCTCCCGGACCGACCTGTACTCGCAGGATCCCGCGCTGGTGCTCGACTACTCCAGCGGCATCATCGCTGAACCGTTCCGGCCCGTAGAGGACGACCAGAACATCGTCAACGAGGTCACCGTGGAGCGTGTGCGCGGCGCGGCGTTCACGGCTGCGGACACCACAGGGCCGCTGTCCTCGCTGGACCCTCCGGACGGTGTCGGCCGGTACGACATCTCTCAGGAGATCAACATCGACACGGACGAGCGGCTGGAGGACCAGGCGTTCTGGCGGCTGCATCTCGGCACGATCGACGAGCCGCGGTTCCCCGAGGTGACGCTGAACCTGCGCAACGCCCGCGCCGCCGAGCTGGAGGACGCCATCCTCTCCGTCACGGAGGGCGACATCATCCGGATCACGAACCCTCCTCAGTGGCTGCCGGGTGGGCCGTACGACCTGCTCGTGGAGGGCATCCGGGAGGAGAAGAGCGCGGTCACGCACCTGATCACGTTCGCGGCCTCCCCCGGGTCAGCGTGGTCGGCGTTCATGCTCGACAGCGCGGAGCTCGGCAGGCTCGATACCGGTGGCTCGTCGACGAGCGGCGCGCTGACCGCCACGCAGACGGTGTTCAACGTAGCCACGGCTGCGGGCTCCCAGGTATGGCTGCGGCAGGCCATCGGCCTGGTCCTCCCAGGCGTCATCGGTTCCTACGCCTCGACGCCGGACAACGCCGCCCTGGACATCACGGGTGACATCGAGATCCGCGTGGAGGTGCGGCGCGACTCGTGGTCCGAAATCGCCGCTGAGGAGACCCTGGTAGCGAAGTGGGGCCTCACGGGCAACCAGCGGTCGTACTGGTTCACCTTGCTCGCTGATGGCATCCTGCGGTTCCGCTGGTCCACGACAGGTGCCAACACCCTGACCGAGGACTCCTCGGTACCCGTGCCGCTGCTGACGGGCGAGTGGATCGCGCTGAAAGTGACGCGCAGCGCGGCCACGGGGAACGTGACGTTCTCCTTCGCCGCCTCCATCGACGCCACGTACACGCAGCTCGGCGCGGTGCAGGCGAGCACCCCGTCGGCGATCTTCGCCAGCACGGCCGTTCTGGCGGCTGGCCAGCGGCTGCTCACGAACGCCATGCCGTGGGAGGGCACCATCCACAAGGCACGGGTCTACAACGGCATCGCCGGGACCGTCGTCGCGAACCCGGACTTCACCGCGCAGCCGATCGGCGCGGGGTCGTTCACGGACAGCGCGGGCCGCGTGTGGACCGTCGTCGGGGACGCCCGGATACAGCCGGCGGACCCGTTCGACATCCTCGTCGCCGGAGAGGTCATGCAGGTGCGCTCGATCACGGGCACCACCTCACCGCAGGAGTTCACCGTGAAGCGCGCCGTGAACGGCGTGGCGAAACCTCACACCACGGGATCCGCTGTCGTCCTGGCCAAGCCCTTCCGACTCTCACTGTAAGGAGCAGAAAATGCCACTCCAGTACCTCGCGGGGCAACGGCTGACTGCTGACGCCCTCCAGCGGGCCGTACCCGACCGGGTGAGACAGAACAGCGACCAGTCGGTGACGTCATCCATCACACCTGTCGCTTCGAGCATCGCCATCACCGTTGACGGTCTCCTGAAGATCGACCTGGAGCTCCGATTCACGCCTGGTGGGGGCGGCATCAGATGGGACTGGCTAGATGCTGGTTCGGTTACCTTCATTCACCGCGCGGTAGGCGCGGCCGGCAGCGCTGCCACAGGAAACCCGTCCGACGTCTCCTCCATGCACTGGCGGGCAATGCCTGACTTCGCTACTGACGTCAGCATCAATCAGTTCAACAACTTCACCACGCATCGGGGCACGGAAACCCTCGTCGTGGACGGCTCGGGGACGCTGACGTTGCGCTTCGCGCAGGACGCCTCGAACGCGGTCGCCACAACTCTTTCCGCAGAGTCCTATGCGCTCATCACGAGACTCGGATCATGAGCCCTGTGACTGCCGTGGACACCGCGGTGTCCACCGTCATGTTCCCCGACGTCGCCGCCGTGTCCTCCTGGCCCGCGGTCGCGGCCTACGCCCTCGGCCTGCTCGCGCTCCTGGTCGGCCAGTGGCGCCAGCACCGCGTCACCAAGAACGTCCAGCACCAGGTGACCAACGACGGCGGCGAGACCCTGAAAGACGCCGTCGACCGCACCGAACAGGGGCAGGACGACCTGCGGAAGATGCTCGCCGAGCACATCGACGCCGAGCCCACGCGCCGGTGGCGCGCCCGTCGCGACGCCGCCAGCTTCGCAGCCATAGCCGCGCTGCTGTCCGTGGCCGTGACCCTCGCCAGGACACGGAGATAGCAGGCCTCGGCCCCGTGACGATCACCAACCGCACCCCCGAAAGGGCATCTGATGGCGCTCTCGAAGCAGGTCACCCCCACCAGCTCACTCAACCGGTTCATGGCCTGGGCGAAGGCCGCCGGCTACCACGTCGGGGAGCACCCGGCCTACGGCGGCGTCACCGCCGCCGTGCACACCGCCGGCTCATGGCACCTCGACGGCCTGGCCGCCGACATCAACAAGAACGGTCCGCGCGAGCGCGTCGACCTCATCCACGCGATGACCGTCGCCCGCTCGTTCGGCCTGGCCGTGATCTTCGCTCGCGACGGCGTCGTCGGCGTCGCCCGCAACCACCAGGGCCACCTCCACGTCGACGTCGGCGAGTGGTCCAACTACGGCGCCGGCAACGTCCGCTCGACCCGCGGCGACGCCAAGGTGTGGGCCCTGCAGGGCGCCGTCCACCTGGACGGCGCCGACCGCGACAACCTCTACGGCCCGAACACCGACAAGCGCCTCTACGCGCTCGCAGCGTCGTCCGCGCATGGTGGCGGACGCCACCCGTACGGCGCCCAGTTCACGCAGGACGTCGTAGGGGCACGCCAGGACGGCAAGTGGGGGGGCGCGTCCCGTTCAGCCCACGACGACGCCGTCCAGGACGCGCAGCGCGCCCTGGGCGTCCGCGACGACGGCGTGTGGGGCCCGGCCACCGACAAGGCCTGGCGGCTCGTGAGGAAGGCCTACGGCCGCTGACACGGCGAGATCTCCCCGCCTCCGGCCCCGGGCGCGCACTGCGCCAGGGACCTCAACCGAAAGGACCACCACAATGGCCAACCTGAACCCCCAGTTCCGCGCGGCGCTCGCGGAGATCGCCGAGATCATTCCGCGCAAGGTGCGCACTGTCGTCTACGCGGCCGCCGTGGGCATCGCGCTGCTCGCGTTCGCCACGCAGCGTGTCGTGGCGGTCTGGTGGCCCGAGCTCGACGCCCGCGTCGACGCCACGGCGGCCGACGTCGTGGCCGCGGCGCTGTTCATCGTCGGTGTCCTGGGCTTCGCGTACCGGCCGACGCGTACCGACCAGCCACGGCCTCCCGCCGAGCTCGACGTCCTGGACGCCGCGCACGTCCAGGAAGCGCAAGCCAGGACGATCGCCACCCTCGTCGGCGCCGGCTGGCCCCGGGACGCGGCAGCCGCCGCGGTCACCGAGGACGGGACGCTGATGGACGCCCGCCGGGACGCGTGATGGGGCACCTCTCCGACGTCGAGGACGTCCTGCGGTTCTTCGAGTTCGAGCACCTGCGCCCCGGCGAGCTGCGCGACACGTCGCGGATGTTCCACGCCCTGGCGCACGAGCTCGCCGGCCGCCTGCCCGCGGCTCCTCAGACCGTGGTCGCCCTGCACAAGCTGCTCGAGTCGAAGGACGCCGCGGTCCGGGCTTCGCTCGCCCTGGTGGCCGATCCTGCCCGCTACGCCGTGCTGGACCCGCGTCCCGCCGAGCCGGCGTAGGCAGGACGCGTGTACGTGCGATCCCCCGTAGGACGGCGCCGTCCCGGACGTCCTTCCCGCGTCCACCCGTGAGCGTCCGGGTGCGGCATCCGGTCCGAGACGAGTGCCGGGACAGGACGGCGTCCCGTCCAGCCCGGGACGCCGAGTGTCCTGGCGTCCGCTGTCCGGTCCTGGGCCCAGGACGCCCGTCCTGGACGTCCCGCGGGGCCGGGATCGGGCAGGACGGAAACGGGACAGGCCCCGGACGCCGTCCTGAGACGGTGTCCGGGGCCTGTCCTCCTGGATCCTGGTCGTGCTGCTGAGCGGCCGCTGGTGATGGTCGGTTAGACCCCGATCCTGGACGTCGGTCCGGGGACAGGAAAGCCCGTCCGGGACGTCGTGTGGACGTCCCGGACGGGCTGACCTGCTATCTCCCGCCGGGTGCCCGGGCGTTCGCCTTGATGGCCTGCGCGACGCGCTGTCCCGCGACGGCGTCCACGATCGTCCGCAGACGCTCGTCCGGGATCAGGACGTAGATCTGGGTCGTGGTGGGGGAGGCGTGTCCTAGGAGCTGCTGGATGCCCAGGAGATCGTTGGACAGCGCGTACGCCACGGACCCGAATCGATGCCGCAGCCCGTGGATGCTCATCCCGTCCGGCAGGAGCCGGCTGATCCGCACCCCGACCCATTGCGGCGACACGTGTCCCTGGATGCTTCCCGGAAAGGCGAACCCGCCCTGGCACTTCGTCCGGATGTCCCATGCCAGACCCGGCGGGATCGGTACCTGGCGCTCCTTGCCGCCCTTCCCGTGGACGGTGAGGCTCCACCCGCCGGACGTCTCGTGGACGTCCCGGGCGTGGACCTGGGCGACCTCGGCACGGCGTAGACCGGCCTCGGCTGCGAGGCGCAGCATGAGCCGCGCGGCCGGCGGCGCGTGGAACAACGCCGTCTCGTACACACGTTCGGGCGTCGGGTGCGGCGCCGGCACCGACGGCCGTGGGGCCGGGAGGACCGCCGTCGGGTCGTCGACGGCTCGCCCGTCGACGATGCCCCAGCGCCAGAAGCCTCTGAGGCTGGCTCGGACGCCGCGGCGTGTCTCGCGGGCCCACTCGTGGGAACCGAGCCAAGCCACCAGGTCGCTAGTCGTGAGTGACCAGGGGTCGTCGGCCTTGGTGTCACGCGCGAGCCATCGGATGTGCTCGACTCGCGTCGCGATCGTGCTGGATGCCCGCCCGAGGGCGCGCAGCCACAATGTCCAGTCCGTCGTATGCGTTTCCCATCGCTGTGTCATGAAAACGTCATACGTTGCAAACGGCCCGGTACTCACTTAAACGCCCGAATCGTTATTTCACCCTCTGAAACGGGCACTCCCCCGGCTGTCTCACCAGCGCAGACGCCGCGACGCCCTGTAAAGGGTGCGTTGACGCACATCCGGTACGCGGCCTCCGTCGCCGTCGCGAGCGCTGCCACGACGCTCGCCAGGAGCGCGGCGACCGCGCGCAGGAGCGGCCGCGTCTCGGACGTGGTCACGACCCACCGGGACGCCTCGCCGCGCTGGATGTGGTGGGCGGTGTGCTGGCCCATGTCGCGGCCCAGGACGGCGCCGACGGCGTCGGTGGGCCGCACGATCGTGTGCCCGCACCCGGAGCAGATCCGGCGGGTCACGCCGGGACCGCCGTCTCGTCCGCGTGGACGCCGTGCTCTGACGAGGACGCCACGCTCGAGCGCGCTCATGCCGGCACCTCCACGCGCGCGAGCTCGTCGGGGCTGAACGTGACTGCCCCGCCCGGGTGACCGTCGACACGCACATGGACAGGGAAGATCCCGGGCCCGGCCGTCGTGAGCACGACGCCCGTCTCGCCCAAGAGCGGGTGAGGCGCGCCGTTGGGCAGCTTCTCGGCGACGACGCGCACGACGTCGCGCCGCTCGAGCGCGCTCATGCCGCCACCGCCTGGGGGAGGACCTGCACGACGGCGCTGAACGGGCACAGCAGGACGTCAGGGGCGTCGTCGTACCGGACGGAGTAGCCGACGTCCTCGCGGCCCAGGACGGTCGCCTGGGCCCCGATGCCGCGCACGACCAGCTTGTCGCCGACAGCGGCCGGCGAGTACCGGGTGAGCTGCCCGGGCCAGTACCGCCACGTCTCGCCGTGGACGCGGACCGTCACGCCGGACACGACGTCGACGTGCTCGACGACGCCGGGCCCCCTGCTCGGGGTCAGGACGTCGTCGCCGACCTGGACATCCTCGATTCCGGATTCCGGAATCGGGACACGCTCGACGTCCTCAGCCCACACGACGTGGCGCTCGCCGTCGATCGTTGCCCACAGGAGGTTGCCGGAGACGTCGTCGATGGTGCACTCGGTCCCGACTGGCAGGCGACCGGTCCTGCTCACGCCCCGCACGACGTCGCCGGCGGCGATCCCGTGCGCTGCCGCCTCGGCCGCGTTCCTCGCGTGGCGCTCCCGGGACTTGCGTGCGGCCAGCCGGTCGCGCGAGTCGGCGACGAGCTGGTACGCGGTCGCGTAGCGGCGAGCCTCCGGCATGTCACCGCGCAGCACCGCCCGCGCAGCACGGCACGCCAGGCTGTCCGCCGTGGCGTCCAGCAGCTCGAACGCCTTCCGGTCCTCGCGGCGTCCCCGCTCGACGAGGAGCCAGGTGGTCGCGTACGTGCGGGCGTCCCGCTCCACGGGGCTCTGGCGGGCGCTCATGCCGCCACCGCCGTGCCCTCGTCGACGAGCTCGATGTCACGGGAGTGCACCAGGTACTTCTGGCCGTCGTCGGCGTGGCTCCAGAGGTAGCGGTGCCGGATGCCGCCGTCCAGGGTCACGACCGTGCCGATCGGCGCCGCCTGGGCGCTGTAGCCGTGGCGCACGACCCGCACGCGGACGCCGGACGTGAGCCCGGCCCGTGCGAGCTCCCGCGCGGTCGCGCGCTGCTCCCGCGCGATCAGCCTGGTCAGCGACTCGTCCAGGAGCTCGACCGCGCGGGCCAGGCGTCGGGCCTGCGGGATGTCGTCGCGCTGGACGGCCCAGGTGGTGCGGGTCTCCAGGCTCTTCACTGCCTCCATGAACGCGTCGTGCACCGTCGCGGCCCGCTTGCGCGAGGTGGCGAGCGCCGACGCGGCGAGCGAGCGCGCGCCGCTCTCGATCGGACTCCGGCGGGCGCTCACGCTGCCAGCTCCCATGCCGCGACCGCCGTCGGTGCGCCGTCGACGCGCTCCCACCAGTTGGAGTCGTAGCAGCGGCACTCGTGGCAGGCGATGCACTGGTCGCACTCGTCGCACTCCGTGACGCGGTTGTGGTCGACGCCGCACCCGAGGGTGAACGCATCGCCGTCGACCAGGTCGTCGTACTGCTCGTGGCACCCGCAGTCGCACGTGAGCTCGCCGCCGCAGCCGAGCTCGCGGCACTCGAAGCAGCTCGTCATGGCGATCGCCGCGAGGCCCTCCAGGAGGACCTGTAGAGGCGACAGATCAGAAGGTTGGGGGTTCGAATCCCTTCGGGCGCACAGCAGGAACGAGGCCCCGGCCAGCGGAGACGCTGACCGGGGCCTCGTCGTTCCAGCGGTAGGGCACTAATTTTCTCCTCGGGTTCCGGTGAGGGTGGATTAGCCGCTACGCTCG
Source organism: Promicromonospora sp. NPDC023805 (assembly GCF_040639635.1). NCBI lineage: Bacteria > Bacillati > Actinomycetota > Actinomycetes > Micrococcales > Promicromonosporaceae > Promicromonospora > Promicromonospora sp. NPDC023805. The sequence continues at coordinate 5,001 of NZ_JBFAAH010000014.1, read as the reverse complement.
GAGTGAGTCAGGCCGCGGCTCATCGGCGCACCATGCGCAAAAGGATGCATAGATGACCGCTGAGCCTTTGGAGATCGAGCGTGCTCTCACGCTCGGGCTGAACCACGTAGTAGGGCGCTACCGCTACGACCTGGCCACGCAAGTGTGGTGGTGGTCGGACGAGACGTTCCAGATCCACGGCTTCGAGCCCGGTGAGGTGGTCGTGACCACGGCTCTCATCCTCGCCCACAAGCACCCCAACGACCGTGCCCGTGTGTCACGTGTTCTGGCGAATGCCGCGGTGACGGGCAAGCCGTTCAGCAGCGTCCACCGCATCATGGATGCCCGGGGGCGCGAGCGGACGCTGACTGTCGTCGGACAGGGCAGCCGTGACCCTGACACGCGCCAGGTCGGCGCACTCGTCGGCTACTTCGTTGATGTGACCGCTGCGGTCAAGGCGCATGCGAACGAGGTTGCGAACGAGTCGATCCGCGCGTCAGCGGCAACGCGGGCGTCCATCGAGCAGGCCAAGGGCGTCATCGCCTTCGCCCTGAACGTCGACGCCGAAGAGGCGTTCGGGCGGATGCGCAGCATCTCCAACGACACGAACGTCGCCGTGCGGGACGTCGCCCGGCGGATCGTGGAGCTGGCCTGCTCCGGAGGATCGACGGAAGACGTGGTCGCTGCCCTGACACCGTCGCGGCCCTGCCCGCCCGCCCGTTAGTCGTACGCAGCCCGCATATCCCGATCGGGTCACGGTTGTGACCCAGGCCACTCGACTGTTGACCTGGCCTGCGGCTGTCGCTACGTTCACGTGCGGCACACCCGTTCGGAGAGTCGCCAGGGCGGACGTCGGAGCTCAACGATGCGTTCCGGCGTCGGCCCTGGGAAGTTCCGGGCGGGCGTGCTGCCCAGGTGACGCACCCCCCCCCGGTCGCACGTGTGCGAGCTGGAGCGGCCGGAGACCCGGCCGAGGATGCGAAGCGGACGTGCGCGCTGGCAGGGAGGACCTCGGATGAGGGAGATCGTGCACGACGCCGGCACCAGGTCGGGCGAGTTCGTGCAGTCGCTGGAGCGCGGCCTGGCTGTGATCCGTGCGTTCGGCGCGGACCGTGCCCGGATGACCTTGAGCGAGGTCGCCCGCGAGGCCGAGCTGAGCCGGGCGTCCGCGCGGCGCTTCCTCCACACCCTGGTCGAGCTCGGGTACGTGGTGACCGACGGGCGGGTGTTCGCGCTGCGCCCCCAGGTGCTCGAGCTGGGGTACGCGTACCTGTCCAGCCTGTCGCTGCCGGAGGTGGCGCAGCCCCACCTGGAGCAGCTGGCGGAGGACGTCGGGGAGTCGTCGTCGGTGGCGGTGCTCGACGGCTCCGACATCGTGTACGTGGCCCGCGTGGCAACCCACCGCATCATGTCCGCGGCGATCCAGATCGGTACGAGGTTCCCGGCGGTCGCGACCTCGATGGGGCGCGCGGTATTGGCGCACGTGCCGGACGGCGAACGTGAGGCCCTCCTGGCCGCCGTCACCCTCGCGCCGCTCACCCCGCGCACGATCACGGACAAGGGAGTGCTGCGTGCCGAGCTGGCCACCGTCCGGGAGCAGGGCTGGGCGCTCGTCGACCAGGAGCTCGAGGAGGGCCTGCGCTCCGTCGCCGCACCCCTGCGGGACGGGACGGGCCGGGTGGTCGCCGCCGTCAACGTCTCCGCACCTGTCCGTCGCGGGCCGGTCGAGCAGATGGCCACCGAGATACTCCCGGCGCTGCTGCGCGCGGCCCGCGAGATCGAGGCGGATCTGGCCCGTACCCGGAGCTGAGCCCGACTGCTAGCGTGAGTGTGCGCATATGGAACTTGTGTGCGCACAGCGAACAGACAGGGGTCTGGATCGATGAGACACGCATACGTCTATGACGCGGTGCGCACTCCGTTCGGCCGTTACGGCGGGGCGCTGGCGGCGATCCGCCCGGACGATCTCGCGGCCTTCGTGGTGGGGGAGCAGACGCGCCGGGCGCCCGGCTTGGATCCGGCCCGGATCGACGACGTCATCCTGGGCAACGCGAACGGCGCCGGCGAGGAGAACCGGAACGTGGCGCGCATGGCGGTCCTGCTCGCCGGGCTACCCCTGACGGTTCCCGGGGCCACCGTGAACCGGCTGTGCGGCTCGTCGCTCGAGGCAGTCGTCCAGGCGGCCCGCGCGGTGGAGGCGGGCGACGCCGACGTGGTCGTTGCCGGCGGGGTCGAGTCGATGAGCCGCGCGCCCTGGGTGATGCGCAAGCCCGAGCGTGCCTATCCGGCGGGCAACGATGAGCTCGTCTCGACCACGCTGGGCTGGCGGCTGGTCAACGCGCGGATGCGGCCCGAATGGACCGTGTCCCTCGGCGAGGCCACCGAACGCCTGCGGGAGAAGTACGACGTCACGCGAGAGCGCCAGGACGAGTTCGCCCTGCGCAGCCACCGGCTGGCGCACGAGGCCTGGGAGGCCGGCCGGTACGACGACCTCGTCACCGCGTACCCCGATACCGGTCTGCTGCGGGACGAACCCGTCCGCCCGGGCGGCACCTTGGAGCAGCTGGCCGCCCTGAAGCCGTCGTTCCGCGCGGAGGGCGGCACCATCACCGCGGGGAACGCCTCGCCGCTGACGGACGGCGCCAGCTCCGCACTGATCGGCTCGGAGTCGGCGGCCGACCGCACCGGCCTGGAACCGCTCGCCCGTATCGCTGGCCGTGCGTCGGTCGCCAACGAGCCGCAGTACTTCGGGTATGCCCCTGTGGAAGCCGTCGACCGCGCGCTGTCGAAGAGCGGTATCGCATGGGCCGATGTCGGCGCCGTCGAGCTCAACGAGGCGTTCGCCGCTCAGTCGCTCGCCTGCGTCGATGCCTGGGGCGTGGACCTAGACATCGTCAACGCATGGGGCGGCGCGACGGCGCTCGGCCATCCGCTCGGTGCCTCGGGCACCCGGATCCTGGGGACGCTCGCGCGTCGGCTCGTCGCGGAGGACCAGCGGTGGGGCGTCGCGGCGATCTGTATCGGCGTGGGACAGGGCATGGCAGTGGTGCTGGAGAACGTCCGGGCCTCCGCATGACCGTCCAGCTCGCGCGGACCGCCCTGGAAGCAGTGGGCGACGTCGCCGATGGTTCGACGGTGATGATCGGTGGGTTCGGGCCCGCCGGTCAGCCGGTCGAGCTCATCGAGGCGCTCCTGGCGCAGGGCGCCGGCGATCTCGTCGTCGTCTCAAACAACGCCGGCAACGGGGAGGACGCCCTGGCTCGCCTCATCCACCTGGGCCGCGTCCGCCGGATCGTGTGCTCGTTCCCCCGGCAGGTGGACTCGTGGCACTTCGACGAGGCCTATCGTGCCGGCCGGGTCGAGCTCGAGCTGGTCCCGCAGGGCAATCTCGCCGAGCGGATCCGCTCGGCCGGCGCCGGCCTGGGTGGCTTCTTCACCCCGACCGGCTTCGGGACCCCGCTGGCAGAGGGTAAGGAGACGCGCGTGGTCGACGGCGTCCCGATGGTCTTCGAGTCACCGATCCACGCTGACCTCGCCCTGGTCAAGGCATTCCGGGCCGACGGCGCGGGCAACCTCGTCTACCGCAAGACGGCCAGGAACTTCGGGCCGGTCATGGCCACCGCCGCGCGACGGACGGTGGCGCAGGTGACGGAGGTGGTTCCGGTCGGATCGATCGACCCGGAGACGGTGGTGACCCCCGGCATCTATGTCGACGCCGTGGTGGAGATCGACGGCGCGACCACACTCGCGGGCGCGCAGCCCGCAGAACGAGGAGCCGCATCGTGAGCGCGGAGACGATGACGGCGGGCTCGCGCGGCACGGCACCGCTGTCCACGGCGCAGCTCGCGGCGCGCGTGGCCGCGGACATCCGGCCCGGCTCGTACGTGAATCTGGGGATCGGCCTGCCCACGCTGGTGGCCGACCATCTGCCGGCCGACTCCGGCATCACCCTGCACACGGAGAACGGGCTGCTCGGCATGGGACCGTCGCCGCGGGCGGACCTCGTGGACCCGGAGCTGATCAATGCGGGCAAGGTCCCCGTCACCGAGCTGGCCGGTGCCGCGTACTTCCACCAGGCGGACTCGTTCGCCATGATGCGCGGCGGACACATCGACGTCTGTGTACTGGGCGCCTTCCAGGTGTCGACGTCGGGCGACCTGGCGAACTGGTCGACAGGCAGTCCCGGGGCCGTACCCGCAGTGGGCGGGGCGATGGACCTTGCCGTGGGCGCCAAGCGGAGCGTCGTCATGATGAAGCTGCTGACCAAGGACGGCCGGCCCAAGCTCGTGCGCGAGTGCACGCTCCCACTCACGGGTGTCGGCTGCGTGTCGCGGATCTACAGCGCCGTCGCGGTGATCGACGTCGGGCCCGCACTCGACGGCGAGGCACGCCTCGTCGAAGCCTTCGGGGTCTCGCACGGGCAGCTCGAGGAGATGCTGGGGCTGGGACTGGCTTCCAGTCAGGGCTAGTACCGGCACCGGTACGACGGCCGCTCGGCACCATGACGAAATCTGAATGAAAGATTACGTTTACATGGCCGACGAGGTGAGTTCTTGGTCTGGTCACGGCCAATCTGCCGCTCCAGGGCGCGGCTGAGGCCGTCCTGCATGGCTGCGGACCCCTCGGACCTGAGGTGCTCTTGGAAAAACAGCCGGTGAACAGCGCTTCTGTGTCCGCCGTCACCGGCCTCGGCTTTGACGCACCCCAGGACCTGACGTACTGTTCTGGATGTCAGCCCGACGGGCCGACGGACACGGGGCCGGAAACGGCCCGGGTGGCCGCGCCGGGGCTGGATCCCAACTCTGATGCAGGGCAGTTCAAATTGCCTTGCGGGATATCGGATGTGGATCCTCTCTTGTAGAGCATGCGGGTCCAACAGGATCAGCGAGTTTGCGAGGCGGATCAGAGTCTGGTAAGTTAGAGAAGTTGCCCCGGACAGGGAAGCGATCGGAAAGATTGCAGCTCTGACGGTGTGCGTCGGTTGTTTGAGAACTCAACAGTGTGCTTGATAGTCAATGCCAA